>CATLVU010000089.1 GCA_950061135.1 uncultured Oligoflexia bacterium
CAAGAAATGAAAAAAAATTCGGGTAAAAAAAAACCCGACAATTCTTTTATTCGAGTTTTCTTTTTGCAAGCAATTTTAATGTATATTATCGCTTTGCCTCTTATTCACGTCTCATATAACTCACAAAAACTACTCCCTATTAACTTTATAGGCCTCACTTTATTTTTAATTGGTTTTATCTGGGAGACAGTTGCTGACTTTGAGATGATGCAGTTTAAGAAAATAAAACCTTCTCCTATTCTTAACTCAGGTCTTTGGTCTTTAAGTAGGCATCCAAATTATTTTGGAGAAGCACTTATCTGGTGGGGTATCTTCTTTTTAACACTAAATCACTTTTCTGATCTATATCTCATTATTTCTCCCCTCTTAATTACTTTTTTATTGCTAAAAGTTTCCGGTGTCGCAATGACAGATAAAATAATGGAAAAAAAAGGTGATGATTTTAAAAAGTATGCAGATACTGTTCCCGCATTTCTACCTTTAAAAACACAGCACCTGATTTTATTTTTTAAAGCAATTTTTTGCGTAACGGTTCTTGATTATATCTGGCTTGGAAATATTTTTAAAAATTTCTATATCCAACAATCTGAAAAAGTAGCGATGATTGTAAATGGAAGCTTTGATGTTGTTTACTGGGCGGCAGCGGGAGTTTACTTTTTTATTCCTCTAGGGGTTGTTATTTTTGGTTGTATTCAGGCTAAAGATCGTGTTCAAGCACTATTTAAAGGCTATATCTTTGGACTCGTTCTTTATGGCACTTATGATTTAACCAATATGGCATTGTTGAAAAACTGGCCGATTGAAATGAGTGTGATTGATATCATATGGGGGCCATTTTTATGTGGGCTTACTTCTTTTATTTGTTATCAAAAAGCTACTTCAACTTATAAAGATCATTCCAGCTTGTAGTGTAGCGAGGCGACTTAAAATCTTGCTTCATTTTCCACAGTGAATTATCAACTCCGCAGGCCATTGATTTTAAAGTAAATTTGCCTTCTCTATTATTAATTTGATCCATTAGATTCATTAAGGTTTTTCGCTCATTATTTGGTCTATCAAATAAACCTAGCTGATAAGAATCGTTATCAACAATCTTTTCAAGACCTACTCCTGCTTTTTTATATAAAATATTTTGCTGATATATTTTATCAACCGCTTTCATACCTTGTTCAATTAAAAATAACGTATCGTCAACTGGTACAGAAAAATTTATTTGAGTAGTTTTAGAATGAAACTCTGTTTTTCCATAATAGCTTGTTCTTAAAAAGATATACAGCTGAGAACACAAAGAGTTTTGTTTTCGAAGTGATTGTGCAGCTAGAGAAATATGATAAGCGATACTTTTTTTGAGCTCTTCTTTACTTGTTACAACTTGCCCAAAACTTCGGGAAGATAAAATACTTTTTTTCTTTGGCGTCGCCTTACTCAATGAGAAACAAGAAATTCCTTCTAATTCTTTTTTGAGCTGGAGCCCTGTTTTAGTAAAAACTGATTGGATATGTTTTTCATTATCATAATTCTTAAAATCATAAGCAGTCATAATACCAAGTGCTTTCATCTTAATTTGATTCTGCCTACCAACTCCCCATAAGTCTTCAATAGGAACAAGCTTTAAAGCATCATTAACGACCTCTTCATTATCTAAAACGACTACTTCGTCTGATTTTTTAGCAAGATAATTAGCAACTTTGGCCAAGGCTTTTGTTTTTGCAATCCCTACTCCAACAGGAATTCCTATTTCTTGATCAATCGTTTGCTTGATTTTTTTTCCCATTACCTTCAAATCATTTTGACATGTAGATAAATCTAAAAAAGCTTCGTCTACAGAATAAATCTCTACCAAGGAAGAAAACTTTTCGAGTGTACTCATTACCCGATCTGAAATATTAGTATAGAGAGAAAAGTTAGAAGAAAACACATGAACGTCATACTTTCTACAAAAACTTTTGATTTCAAAATAAGGACCTCCCATCTTTAGACCTAATTGCTTGGCCTCTTGTGTTCGTGAAATAATACATCCATCATTATTTGATAAAACAACGACTGGTTTGTTTTTTAAGTCTGGCCGAAACAACCTCTCACAACTACAGAAAAATGAATTACAATCAACAAGAGCTATCATTTATAAATCTATAAAACGTCTGGAGATACCAGTAACAACTCCAAAAAAACTTGCCTCTCTAAAATTTGTTAAATAAACATCTTTAAACTTAGGATTCTCAGAACGTAAAACCCCCCTTTCTCCCAATTTAATGAACCGCTTACATAAAAGCTCACCCTCAAGCTCCACAATACAAATATCTTGAGACTCTACTCGTTTAGATCTATCAACCACAACGATATCTCCTGGCATTATAAAAGGCTGCATAGACTCTCCAGATGCTCTAAAGAAAAAGGTTGAGCTCTTATTAGAGACCATATACTGATCTAAACTGAGATACTTTTCCATATGGTCATCTTGGATTCCAAATAGGCCACATTCAACTTTTGCTATAAGAGGATATTTATTCATATATACACACTATACGTAACTTTTCCGTAATTGCAATATTTATTTGAAGTTTAAAATGGAGCAACTTAGACTGGTAAAAATTTCCAGCGAAGAAGAGGCCCTCTTATCATTTTGAAACCCTTATAAAAATAACCGATAAAGAAATGTGAAGTTTCTGATTATTTTAATTTCTATTACTTACTTACTAAATGGCCATGCACAAGAGCTTCCACCATATTGTGAATACTATCCAACCATCAGCAAAAAAGACTTAAATCAAACCGATCCACAGACTGTTATTTATCAAGACTGTATCAATGGAAATCTTCCTATTGATCTGAATGTCGAACAATTATTATCAAACTATTCAAAAATTCAAGAAAAAGCGATTACACCACAGCTAGAAAACTTTAATGAACGTTTAAGAGCAAAACTATTTCAAGGGTTACTAAATAGCTCAATACCCTATCTAAAAATGTTTGATGAGCAATGCCGCAGTAATATTTCAA
This sequence comes from uncultured Oligoflexia bacterium, assembly GCA_950061135.1. GTDB lineage: Bacteria > Bdellovibrionota > Bacteriovoracia > Bacteriovoracales > Bacteriovoracaceae > CATLVU01. The sequence continues at coordinate 3,001 of CATLVU010000089.1, forward strand.
GAAGTGCAGCCTCAAGAGCAAGATCAAAACAACGATGCCAAGAAAAACTGCAATTTCCAAAGAGCTGTCAAGATACAAAACTTAATAATATTTTAAATGAAACCAAAGAAAAATATTCTCAAAGATCAAAAAACGAAGCGCAAGAGTTCAGAAACATAATAAGCCCACAATTAACTTTGTCTGATGAAGAAGTTAGCAATGTTTTGCAAGATGAAAAAGAAAAGCTGTATTTAAAAAATACAATTCAAAGGTCTGTAGAAGCTAAAATTCTCATCGATCAAAAAGATGCATTAAAAGAACAATTTGAAAGAACCATGAATCCCCTGAAACAAACAAAAAAAAGTTGTTTTGAAACAGGGAACTGGAGTGCAAGCCTTCGGTTTTTGAATGACCCAGTCTGCTTAGAAATTAACGAAAAAATACAAGACCTTGAAAAAGAATATCAGCAAGAGCTCCAAGGAATAACAACATCTTTAAGTATAATTTATAATGAAAACCCAACGGTATTTGATTTTGGAAATGAAATTATAGGTTTAGATCTTTTTAACTCAAAACTTGAATTATCTGAGCTTGCCACCAAAATAAATAAAAAAGTTCAAAATCAAGAAATTTCACTACAAACACCTGAGCAATTAGAAATCGCTACTCAAAAATTATTCTACGACAGAAGTGCTAGAAACTTGGCTTTGTCTGAAGTTCAAGAAGAAATGAAAAGAATTAATGATACCCTTGGCGATCTATGTAAGGACAAAGATCTAAAACTTCACAACTATAATGGAATTGCTCAAGAGGTATTAAATGAAATGGCCCAAGAATCAGAAAACTCATTGGTGCTTGGGCAGGCCGCTTATTGTCACCTTTTGGAGACAAAGCCAATAGAGAATGGGCTTAGTACTTGGTCAATGATCGGGGCGACAGCACTTGTTGTAGGCGGAACACTTGTGCAAATTGTCCCGGGGCTAGGCCAAGTTGCTGGTGGTGGATTATACGGACTAGCAGCTACGACCTTACTCAGTTCAGCCGCCCTTTACACGGGAGGCTCAATGTTTGTATATGACGGAGTACAAAACCTTAGAGCTCAATCAAAAAATTACAAAACAACTCAAGCACTAAATAGCGCCTATGCATCTTGGGCAAGTGTTGAAGACGTCACAAATGCAAGAGATGAATTAGGAGCAAGCGGCCTTGTTTTAGCCGCAGACTTCACACCAGGATTAGCTTCGAGATTACTTGCAACAAGGTCTCTTGGACGTTTTGCTCGTGAACATCGTTTACTTGATAAGTTCAAAGCTAATCGCAACCCATCATCAAGCACTTCAACTCAAAGCTCATTTCCTTTAATTCGAAGAGTTGATGAACAAGATTCTATTTTCGTTAGCCCTGCAAGCTATGGAAGATTTGATTGCGACAATTGTGAAGACTTAGTAACACTTCACAGAACCGACTCAAGCCTTAATCACATAAAACGTCATGTTCATGATGACGAACAAATCTCAGCACTAACGAAATTAATAGATGATCTTCCAGAAGAAGCCACCCAAGAACAAAGAGAGCAAATAATTTCTCTTTTGTTGGAGCAAAATTTTCCATTAAGAAAAACACCCTTTAATGCTATTACTTCTAAAAAAGACCTTGAAGATATATATCAAAAAGTAAAACGAAGAAAAGGCATAAATGTTGATCCAGAAGATATTAGAACAGTAGAATATATAGCGGATACTAATGGCCTACCACTAAGAAACTCAAACGGTTCAATTATTACAAAGTACAATAAACAATGGGAAGAATTTCTAGAAAACCCAAACTATCAAAAGAAAACTTACAAAACAGAATCTTTTAGAGTAACAACAGAACAAAACGGAGAAAAAGCAGAGTATATTCTTTCAATTTGCGCACAAGTATTTTGCCCTGACGCCAAATCCGAGCTTTCAGGAAATGACTTCGGAGGTCTGATTACATTGTTTCCTCAATGTGGTCCAAATGTATGGAAACTTCCAAGAATTGATCATGCACAAAAATTTATGGAAGGCCAAAAGAAATGGAAACATGTCGCGCCTCAAAGACTTCGATGTAAGTAATCTAGAACTCTTCAAAAGTTCCTTTCTCTCGATTTTTTCTCACATTAGGCAAATTAAAAACCTGTCCATGAAAAGAAATATAAACCTTCGGAGGCAAAACTTTAAACAGACTTAACGCTTCGGTAATATTTTGAATCGCATCAGACTGATAGAACCCTAAAGGGCGCATAGCTCCAGTAAAAATCACAGGTGCTTTTAAATTCGTTAATTTCTCGTGGGCCAAAGTCGCTGTTTGTTGCATCGTATCTGTTCCATGCAAAATAATCACAGGAAAACCTTGTTTGCTAATCTTAAGAATACTTTGGCAAATATTTTCTCGATCCTCCAAAGTCATCTCTAACGAATCTTTATTTAATATTGACCTTGAAACTATATGGGTATAAGGAAGACGTATCTGCTCTTTAATTATATTTTTAACCACGACTTCTCTATTGAACAGTGTGCCATCTAACTCATTATAAGTTTTTTCAATTGTTCCACCCGTAGAAAGCACCTAAATCTTTTGAATTTCATTCATATTTTTTTATTCCTTAAGCTTGACGTTTAAATTATGTGCACCATATTAGGTATGTCCATTAAAATTTAAAAAGGGAGAAAAAATGACATCACGCAAAGGGAATATTTCCGTAAATACTACTGACATCTTACCAATTATCAAAAAATGGCTTTATTCTGAACACGATATTTTTGTAAGAGAACTTGTATCAAATGCTTGTGATGCCATAACGAAAAGACAAACTCTCGCCCGCTCTCAAGGAGCTGAGACACCAGAAGGAAAAGTTCTAGTAGAAGTAAACAAAGAAAAAAAGACAATCACTATCACAGACAATGGAATTGGGATGAGTGAAGAAGAAGTTGAGAAGTACATCGCTCAACTAGCATTTTCTGGGGCTGAAGAATTTGTTAATAAAATGAAAGACGAAGGCGGAGAAACTAAAACTGATATCATTGGTAAATTCGGCCTTGGTTTCTACTCAGCATTTATGGTTGCAGATCAGGTAGTCGTTGACTCTTTATCAATGAACTCTGGAGCAAAAGCAACACGTTGGACTTCAAAGGGTGAAACAGAATATGAGTTTTCAGAATCTGATAAGACAGAGATTGGAACGACGATTACTCTTCATGTAAACACTGAAAGCGAGGAGTTTCTAGACAATTGGAAAACAAGACAAACTTTAACTAACTACTGTGACTTTATGCCATACCCAATAGAGTTAGTAGATGTAAACCAAGTTGAAAAAACATTAGAAGAAAACGCGAAAGCAGAAAAAGAAGAGGACAAAAAAACTCTTACTCCTGATATCATCAACGACACTACTCCTTTATGGAAAAAAGATCCTTCAACCTTAACAGATGAGGACTATAAAAACTTTTATAAAAAGATGTATCCAATGGACCAAGAACCGCTATTTTGGCTACACCTGAATGTTGACCATCCGTTTACGTTACAAGGGATTTTATATTTTCCAAAACTGAATCCTTCAAAGCCTGTAAATGAATCCAATATTAAACTTTATTCAAAACAAGTTTTTGTTTCTGATAATGTTAAAAATGTTATCCCTGAATTTTTATCGTTATTAAAAGGTGCAATTGATTCAACCGATATCCCTCTAAATGTTTCAAGATCTGCTCTTCAGGGCGACCCAAACATAAAGAAAATTTCAAACTATATCGTTAAAAAAGTCGCTGAAAGTCTAAAAAAACTTTTCAAGCAAGACCGTGATCGCTATGAAAAAGCATGGGAAGATATCGGTCTTTTTGTTAAATACGGAGTTGTAAGTGATACAAAGTTTGATGAATTAATGAGAGATAAGGTTATTTTTCAAAACTCTGATGAAAAATACGTTACATTATCAGAATACTCTGACTCGTTACCTAAAGATAATGACAAACTTAAAAACAAAATTATCTATTTTGAAAATGAAGTTTCTGATCAATCATTAAGAACACAGTTAAAAGATAATGGTGTTCAAGTTATCACTACTGACAATTATATCGACCCTCACTTCATGCAACATACAGAGGTGCAAAAGCAAGGTGATACTGAAGTTAAATTCACATTGATCGACAATGCAATTGAAGATGCATTAGAAGTTGAAAATGCAACAGAAGAAGATTTAAAAATCCAAGACCTTTTTAAAGCAACTCTTGTTGGTGAAGTGAAAGAAAATGAACCTGCTAGTCTTGAGATTGAAGTTAAGAATTTTAAAAACTCAACAACTGCAGCTTATTACAAAATTGACGAATCAATGAAACGTTTTGCTCAAATGACAAAATCAATGGGACAAAGCAGTTTTGAAATGCCTACTAAGAAGACGCTTGTAATTAATCCGACACATAACCTAGTTAAGAACGCATTTAAACTAGCTGAAACGAAAGATAAAAAAGAACTGGCGACTAAAATTTGTCATCATATTCAAGACCTTGCAGCAATCAGTGGTGAAGGACTAAAAGATAATGAGAAAAAGCTTTTTGTTCAGCGATCTCAAGAACTTGTTTCTGAATTAAGTAATCTAGCATTATAAATAAAAAGGGAGCCTATATAAGGCTCCCTTTCCTACAAAAATTTAATTGTATTAATTCTATTCATTCATTTGTGGCCAAAGGTCCTCGCAAACAAATTGCATATCTTCTGTTGTATATGCACCTGTACTAGTTTCTAGGTTTGAACATTTATTATCAATACTATAACTTTGAGTATTTAAAGTTCCACCATTATTGTAGATATCAGTTGCAATATAACCACATGATCTAAAAGAGTAAGGAGCTGCAATTCTTGTAATAATATTTCCTCTTTTACAATGCTGATCGCTATACATTGAAAGCAATTTAATATCAGACATGTTCTCTAAGGCTACAGCTTCATCTGAAGTATCATAATCAGAATACCCTTGAACTACATAAGTATAACAAGCATCGACAAAATCTTTAGTTGTATAAGCACCTGTACTTGTTGCTAAGTTTGTACAAACACCATTTAAACTAACAGACTGTACTCCTTCATAAATTTGTCTTGCTCTTAAATCGCAGCTATCAACAGTAAGAAGTCCTTTCATTCGAGTGATTTCATTTCCTGACCCACAATGCTGATCATTGTAAAATTGATAAGTCTGCTCTCTGTAATCAAGTACAATATCAAAACCTGAAAGATCAAGGTCAAGAAATGTTACATCATAATAATCTTGAACTAGTAAATCTCTTAAACTTAGCAGATCTTTTTTGATAAGTTCCGCTTCATTCTCTAAATCAAGTGGCAATCTATTAAGAATAATTGTTTGATTTCTTTGAGGTGCAATCATGTCTACTGATGCAATTAAAGATTCGACGTCTGCTGGTGTTAAGCTTGTTTTCGCTAATACCATATAATCTCGTAATTCTTTTACACTTTGCCAATAAGCAACTAACTCATAATACTTTGCAATACCTTCGTATTTTTCTTCTTCACTAAAGGTATTATTCGTTAATTTTTCATAACGAAAATTCTCAGTACTTACAGCATGAAAAAGCTTTATACTTCCTCCTGAGCTACCAGAATCATCATCGTCATCGCAAGAAACAAAACATAACGAAATAAGCATAAATGCCAATAATTTTTTAAGCATAATATTCTCCAATGAAAGAATGCAAGTTTTAAATGCACCTTTCTGTTAATATTTTAGATACTTATAGTCCTTTCTAATTTCAGGACGAAGTAATCCGTTAGTAATTTTTAATTACCCTTCCTAGGTTAAGACCATTCTCCAATTCGTGACCTAATCCATTCAGCCACACTTCGTTATTAGATCTCCAAGTTCCCATTCTCCTTGAGAGTGCGAAGTTCCTATAGAACAACCACTAGAAAATTATCGGGACAATTGAAGTCTGAGGGTTAACTTGCCCTCCCAAGTTTTTTATATTCAAGTTCAATCTTGTTGAACTTTTTATAGCTTCTCTGTTCTTTTAAACATTTATATGCAATTGAAGAAAGCTTTCTCGCCATTGCTGTTTTTGCTTTGTTATAATTCATTCGTTCTCTGAGTTTGTCGTATTCCCATCTCATATATTCATCATGTGTTATTGCTGGAATGACTGCCTCGATAAAGGCCCATCTTAAAAGCTTATTTCCACCCTTGATGATTCTGCCATTAACTGTGTTGCCACCAGATGAATAAGTTGAAGGGACAAGCCCAATATAAGCAGCAAACTTCTTTTCATTTCTGAAGCGATTGATATCGCCAACCTCAGCATCAATTAGCATTGAAAAGAACTCACCAATTCCTGGTATTGTTTTTAAAAACCTTGCATTCTTACTTGCTTTAAAATTATCAGAGATAACTTCTTCAACCTCTTTAATAAACACATTTATAAAGTCTATAAAGTTTAATTCTCTATCAATTAAAGCTCTGTCTGCCGGACGTAAATCAATGTTCTCAAGTTGTAACCGACCTTTCTTCCCAAATAAATCAGTCTTTGCTTTTTCTTTTCTGACTTCTTCTGGGTAACGATCAAAAATTGTCGTAATTCTATTTTTTGTCATTGTTCTTAAACGAACAAAATAAATTCTCTCTCTCAGAAGATTTCTCATGTCTCTAACAGGTCTTTTTGCAATATAAGCCTGTGGAACTAAGTCGGCCCTTAAAAGGTCAGCTAATACAGTTGCATCAATTTTATCTGTTTTGATTTTCGCTTCAGCAATTGCTTTGACTTTATAGGGGTTTGCTAGAATTACATCATCTACTATTTCTTCAAGCCAATCATGCATTACGCACCAATTTCGACAAGACTCTAAAACAGCAGCAGAATCATCTTTAAATGGTTCTAAAAAGTCAGCTACAGCTTTTTTAGAATTTGTAATTTGTCCCGAGCGTAATACTCTGCCTTTTTCTTCTTTTACTACAAGATAAGAAAACTTTTTGTGGTAATCCACACCAATGTTATACTTTGCCATAAATGCACCTCCAGCATTTGCGTTGATAAAATGAATGTTTGGTAAATCCATTTTATCCTCGACGTTAATGTTGGGTGCATTTTGCAAAGTCATATTAAAAATTTCCTCTACTTGTGTCTTTCTTGGAGTTAAGGTCTTTCATACCGACTCCTTTTTTATGGTTGTAATTTAAATGGAAGAAATCTTTTAAAATCTCCATTTTTTTTGATAGCTCAAAATTTTTTAATCTAAATGACTCCGCAAGTTGCTTTGCAATCATTGATATTAAAAATCTTATTGAGCATATAGGAAGCGAAATGGAGGTTTTTTATGGCAGATTTAACATTGAAGAACTGTGTGAAGGCGAAAGATTTTATTAAAAATTTATCTGATGAGAAACAAAGACTTTATTTTGAACACTACCTTAATCAAAACCCTATTTTACAAGAGCATTTAATAATTAACCTTGATTCTGAAAAAAAGAATCAAAATGAGACTCTTTCAACAGGTCATTTAATAGTCTCACTGGATGTCATTGGAAGGATTCTAATGGACTTTATCAAAACTTACGGGACTGAATATTCTCAATAATTCAACTTTACTACAAGAGGGCTAAGGCCCTCTTTTTTTTGTTAAAAATTTAATTTCTACTTTGAATTCAGTATAGACCTTATGACTGTATGAGTCGGTTTTCTATTATATTTTTAACCATTGGCTTTCTCAGTATTTATATCATTTTTACAAATTTCCTAAAAAAACCAAAAATCCAATAATTTTAAATGGTTGAATATAAAAAGAGGCTTGTTTTTGGCTGACATTCTAACTCATAACCCGAAGGTCGTAGGTTCGAATCCTGCTCCCGCAACCAATCTTTAAATATTCCTTCATCATTCCATTTTTATCAAAGCTCGCTCCCGCGGAGTACTTAATGTACGCCTTAGTCGACTCGCTTCTCTGCAAATGAAAGCATGAAGGAATATTTAAAGATTGGCTATGTGAGAGTTGGATTCGATGGGAGCGAGAGCGCGCGTTAGCGAAAAGTGAACAGGATGTGAACGTCAGCTCGAGTGAGGTAAGCCTACGTTAGTGAGCAGGAGCGAACGGTAAGTAGGCGAATCCTGCTCCCGCAACCAAATCTTAATAAAATCAACTCATCATCGTCGTCGCTTTACTCAACTCAACCTTAGTCACATACTGATTGTATGCTCCTGCGGTCTCGCTCGAACCTCCTAGAGCATAAGTTGATTTAAATAAGATTACTCTCAAGAAAGCTTCTTAGTTTATCTTAGAGTTAATTAAAATTTGTCCGTGCTTTTCTTTTTCTAAAATAGTCATTTGAATTTGTATTGAAAGACTAAATGATGAATATTGAAAAGTATTTTGTAGTTGAACCTGAATATCAGAAGTTGTTTTTACTCTGTTAATCATAAGTCTTATATGTTTTTTAGAAGCCTCACATTCTTCCTCATCTAAGTAGTCAGAAATAATTTTTATTTGCCATGAGCCGTCAAATTGTCCGTTTTGAAGTTCACAGGCATTGGATAAAAGCGGGAAGATCAGCATAATTACGATTAAAATAAATTTCACTTTTTTGATGCTAATTATTTGATTTTACTTTGCCAAGCTAAGACTGAGTATGAAAAAGATATATGGGGCATTGCGCGGCGCGCACATTCGGCGTATTAGGAAACAAATAAGGAGTCGGTATGAAAGACCTTAACTCCAAGAAAGATACAAGTAGAGGAATTTTTTAATATGACTTTGCAAAATGC
>CATLVU010000090.1 GCA_950061135.1 uncultured Oligoflexia bacterium
ATTATTGGTGGTACAACAATTCTAACCGATTGATTTCTATGTCCGACTTATAAACTTTGATGCAGTGAAAACACCATCAAGTGTGAAGAATGTTACTTCGACTCAAGCTCAGTCATGTACTTCTTTGTACACTCCTTCGCTTTCACTCGTACTGTATTAAAGCGTGGGGCAATTTGAAAAAAGATGATTGTTGTTGAGGATTCGAAGGGAGCGAGGACGCGCGATAGCGAAAAGCGAACAGAAAGTGAGCGTCAGTCCGAGTGAGGTAAGCCTACGTTAACGAGCAGGAGCGAGTGGTTAGTAGGCGAGACTCTCACCCCCGACCTTTTTCAAATATTTTCAAACTAAAAATTAAAAAACTTCACTAGGTTAGTGAAGCTCCAGAATGGAGTTAAAACTTATTTCCTAGCCGTTAGTTAATTATTCGATTCTTCGTTGTATTCCGATTCTTCCTGCCAAGATTCAAAGACACCATCAAAATATTGAACATAGTTCAGTAAGGCTTCTACGTTAGCTTCTTCTTCTATCTTTTTTTCGATAAACTGAAGGATTTCTTCGAAATCTTTCGAATCATTATGGCCTAATTGTGTTGCAAGCTTGATGTAGTCTTCTGTATTGTGATCTTTTGGTAGATCGTAAGGTGGAAACTCATTAGCATTTCTTCTACTTTGAATGATGCCTTTCAAGTATTTTTTTAGCTTTTCTGTTTTTGACATGGTACCTCCTGTACAAAATAAATGTTAGTTTACATCACAATCACTGTATCCGACTGCGAAACTCTTGTATTTATTTTAACATATAAATCAATAAATCTGAGGAAAAAGCTTAGGAAGTAATATCCTAAGCAACATTACTTTTGTGAGATCGCTGGTAGTTTTAAAAGCTTTCTAAGGGGATAAGATGATAAAGCTGTAATGGTCAAGGAGAGTAGAATCCCTATAAAGTAATGGATATTAAAATAACTGAATATAGCAAATGTTATTATAGCTATCGTTAGTGTAATCAAGTTATATAGAAAGGTTTTCATTATTTAATTATAGGTACAAACTCAATCTGATTCCACATTTTTAGGAAGTATAAGCTAGGGAGTAAGAAAATATGCTCTAAAGCACTCTCTGAAATAAGATTTTTTTGATCCATTCTCTCTTGAGAATGTATTACATCGGAATAAATTAAACAGCCCAGAAACAAGTTCTGGGCTGCAAAAAATTATAAAAAGTAAGTGAAACCAAGAGTAAAAGCATTCCCTCTTTCATCATCAGTTATTTCATCATTTTCTTTGTCAACGCCTTGATCTAGCGATAAACCAGCAAGAATTTCAAATTGATCTGTTATATAACGGGCTGAGATGCTTAAATGATTATATGTATATGTTGAGTCATAATCAGAATCTTCTTCATCTGTGTATTCATTAGAATCTTGATTTAAAAAAGCACCTAAATAAAAGTTTTGTGCAAGTTTGAATTCAGCTCCAATACTAGATGACAAGCTTGATGTACTATCCTCACTCGCGTCAGCATGGGATTCTTCTTTTGTGGAAGAAATACTTCCTTTTAGTTGAACTCTTTCTAAGTCATAAATACCAGAAACTTCAATTGTAAGCTCTTGGTCACCATAATATTCTGATCCATTTTGTTTTGCTTTTTCTTCTGCTGTATAGCTAGTAACAACTTCGGCAGAAATTTTGTTTACTTTGTAAAAACCAGCTCCAAAGAAAATAGTTGGAGAGTTTAATGGATAACTTTCAAAATTACTGTGAGAGTATCCTCCACCTAGGTAAATATTTGTGTTTGGAATATTAAAGTTAGCATCAATTTGCAGTCTATTATACTCATCGTTTTCACCGTCATAAGAAAAAACAGTACCACCTCCGATACTTAGAGAGTCTGTTATTTTATAACCAGCGTATGCTCTGTAATAATTAGATACATATGAGTCATCATCTTCATCTCCGTCATAAGTTGTTTCTCCTTTAAAGTGAGAAACATAAGCTTCAACTGAGAATTTTTCTGATGGAGATAAATGTAAAAGAGCACCAAGAGAAGTGTTAGTTGAGTCAGAGTCTTCTTCTGTGTCGACTTCCGTTCCTGAAGCAACTGCAACAAATAAAGTTTTTGGAAATTCAATACCATACTCTACCTTAAAAAGTTATTTAGGACATACTCTTGGTGCTTGTGGTGCCGTTGAAACATGGCTGGCGATTGAAATGATGAGACGCAATTGGTTTGCTCCGACTTTGAATTTAAAAACAGTCGATGAAAGATGTCCTGAACTTGATTATATTCGAGAAGAAGGTCGTGAAATGAATATTGATACAATCATGTGTAATAACTTTGCATTTGGCGGCATAAATACATCTTTGGTTATTAGGCGATTGTAGGCCCTACTACGAATTTGTTATTTTTCTTATCGAATAAATCAAACTATAGCAGGCCATAAGTATAAAAAACAGGAAAAAGCCTATAATTATTAAGTCTATATCTTTGTTTGGATTAAAGTTTTTGGCAGCATCAATTATTCTATTATGATCTTGAAATAGCGCCATTAATTCTTCTTTTTTAGATATGGATAAGTGGTTCCAGTAATTATAAAACAAAGATGAAATAATAATAAAAAAGATCATCGAAATACCAAGGCCAAATTTATTATGCTTGTTAACAGTTTTTCTAATTGAAAAATTATCTGAATATACTTTTCTTCTTGCTAGGTCTTCTTGGGTAATTATAGATTGTTTATTAAAATCTATATCTATTTTGCCATTTTCTTTTTTATATTTTTTTATTTTCTTTAGAACAAAAATTATAGAGCTCAAAAAAAGAATAAATGGAATTAGCCCAAATATGTCTAGCTGAAAGCCTTTTGGATCTAGTAAGGCTTGTACTATACTGTAAACAGCAAAACCAAGACATATAATTCCAGTCATACCAAATACTATTGTGAAAACTTCCGTTGTACCGTTTTTGATGTATACATATTCTGGACCTTTGGGATGATAAAGAAGTTTAATGATCTGACCTATTTTGTGTGCTTCAAGTCCAGTAGACTTTCCTGTACCAGAAAATAGGTATGGTTTTCCATCAAAGTAATATTCAATAATAGGTCTATAAAGGATACTCTTAGACTTATTTGTTGAAGTTGATAGATATTCCTCAATTCCAATAACTGTTCCTGTTGTGGGAAGGCCATATTTTTTATAAAATACAGTACTTCGATGTAATAGATAAGCAAGACCGGTAAAAACACTACCTACAATAATTGGAATGAAATAACTCATTTATAAAGTTTAATGTATTTTGAAATAAAGAAAAGGGTATTAGTGGAAGAAAGTTTTTGGAAAAAGAAATGGGAAGATAGGGAAATTGGTTTTCATCAGACAGCAGTAAACCCAATGCTAGAAAAGTATATACATAAATTAAGTCTAAAAACTGATGATACAGTTTTTGTTCCCCTGTGTGGGAAAAGCATGGATATGCAGTGGCTTTTATCAAAAGGGTATTCTGTTATAGGATGTGAATTAATTGAATCGGCTGTAGAGGAGTTTTTTGCTGAATTAAAAATTGATCCAGAGATTTTAATTCAAAAAAACTATAAAATTTATCAAACTGATAAGCTATGTATTTATGTCGGTGATTTTTTTAAATTGAATGCTGATATTATTGGCCCCGTTGATGCTGTCTTTGATCGAGCAGCACTCGTGGCACTCCCCACAGAGATGAGAAAAAAATATTACGATCATCTTTCAACGATTACAGATAAAGCAAAGCAGTTATTAATAACTTTTTCTTACGATCAAAACAAATTAGATGGTCCTCCATTCTCGATTGAGTATAAAGAACTACAAAAAGGTTACAATGAGTACTATCAAATTAAAAACTTAGAGAGTTATAAAGGAGTCGAAAAGCTAAAAGGTGTAGTAGATATAAAACATGAGATTTGGTTACTACTACCACTTAATTGACTAGAGCGTTTCTAAGTTTTGTTTATCTCTTATTTGAATTAAAGAATGATCATTATTGATTAAAAGTTCAATAGGTTTTGATCGAAGATTATAATTACTGCTCATTGAGTGGCCATAAGCCCCTGTATCGGCAATGACAATAAAATCATCTTCTTTCAATTTTGGTAGCATTCTTTTTTCTCCAAAACAATCAGCTGTTTCACAGATGGGCCCAACAATATCAGTTTCAATCTTTTGATTACAGTCTTTAGAAGGATATATTTCGTGATAGGCCTGATATAATGAAGGTCTTGCAAAGTCATTCATACCACCGTCAACAATAATAAAGTGACAGTCTTCACTTTGCTTTGATCTTAAAACCTTTGAAACAAAAACTCCAGTAGAGGCAATAATACTTCTTCCGGGTTCAAATACAATTTTTAGAGGATAGTTTACTTTTAAATTATCTCTTATCGCTATCATGTATTCGTTCAAAGTTGGGGCTTTGGGTTTTTGATCATTAGAATAATTAACACCAAGGCCCCCACCAACATCAATAAATTCTAATTTAGTTGAAATCTTATTTGCACAATCAGAAATTTGTTGAATGGCTTTTTTAGTTGCTTCTAAGCATGTTAACTGACTACCAATGTGAACGCTAAGTCCTACTAGTTTTGAGGAAGTCCAAAAAGTATCATCATTTACTATACCGAGTAAGTCTTTTTCTAAAAGACCAAATTTATGAGTTTTGTATCCTGTGGATATATATTTGTGTGTAAGAGCTTTAACCTTAGGGTTTATTCTTAAGGCAATGTTCGCAACCTTGTTTTTATGCTTTGCTAGTTTATTGATAAGCATTAGTTCTTCAGCAGACTCTACATTAAAAGACATGATGTCACGATCAAGTGCTAGGTTTATCTCGTCTTTTGTTTTTCCAACACCGCTAAAAACAATTTTTTTTGGAGAAATACCTGCATTTATTGCCCTGATTAGCTCTCCACCAGAAACAATATCAGCACCAGAGCCTTGTGATGATAAAATTTTTAAAAGCTCTAGATTAGAATTTGCTTTAAGCGCAAAACAAATCTCTGGCATATCAAAGTATTCCTTGGCCGTTTGTTGAAAGCTGAGAAAATTATTAATAAGTTTTTGTTTTGAATAAAGATAAAAAGGGGTTGGAAAGCTATTAACTGCGTTTTCGATTTTATAGTTTTCAAAAAAAAGTTTTTTGTCTTTGTAATGTATTGTTCTCATATTTTAAAGGGAAGCACTTAAACTTCCCTGTATAAACTTTATTACTCTTGAGTTTCTTCTGCAGGAGCTGCTTCTTCAGTAGCAGGTTCTTCTTTTGCTTTTGGGGCAGCAACAGTAATAAGTCCTTCTGCTAATAAAACATTGGTTTTTTCTTCACCATTGATCCATTTTTTCTGAGCATTTTTAACTCCATAACGACCATTACTTTTTTTGTAAATTGTTCCTTTGTCAGTTTTTTTAACGAGTTCCATTTTAATCTCCATTAGTTTTAATTAGTTCTAATATCTTAACCTCAAAAGAAGTCATTTGAGAAGCTATAAGCAGCTCAGAATAGGTAGCCTAGAGAGATAAAAAAGTTATTAAAAAAACGTTGCCTTTTTTCGTTCCCAGGATTGTCACCTTCATATTCGATAACAATATGTGCAATACCGCCTCGTAGTAATAGGTTCTTGACCTCTTTTCCTATCCAGAACTCAGAATTTAAGGTTCCTTGATCATTAGTAAAAAAGAAAAAATTACTTGAGACAACGTCTGTTTCATCATCAGAGTTGTTTATTTCTGCACTACTTCCTTTTGTGTATCCCAGTAAATCGAGGTTAAAGCCCAGTAAAAAAGACTTAAAGTTAACTCTGGTGTCGATCATTAGATTTAATGCTTGAAGATTAATAGGCTTTAAATATTCTTCATCTTCAAAAATATAGAACTTTGAACTTTGAATATTCGTATAACGAACTCCAAGAGCAATGTCTAAAGGCAGAGATAGCACTTGATTGCTAAAAAGTCTTTGTGAATAACTTAAAGCTTGAGATGAGACTTGCTCTGACTCAACTTGCCCCCCACCAATACTAATTGAAACGTCATTTTCATTTGCGATAACAGTTAAGGAAGTGATGGCCGTGAATAAAAATAGAACTATTATTTTCATTGCTGAGACCATTTAATATTGGCTTGAACAGTTGCAATATCTTCAACAGCGATGACTAAAAACTTCTTCACAATGATATCAAAATCCTTAAGAGAGATTTTAAAATCAGTTTTGGACTTCCAATGATTTTTTTCTTTTAAAATGTTCAAGGTATGGGAACTACTTTTTTGCTGGCCATGGATATCCCATGTTCCTTGAAGTTTTAATTCAATCTTCTGATCAGATTGAGATAGAACTTCTAAGTTTGAAATTTGGTATTTGATAAAAGGATATTTAATAGAGTTTGGACCTGAGCTTGGTAGCTTATCGTCATCACAAACATGATCATCTGGAAAGTCAGAGTTTTTATAATTAATTCCAAGTGCTTCATACATATGACAATCCATCTCTTCATTACCTGTTTTTAAAGACTCAATTGGTAGTGATAATTCTCCTGTTTTATTGGTGATATCAATCTGGCCTGTGAGCTTATTGCTTTCTCCCTCATGGGTTCCTAGAGTATAAGGTAGCTTGAAGCTAGCTTTTCCATCTTTGATTTGAAAGGTAGTTGCATAAAGGTTAGTAAGTAAGCAAAATGCTCCCAAAACTATAAGTGCTTGTTTTTTCATTTTAATCCTCTTCTAAATATTAAGTTTATCTTACCAAAAAGGGGCTGAGTGGCAAAAAACTTACATAATATAAATAAGAGTTCATCTTTTGTTTGTTTTATGTTAAGATATTCTTAATATTTTCCGATAGGTATTTAACTATGCTTGTTAAAACTACAAATTTTTCTTCGCGGCTTGAAGAGCGGCTAGGTAAATTAACATTTTCAAAAAAGTTGAAATGGATTTTCTATCTATTTGGCTTCCTCGGCTTTTCGTCCATATTAATGAGTCTTATAAGTATATTTATTCTTTCAGGATTGCGTTCCTACGTTGTAGGAGAAGGACTTTGGTCAAAATATCAAAAGGATTCAAGTTATTATCTTTTAAAATATTCTATTAGTAAGAATATTCAAGATTATAATGAGTTTAAAAAAGCCTTAAGTATCCCGATGGCCGACAAGCAAGGACGACTGGAAATAGAAAAACCATATTTAGAATATGACTATGATAAAGCAATGAAGTTTCTTGTTAAAGGTAAGAATCATCCAACAGATATATGGAAGATGATAATTATTTTTAGATACTTTGCTTGGATACCCGATGTCGAAAACATCATTAGAATTTGGCGTGAAGCTGATGTACTTCTTGAAAAACAAAAAGCTTTAGGAAAGAGTTTGTATTTACTTTATCAATTAAATCAAAGTTACTCTCAAGATGAAATAACAAAAATAACACTAGAGTTAGAAAGCAATAATAAATCTTTGATGAAGTTAGAAAATGAGTTTTCTAATTCTCTAAGCGAAACATCGAGATTGTTTAGTTTGTTAATATTAATTTTTCAACTGGGACTAACTGTTTTAGTTTTAGCACAGGGCTTTGTCTTTTTAAAGTTTATTCGAAGACAAACAGCAACACGACTTAAAAGGCTAGAGCAGGCGACGAAAATTATTTCTGAAGGCGGTGATACAAAACTGTATGATAGTGCTGAGGATGAAATAGGAAATTTGACGAGAGCCTTTATGCAAATGGTTGATAAAAGGCAATTAATAGAGAGTCAATTAGAAGAAACCGTAAACAAACTAGAAGTAAAGCATCGTCATTTGGAACAGTTTATTAGCTGTATTGCTCATGACATGAGCGAACCAGTTAGGTTGATGGGCTTTAACGCTGCCATGATTAAAGAGGAGATGAAATCTGATGAGTATTTACTTGAATATATTGATGAAATTGAGAGTATGGGGGGAGAAGCTACTAATATCATCTCAAAACTTTTATTATATTCACGGTTAGTAAATACTAATCATGGGGAAGAGGTTAGCTTTGAATTTATCTTGGAAGAGTTGAGAAAAATTAATGGAATAAAACTGGCAATCAACGTTAAGCAGTTAGAGGAAGTGATTTTTTGTTCTCATTCAGTTCACACTTTATTACAAATCATTTTTATGGATATAGAAAAAGAAAAAACTGATCCTATCGATGTTAAATTATCAATTGACCATAATAATAAAGAAGTAAAGATAGGGTTAGAGTTTTCTAAAGAGAGTCATGTGGAAAATATAATTCAGTATTTTCAGCACCAAACAAATCGCCTTGGTGCAGGAATTAATTGGGTGTTGGTTGAAGCAATTTTGAACAAACATGACGGAAGAATTGAAGTAGATACAGAAAGCAAAATTAATAAAATAATGATTAGCCTAAAAAGGAATAAGGGATGAAAAAGTCGATTCTTATTGTTGACGATAATCCTGTTGAGCTAAAAATTGCTCAAAGACTTATAAGTCGCGCACAGTCTGAGTGTGAAGTTCACTTATTTTCTTCAGGTAAGGATGTTTTAAATTTTTTAAGTGATCAAGTTAGCAGACTAAGTGTTTTGTTTATTTTATTAGATCTAAACATGCCTCATAAAAACGGTTTTGAGACCTTACAGGAAATTAGAGCAAGCTATTCTAATGATTTGAAAGTCATAATTTTCACAAACTCATCAGACCCAGAAGATCGTAAAAAATCGCTTGAATTAGGGGCAAACGAATTCATAGTGAAACCATCGGGTCCTAGCGAATATATAGAAATTATTAAAAACTTACTCTAATACCTCTTTAAAATTAAGAAATTTATATCTATAGTAAATACATAATTCAAAGGAATGATTATGATCGAATGGACTGTAAACCCAGAAATTTTCTCAATTAATATTCTAGGCTTTAATTTAGCACCTCGTTGGTACGGCCTAGCATTTGTGTGTGGTTTTTTCTTTGGAGAGAAGTACGTATCAAAATATATGATGCAAAAAGGTTTTACCCAAAAAGAGATTTCTAAACTTTTTGTTCATATGTTAACCGGAACAATTATTGGAGCAAGATTAGGACATTGTTTGTTCTATGAACCTGTTAGATACTTATCAGATCCAATTTCGATTTTAAAAATCTGGGAAGGAGGACTTGCTAGTCATGGAGGATTCCTAGGTGTCATGATCGCGGTGGCTCTATTTCATTTTAAGGTGAAAAAATTAGACCTTCTATGGTTATTTGATGTCGCAGCTGCGCCCTCATTAATTACGGGTGCCTATATACGTTTAGGAAACTTAATGAACTCGGAAATTTTAGGCCATCCTAGTGATGTGCCTTGGGCTTTTGTTTTTAAACGAGTTGATAATATTCCAAGACATCCATCACAATTATATGAAGCTTTTGGTTATGCAGCGGTATCGATTGTGGGGTTTTATTTGTATAAGAGATACAACCAGACTTGGCCCAAAGGAAGATTTGTGGGTTATATTTTAGTCGGTGGAATGACATGGAGATTTATCACTGAGTTCTTTAAGGATAATCAAGTCGCTTTCGAACAAGGAATGATTTTGAATATGGGACAAGTATTAAGTATTCCAATGGCGATATTTGGACTTTATCTGATGTTTAGAAATCGAATTCACAAAACTAATTAGTCCACATCATATCGTTAATATTAAATTTATAAAGATTGGGACCTTGCTTGATAGTCATAACGGGTTTTTGAGGGTTTTATTTTACATCTAGATAATAATAAAAATGTCCATCTTGAGATTTTTGTTGAGACGAAAATTTTTCAAGGCCATCAACTTGAATCTCAATGGCATCTGAGTTTTTTGAAAAAATCTCTAAACGCTTATAAGAAGTATCAACTGTTTTAGAGCGGACGACACCATCTTTTATTACTTTGTCAGTGATGACTCGTGGTCTTCTTCCCTCATTAATAAAAAGATTATCAGGGACAGCTTCGCCCATTGAAAGTTTTGGAAATTGCCTTTGAAAAAAAACTTGATACTCTTCACTTTGTATTTCTAATTTTTGTGACCATTCTTTGAATTTATCCCACAGCCAAAACGAAGTTAGTTTTTCTTGATGTAAACTTTCTATAGACTTTAAGGGTTCGATTTTATCTTGTGTTAAAAGATAATTTAAAACTTTAAGTCTTAAGTTAGATACAAGATATAATTCTCTTGCCGAACGAACTGCTTCTTGCCCTCGATCCTCAACTAAAAATAGCGGTTGATGAAATTTAAATAAAGATGGAAAGGAAGATTTGTTTGCAATTAAATTACAATCTTTAAAATGTTCATAAGTCTCTTGCGCATCAAGCTTGTCTTTCAGGTTGTTGTATTCATCAAATTTTTGAAGAACTAAATCATAGTTTTCTTTTTCATCCATTCGCATAGCATTTCCTTCCGGCCCTACATCGAGGCTCATAAAAGGGTAGTGAAGCCATGGTCGGTTATGAATATATGCGGAATATTTAACCATTAAAGAAGGGTTGGCTTTTAAAGGATTTGTTTCAGGTGTAAAGCCCCCCATATTCACATGACAACCACCTTCGGTTCCACCTTTTATGCCATACCACCATGTTCGATAGGGAACTACTTGTGCACGTTCTGCGGCAATAAACAAAGGATGATTAAGAGCTTCAATTTGATCAATTAAACAAGGCTCAGTTTTAACTTCAATGCTGCCTGGGTCCATTGTTACATAAAACAAAGTCTTGCCAGATGAGTCAGTGACTTCATATTGCATATGATCCCAAATGTCTTTTGATTCAAAATATTTTCCCTTTAGCTCATCAGCTAGCTCCTTAGCTAGGGCGAGCATTTTTTCTCTTTTAAGCGGCGTATCTGATGTTGAGGTAAAGCCTGGATCAGTCCACCAATCTGTAATGGTAAAAGTTTGTTCGAAGCCAAAACTAAGATTTGAAGCTAAATCTATTTTATTTTTTGTCATGGTATATTCCTAAGCTCTTGAAAATATGTATATCCTCTTGTCGACTTATTGCTTCATAAAGTTTAATTTTCTGCATTAATATTGGACAATTTCATGCCATATAAGCGAAAATGACCATTCATTCTGACATTTAGGATTTTTGTTTAGGGTGACACACACGCATATTTATTGAGAAAAAGAGGGACACGTTCGATGAGATTAATTCGTCTGCATTTACAAGGTTTTAAATCATTTAAAGATAAAACAACAATTCATTTTGATGATGGGATTACTGGAATCGTAGGCCCTAATGGATGTGGAAAGTCGAATATTGTTGATGCTCTTTTTTGGGTTATGGGTGAGCAGTCTGCTAAGCACCTGCGTGGAAATAAAATGAAGGATTTAATTTTTGCAGGTTCTTCTAAGTATAGTCCTGGCGCATTCGCCGAAGTAACTCTTGTGCTTTTGAATGATACCGGTAAGCATATTCATATTGGAAACGAAGTTGTTAAGCCTACAGAAATTGCTCTTACAAGAAAGCTTTATAAAAATGGTGAGACAGAATACAGAATCAATAATCAACCAGCCCGTTTAAAAGATATCCAAGAAGTTTTTATGGATACAGGTGCAGGGGCTAAGTCATACTCAATTATCGCACAGGGTGAAATCAACAGGCTTGTTCAGGCAAAGCCTGAAGAGCGCCGAACCATTATTGAAGAAGTTGCGGGTATTACTAAATTCA
>CATLVU010000091.1 GCA_950061135.1 uncultured Oligoflexia bacterium
CACTTTAGCTGCGAACACTGACGAGTTCCCAGTGGAGTCCAGTGTTGGAGCGAGTTCTACAATATCAGCACCTACAAGGTTTTTTTGATTAAGAATTTTTATAAGCTTGATAAAAGAATGAAAATTCTCTCCACCTGCTTCGGGAGTTCCGGTTCCCGGCATATAGGCAGGGTCAAAAAAGTCTAAGTCGAGTGTTAAATAAATAGGTCTATTGTTTGGAAGGTTATTAAGTCTTTCAATTAGTTCATCAAGGGAAGTGGCCAATGTTTTGTTCTCTTTCATGAAGATAAATTCTTCTTTTGTGCCAGAGCGAATTCCATATTGAATCAGCTCTTGTTTTTCATTCATATGATCCCACATTCTTCTGATAATTGAGGCGTGAGAGAACTTTTCTTCAAGATAGCCATCTCTAAGGTCTGTATGAGCATCAAGGTGAAGTAATACTAAATCAGGGTATTGCTCTAGATGAAGTCTAATATTTCCGTAGGAAACAGAATGTTCGCCACCGAGTAATAAGATTTTTACTTGATCATCTTTTAGGCGAATCTCTTGGGTTACACCATGAAAATAATCATTCGTTAGATGCCATTTACTAGGATAAATAGGCAGGTTCCCACAATCTACAATTTGGTAGTCTTCAATATCCTTATCAAGGTATGGAGAGTATGTTTCAATTCCAAATGATGCATCTCTTATCGCGTCAGGGCCGAATCTCGCTCCAGGACGAAAGCTAGTAGTTCCATCAAAACAAAAACCTAAAATATGAGTTGTGTTTTTTGATAGATACTCAGAGCGTTTTGTACCAATAAATGGTTTACTCTCTTCCATTTGATCAAGTTGTTTGATTTGCGAACTCATTAGATTAATCCTATCTTTTGTTTATGATAATTACTTAATTGAAATGCACCCTTGTGCCAGTCTTGGTTGTACCACTTAAGACTTCTTTGAAGAGCTTCCATTTCATATCTTTTTACAGGATTTAAGTCCTGAGGCCCATATTTTTTTGATGAAAAACCAAAGGTCCAATATACTCCTGGATAAATAATCATAGGAGCAAAGAATGAATGAACGAAAGGAAAACTTTTACGCATATTAGAATAAATCTTTTTAATATCAAACTCGTCTAAAAAAGGATTTTCCGTTTGATTCATCATAATACCATCTTCTGTAAGAGCGTTATAAACATCATTATAAAATTCTTTTGTGAATAATCCTGAAGCAAAATCCTCAGGGTCAGTTGAATCGATAATAATGATATCGTAATGATTTTTTTTCTTTTTTATAAACTCGAATCCATCCTTTGCATGAATCGTAACTCTTGAATCATCTAATGCACTTGTGCATTGAGGAAAAAACTCTTTACTCACTTCAATTACACGTTCATCAATTTCAACTAAATCAATCGTTTTGATACTTTGATGTTTAGCAAATTCACGAACCACGCCACCATCTCCTCCTCCAATAATAAGCACATGGTCACATTTTCTGCTTACGCTATAAGGAATATGGGCCATAACTTCATGATAAACAAATTCGTCGGCTTCAGAGACCATAGTTTTTCCGTCAAGTAAGAGCAGTTTACCTAGTGCGTCGGTATCTAAAACTTCAATTTTTTGAAATTTTGACTGTTCTGAATGTAGAACGTTTTTAACCTTCCAGCCCATCGAAAAAGTATTATAGTAAGATCGTTCGTGAAACCACATAGAGTGTCCTTTTTTACTTAGATTTCAATTCTTTATACTATATACTCAAAGAAATAAATAAGGGAGTCAAATATGTATATTGTTACCGGTGCCGCTGGATTTATCGGAAGTGTATTGGTTCAAAAGCTCAATAGTATGGGAATTGAAAATATTGTATGCGTCGATCGTTTAGAAGACGATGACAAGTGGTTAAATCTGAGAGGCCTTAAATTTGATCAATATATTCATGCAGACGAATTTATTCAAAAAAAGTTTTTGGATTTTGTATTCAGTAAAAACATCCAAGGTATTTTTCATATGGGGGCCTGTTCCTCTACCACCGAAACAGATGTCGATTATCTTATGAAAAATAATTTGGAATACTCACAAATTATTTTTGAATATTGTGCGGAATTCAATGTTCCTCTATGTTACGCCTCTAGTGCAGCAACATACGGAGGAGGTGAGTTTGGTTATAGTGATGAGCACGAAGAAATTGAAAAATTTCAACCACTTAATCCTTATGGCTATTCAAAGCACTTAATGGACGAATGGGCATTGAAGCAAGACTTACTCCCAAGCCGTTGGTATGGAGTAAAATTTTTTAATGTTTATGGCCCAAATGAATATCATAAAGGTTCAATGAAGTCTGTTGTTTGTCACGCCTATAAACAGATTAAAGAAACTGGAAAAATGAAACTTTTTAAATCTTATAAAGAAGGATTTGAAGATGGTGAACAGTTACGAGACTTTGTTTATGTGAAGGATGTTGTCGATGCAATGGTAATGCTTATGCATACTGAACATGATGGGCAAAGTGGTATTTATAACCTTGGAACAGGTACTGCCCGAACTTTTGATGATCTTGTTGAAGCAACTTTTAAAGCAATGCAAGTTAAAGAAAATGTTGAATATATCGATATGCCCGATCACCTTAAGAATCAGTATCAATACTTTACTGAAGCAAAAATGGATAAGCTATTAAGTGTGTTCCCTGACTTTAAATTTCATACTCTAGAAGAAGGAGTACATGATTATGTTCGAAACTATCTGATGAAGCAAAATCCGTATCATAGGATAAGAGAGTAATGCCCGTATTTAATGGTTTTGATGAAGCGTTAAAACTTTTAAGAGGTCTTGATGTGAATGCACAGACTAAATTATTAGATCAGATTGAAAACTCTGATCCACAAATGGCGCAAAAACTTAGAAGTCAGCTTCACTCCTTAGAAGATTTACAAAACTTAACAGAATTAATGTTAGTGGATTTCTTAAAAGGAATTAGTCTTGAGACTGTCGGACTTGCTTTGCGTTCAGTAAAGCCAGAAGTTTCTCAAGCTATTTTATCCAAAGTGAGTACAGGAATTAAGCTTGACATTGAAGATGGACTAAAAGGAAAGCCTGTTAGCTCATCTAAAGTTCAAGAAGCTCGCTCTAAAGTTTTACAACATCTCAATGATAAATTTGGAAATGTTAAACTCGAGAGAGATGATTTGGTTTAATGCTTAAATTCTTTTTTAAGTCATTCTCTATATTTGCGTCTAATGGTTTTATTTCAAACCTCACTTATAATTTCTTAGTCTTTTTATTCTTTAGATTGAAAAAGACATCCTTCTCCACCAAATCTATTTTTATTAATTTAGTCTGAGCTTTTTCAATCAGACTAAGTTCATAATCCTAGAGGTTTTATTTTAATATACCAACATTTTGAATTGTACTACCCGTAAAGCCAGCATAAATAATATCTCCTGACTCCAAGTCCTTTCTGTAGCAAATTGTTTGGGTTGTAGAGTCGAAACATAAGTCTCTTTTAAATGATGATGATATCGACCTGTAATCAAAAGTTTGCATCTTATTCGTTGCTATGTCATGAGTAATTTCTTTTTCAGCATCTTCAAGATTGTTGATTTCAACATCTTCTTTAATTGAGCATGCCCAGAAGTCCATTGTTCCGTAATTCTTCCCTAGGAAATGATATTCGGTCTTTCCCTTGCTTAGTTTACAGCCAATGGCAGCACCAGCAATACTGCCGTCTGATCGAAAATTTGTCCCAGAAAAGATTCCATTAAATGAGTTTGCCTGTAGAGTTGAAGATTCTTGAAATCTTTCTAAAACGGACTCGAAATTAGCTTCTGCAAAGGTTAAGTTTGACGATAGTAAGAATATAGCAATTAATATCTTTTTCATTTAATTCTCCGTTCATTTGAGTAATGGCTTTCGAGCACCATTTGCTTTTGTTTTCTTTGTCTTTATATTTTTGCTCAGAGTCCTTGAGGTTTAATGAACATTTTCCGTTTTGTTCATTAAGTCCAAACTTTATCGATCAGACTTAGCTCCGTTTTCTAGTGTTTTAAAGATAGCTTAATTGCATTAAGTGTAGTTCTAATTAAATTAAATTTACCTTCATTCAGGTCAAAACCATTTTCTTTAATATTGTTTAAAGTTAATTCAACTTCATCTTGCATGATTTTTTCATAAGAAAGTAGTTGTTTTCTTGAGCAATTATCGAAATTTGAAATTCTAATTATCTCATTTGTTACAAAGTAAGGGGAAACTTTTTCTACATCTATACATTCATTACTGGCGAACGATGAAAGAGATAATAATGTTAGTGCTATTAATAGTGTTTTCATTTTCTTTTCCTTGTTTATCTAAGTAATGGCTTTCGAGCACCATTTGCTCGACTTTTCTTTGTCTTAATTAATTTTGCTCGAATTCCTTGAGGTTTAATGAACAATAATCCGTTTTGTTCATTAAGTCCTGACTTTGAAAATCAGGACTTGCTTATTTATCTAGCCTTAAATACAAGAAACATTCTTTAAAAGCTCTCCTAAGTCCTCTGCAGTTAAAGCTTGATGTCCACCTAATTCATTTGTTGCGAGGAATTTATTATTAAATCGGATCCAGTTTTTTGTTTTTTTAAATGAGATTCCTCTTTTTCGAGCTTCTGCCTTAGATTCCCTCATCACTTTTTTGTTATGTTGACTGCAGCGGAATTCTCTATAATTTTGATAGATGTGGTCCAAAAAGTCGCTATCAGCTTGAATTACTTGATCCTGCAATTGGCATAAATCTCTATTAAATGTTTCATATAGCAGACTAGAGTTTATATTAATACTATCTGGTTCCATATTCATTAAAAATGAATCCCTAACTTCAAAGACAACATCGTTGCTCAGGTTGAAGCCGGCTTTCTCTAGTTCGACTGTTAATTCTTGAGTCGAAGCAATGACGTTTGTGGAAACTTTAACTTTTCTTACTAGACAATTACCCCCTAGGGGTTCTAAAGCAAACGACGACATAGAAGTTAAAAATGTTAATCCTAATAGTAATTTCTTCATAAATTCTCCGTTCATTTAACTAATGTTTAATATTCGCGTTATTGCTCATTTAACTAATGTTTAATATTCGCGTTATTGCTCATATTAGTAATGGTTCTATTTCAAACCTTGTTTTATATTTTTTGTCTTTTTATTTTTATGTGAGGGGATAATAGAGCAAGATTTTGCACTGCGCAATTCCGTGTGTAAAAATTTTACTTTTTGCTAATAAACTAAAAAGAATCCATGTAATTTCTGCTCATTAGCTTGAATCCTGATTCACATTTGTTAAATAAGCCCAAATTAAAATTTAAGGAATGATATATGAAAAACTTGGTTTGCTTGATGTTTGTGTTTTTGTTTGCTTCTGCTTCTTGTGAAGAAATCTTAGATGATATCCTTTCAGTGGACAAGGTCTTACTATTTAAACCTATCAAAGTAGATCAGTCTTTTCCTGTTGTTGGGGGAGTTTTAACATTACTTGAGATTGAAATAGAAGCAGAGCAGGAGATTCCTCAAAAAGATCCTGACTCATTTGCAATTGAGGAAGTTATCTTAAACGAAGTTGCGGTTAGAAGCTTAATACCAGGAGAAGAAGACTTATCTGATGATGAGATTTTAAACAATATTAAGGCCACTAGAAATAATATTGCTAACTGCGATGTTAATCAACCATCATTATACTGGATTAAGGAAATGACTGTTTTGGTATACAATGATAAGCATCCTGAGCCAGTTGAAATTGCCTTCTACGAAAGACCTGAAGAAGAGACATTGGTTGATAGATTGTTTCCACAAGATATTTGTGGTTTTAAATTTGATGTTGATTATGGTGTGAATCTTGAAAAATATCTACCTCGCTATACTTTAATTGCTAAGGTTCGTGGAAGTATACCGGAAGAACCCCTTTATATTGCAGGCTTGCGTGATATAACAGCGATTCTTGGTATTAAATAGTTTCAGTTGCAAAATGCATTCACTTTTGGAGCTATTTGGCCCTAAAGCTCAAAATGACACTTCGAAATATAAAAATTTTCTTTTTATTAATCACCTAACTAATTGAAAAAGCAAAAAACTTGTTTTTGGCACGAATTATGCTTATAGGGTTTGTGTACATTGAAGAGCAGGAAGCTTTTCAATTAATGTAAGGAAGAGACAGGGGTTCATAGGATTTGAATTTCCAGATTAGGAAGATTGAAAGTCTCAAGGTAAAAAAATAAGGAGATCAGGATGACTATTCAGAACAAACAAAAATTTATGGCCCTAGTAAGTGATATTCTTACAGATCAAAAAGGTTTTCAAGCAACAAGAGAAAATTTGAGATTAGAAGGGGATGAAGCGGATAGATCAAACATCCTAAAAGAGCAAAAGCTGAGCCAAAGATTAGAAGAGAGAAATCTTTTATTTTTGAAAAAAGTTGAAGAAGCAAAACAAAAAATTATTAATGGAAATTATGGTGTTTGTGAGGAATGTGAATGTGATATCTCGGCCAAAAGACTTCTTGCTCGCCCTACAGCTAAGTTTTGTATCGACTGCCAAGAAGAAAAAGAAAGAACAGAGTTAAGCTCGATTAAAAATAGAAGAGACTTAAAAAATAAAAACCTAAGTGATGACAATAATGATGGCTATATTAAAGAGCATGAATCTTTTTCAAGCGTTAAAGACATAAAGTTTGAAAGTGTAGTTGATTTATAAAAAATGATTTTTCATACAAAAAACTGAGCCTCCGGATTTTATAAATTCGGAGGTTTCAACTTCATGAATAATAAAGTTTCTTTTCGCTAGTTCACTTTTTAAGTTAGTAGCACCTGCTTGAATAATAACGTTTTTTTGATCTGGACAAAATAGATTGCCAGCAAAGTTTTTAATTCCTTCTTTAAGATCAATTCTAATTAAATCATTAAATTTTCTTTTTAAAGTTCGAATTCCATCAGTAGTAAAGGCTTCCTCGATATAGACTGCTGTATTTTTGTTTAAAACAGCAAAGCAAGTATCTAAGTGATAAAAACGAGGATCAGGAAGCTCTAAGGGGATAATATTATCAATATAGTTGTTTAGAAAACTAACCACTCCGATATTTGTTCTATGCCCATGGCCTAGAAATAATTCATTAGCTTCATAATTCCAGATTCCATCACCTGTTCCTTCAAGCTTAAACTCATCAGGAGTTTCATGAACTTCAAAGCCTTGTGATAACAACCAGTTCTTTGTGGGCGCTAATTCAGGTGTTCTAAAGTGTGAATGCATATTAGATAAAATTGCTTGGAGTTTACCATCTTTAGAAAAAGCTAAAAAAGTATTAGCGCAAAAAACCATATCAGGGCAGCCTGCTAATGGTTCAAAATGATAAATATTTAGGTTCAACTTTTTATATATGGTACAAACTTCTTCCCATTGCTTGAATGCAAGTGAGGTATCCACAGTATTTAAATTACCCTTTTTATCCAACATATGGGGATTAATACTGTATTTCACATCAAAGTATTTAGGCTCTATTACTAGTATATTCATAAGTTATTTATATTGTGAGAATGTAAAAACTACAAGAAGTAATGAATATTGTTGAGGTTTTTGCGGCGCGCTGTATATTGCTGTGAATGTACTATAAAGCTCTTATTATTTTTTATTCTCTGGTTATAATGGTGGGCCATGCTTATGGTTACTATTCAAATTTTGAAGGCTTTTTGTCTGAAGGACATAACTTAAAACACAAGCAAAGAGTCCAAGAAAATTTTTATAATAATCAAGTTTTAGACATTAATAAAGTCGAAAGTTTACTTGAAAAAATAAAAGAGAAACGTGCCAGCTTAAAAGAGTCATTTTATCTCTCAGAAAAAATGTCATTTATTAATTCTCAAAATTATAGTGATAAAAAAGCTAGTAAGAAAGCAAAAAAAAGAGTTGAAAAAGACGCTCGAGCTTTTTTTGCTTTTGATTTTGTGATTTTAAACTTAGAAGATCTTTTGCTCTCTTATGAACAGATGAGTACTGCTCAAATACAAGACAAAGTTGCTACAATTGCGCTTGTTCTAGATACCATTGATTACAGTTATAGAGATCACCTGTACAAAGAAGACTTTAAACAAATAAAAAATTTAATTATACCTTTTCATACAATATCTAAGGCTGACCCCATTAAGTTTCAAGCATCTAATTTGCTCTATCAAGGCCATTTTTTAGAACCTGCGAAGCTCAAAGAGCTTGTTAAGTCAGGTCATGATATTTCAACACTTAATCCTCCAAATTCTGCTTTTTGGACTAATAATCAAATTGAAGAATTTGATGTTAATAATGATGATCATTTAGGAGAAGAGATTTTTCCCGAAGAGGACGCGCAATTTGTATTTGATCGCTTTGGAAGTGGGAATATTAAAATCAAAGCAGATTATTTTCCAAAAGAAGTTGAAAATGTTTGTGAGACAGAGATTGATAATAAAAATATCACTTTCAGGTTAGGGGCTGAAACAAATAACCATTTGATTGCAACAAATCTTGCAAGGGCAATAGGGTATCCTTATATCCCACACAAGGCACGCAAACGAGTTTTACTGTACTTATGTGATACAAGTTTTGAATCATTTCTTTCTCAGTGGGAAAAAGAAAATCAAGACAGGCAGGGGAGCTTTCATACTCACGGGGAGTACTTACCAAAAAAACATGCAGTAGTATTAAAAGATATTGCGATGGAGTCCTATCCGGGGAAAAATGATAATTATAGGTATCGGAAAGGTGGAAGTTTTCGAACTGAGTCTATGGGATTATCCAATCGAAGAGAATTTAGATCTTTGTTAATTTTTAATGCTCTTGTTGCTCTGGTAGATGCGACTGAAAGAAATGTGCGAATTGATTTTTATAAAGATAATATCTCAAATCTATGGACCCCTAAGATTTTCATTAATGATATGGGGAGATCTATGGGGTTTTATTTTATTAGAACTCATGGAACCGTAAATGATTATCATGAAACTTTTGTTCGTGAAAAAGAAAATAAGATTAGAGTTTGGTGGGATCATTTGGGCTACAGTTCAAAACTTTTTGCAAACACAACTTATTCAGATGCTAGGTGGATTGCCAGAAGATTAGCAAGATTATCTGATAAGCAAATCAATGATATTGTCGATATCACTCATCATGAAGAGCCGGTGAAAGAACTCTATAAAAGAAAAATAAAAAATAGAATTTTAAACTTAGTTCACGCCTTTGGTTTAGGAGATGAGGTATCAACGGATTATATTATTCCTGATTTTGAACAACTACATAGCAAATTTCCTCGTTATATAACAAAAGACGGTAAGATATCTTACGAAGCGGATGAAATTAATTCTGTCACTGCAAGACCAAGAGGACCTAATCCTTCAATTGTTGAAGTCTTAAGTGCTACAGCATTAAATCAGATATTTAAGTTCTTGACGGGTAAGTATGAGGACCTTTTATCTTATGAGAAGATCGATTCTAATTGGTCAGTTGAAATGTATGGTGGAACCTTTGATCTAGGTTTTGGACTTCGCTTAAGTAGCACTCGTGATATTTCAATTAATCCGGAACATGCTCAAAATCAAAAGAGGTTTTTAATTAAAGATAGTATCCTTATCTCAATGCCAATTGGACTAATCGATAAAGAGCTAAACGGAGGTGTTTTAGATGCCACCCTCCCAGTCGGTGCGCAGTATACTTATAAGTTTGATTATTATCACAGTGTTTCTAATCTAAAACAGGCCATTGCAACAGATTTTTTTAAACGATTACTACCATGGCGTGCGAAGAGTATTAAAGATAATTTACAAACAGGAGAAGGCCTGTACGTAGAACATTCTTTGATAGGTAGTCTAGGAGAGTTGAGCTTGAGCCTAAATGAAAACTTAAGGGCGGAGTTATCACCTCTGGCTTTTAAAAGAAGTATAGTTAAAAAGACTTATTTATATAAAGCAAAAAGTGATTTATTAGAAGTTGCGACAAAAGACTCCACTGCAAATGAACTTAAAAGTGGAGCAGAGCTAAGTGCCTATTTGTCTGTCAGTGCAATGTGGAAAAACTTATGGGGTGATAGCTCATACAATAGTTACCGTTTCAGAGATAATAATTTTAACCGCCAAGCGGAACAAACTTTAACAAATATTCTTTTAAATCGATATTCAACTATTGATTCAGAATTAGCAAAAACCTATGCTATTGATACTAGCTATCGCCAGCGTGAGTATGGAGGATGTTTCTTTATTTGGTGTAAGCACGTATCCTATGGTGATAATGATAATTTTATATCAAGCTATCAAGATGATTGGAAACAGGTTGCATCGGTTGAACAAGAAAAACTGGATAGTAAAATTAAATTAGCTGATGAGACCATGGTTTTAACAAGCCACTATACCAGATCCACTGATCGAGAGCTTGGTCGAGTATGGACTGATGAAATTTCGACAGGTTTTATGGACTCTGGTTTTAATTTCTTTTTCGATTTAGCCACCGAGGGAAAAAGCCAGCAAATTACAGTTGAGGGAGTTTGGGACTCAAAGAAAAATGAACTAAAAAGCGTAGATCTAAAATCACAAATATTTAGAAATGATAATTACCTCTCAAAATCAGAAATCTTAGAATGGGAAAGATTTTATTCAAGCAGGGCATATTGTAATCAAAAAGATAAAGATTACTTAAATTTAAAAACACCAGTCGATGTAGATTATTATTCACCTATAAGCTCTTCGATGCTTTTTCAGATTCAAAAAAAGGGGATCAAAAAAGTCTTAGAGAGTTACCAGGATTCTTATAGTTGTAAAAGAAGAAGAGGCTGTGTCTCGCTTGTAAGAAATTTACTAAATGCAGAACCTCGTAATTTAGAAAAAGCACAAGGGTATTTAAATAAGTTACGAGATTTTTTTAAGCTTAGACTTGGTTATTATATGAGGGATCTAGGCTGTCTTGTGTCTGATATTTCAGATAAACATTATTGGATTGTCAGTAAAGCTGATAACCCATTGAGTTACAGCACTCCAATAAGCAGGTCTAGTGCCGTATTGTTTGCTCCTGAAATCGGAAAGTTTCAAGGACATACTTTCTTGGAGGAATTTAAATTCAATTCTTTTGCAAGGCCTGTGATTTTTAAGAATAACTTTTTCCAGTAATTACACAAACTGACCGCGAACAATGGTGTTGGAGTATATTCAAGCACTTGGATTTACTCATAAATTCTTTCAATTAGCCTAGCTGCCATATACCATTCGGATATCTGATTACCGACTAATCCGAGTTAATCCATAAACCAGAGCACCTAAGCGGTCATACCTTCTTTCTAAGTCTTTGTGTTTAATAGTCTTGATAAGGCATTGAACCTCTCTTGTAGATCCCATCGCTATGGAGTAGAAAAGCTTTTGTTCCTTTAAGCTTGTTCTCCCGCTTCCTTCTGGAATATTCAAGGCAATACTCAAAGATGCTCGTAATAACTGATCCCTGACAGGATTTTTTAACTTTAACTTTTCACATTCTTGATACAACTCAACTGCTAA
>CATLVU010000092.1 GCA_950061135.1 uncultured Oligoflexia bacterium
GGAATTTGTTTTTTATAATAATCAATCTCCAGTTTGCAAATATTATTAATATTTGAACTTGGATCAGATAAAACTTTTCTTTCTTCTGTATTAGGAATTAGAACACCGTCACCCTGGATTATTGAAGATAAATACACCGACGAGTAATCTCTTATAATATCTTTGGACTTTCTAAATCTTTCTAAGCTTTTCTCAATTCTGTTTTCAATAATTTTTTCACGTATATCTTTTTTAAAACTTTTTTTAAGGTCGTTATAATCTGAAAGCTTTTTCTTGTCGTTCAAAAATCTAAAAAACTTTTTTTTCGTATCTGCCATTTGATCAATACACTTAGAACAGAAATCCTGAGTACCAACAACCAATTGAAAACGATCTGACATTGTTGTTTGTTCTAAGGCTACTCTTGATAATACTTCACCTAAGCTACTATCTTGATCTTTTAAAATTGTATTATCGAGTTTATTACATGAATCTCCTTCTCCCAATGAACAAATCAAGGCAGAACCTTCACACGTACACGAATTTTCAATAGGAGTAAAATTGCTAACCGTTTTTTTAGGTAAAGGAATGTCCAGGCTCGCTGCATTAACAAGTGGCAAGTTAAACTCTTTCAAATAAGCATTACCTAATAACTTTTGGTGACAATCTGCTGCCCTTTGAACATTCTGCTCAATGAAGGACTCACTTCTAAACTCAACACCTACAGATTCACAAGCATCTCGGTATGCTTGTGAGGGTTTTAAACCCTGTTTGATATTTTCAAAATTACCATCATCGTAGAACAATTTCGTTAACTTAGTTGTTTCCGGGTTATTCAGTCCATCAAAATATATTACTTCTTCCGAATATGAAAACCCAGATATAGCAAACAAAGAATACATGATCAGAAATTTCAACTTCATATAAAAAACCTCAAATACTTTTCGGAAGAAACTAGAAGTATTTTAATTTTTATATCTATTTGAGGTGAGTTTTTCCTCTAAGGCATGGAAATCACGACGCGGCAAACTTTTTACTGCCCATTTAAATAGTCGCTTTTGCAGTTTTTTATCGGACCCAACATACTTTCCATATAAAGTAGATATTCTGAGTGAATTTCTAATTTGTGCCAAGCAGAGGATATTGCTTGATGAAAAAACTTTTGTGAAATTTTGATTTGGTGTGAGTCTTTATATACAAGCTCTCCCGCGCCCTCGATAAAATAAAAACTTTTAGGCATATTTGAAGGGTGTCTAATCCATTTTTCTTCATAATTCTTTAGTTTTAAAATAATCATCTGATGTAAAAGCGATTCATCACTTGCATGTAAAACAAACCTTGCTACGCAAAGCCCAGACTCTACTGCCTTTAGCTTTAAAAAGTTGATACTTTCTTGATTTAGTTCAAAATCACCCTTCACTCGATAACTTGGAGTTCTTGCTTCAGAAATTTCAATTAAATCTTTCATTTTTATATTCAACATTATAAATAAACAATATGGAAGAGCTAATTGCAAAGTATAGAACTATTGCCCTTAACAATTTAGATAGTATAGATGTTGAAATATTTCAAAAAAGCGTCACGATTATTCAAAGGGCCATAGAGCAAAATAAAGCGATTTATTTGATGGGTAATGGAGGTAGTGCCTCGACAGCAAATCATTTTGTGAATGACTTGATTAATATTAGAAACCGAACTCAATCACATTCTATTATTTCCTCATTGTCTAGTAATAATGCAGTCATCACTTGTATTGGAAATGATTTTGGTTTTGACTATATCTTTAGTAAACAATTAGACAATATTCTTACCCAGGGAGATCTCGTTATTGCATTTTCAGTATCTGGTAATTCGAGAAATATATTAAATACTCTTCCCATTATAAAAAATAAAAATGCGACATTGATCTCTTTTACGGGCTTTGACGGTGGTCATTTGGCTCAAGAATCAGAAATCAACTTTCATATTCAAGCACCTACGAGTGAAAAGATGTTTGGCCCTGCTGAGGGACTGCATTTGTATTATGGACATTTGTTAATGGATCTTTTGAACTCTAATTGCGAATTATAAAAACTTGAAAAAAGAAATAAAGTACTCCTATTAAGTTCTTAGGCTTAAATGCTGAAGTTTTTTCTTTGTGAGAAAACTGATCTCTTACCGGTACTTGCCTATAAGACTTCTGTGACCTTAAAAGCTTTATTATAATTTCGGCTTGATACGCATAAGAACTTGTTTTAATATCAAGTTTTTCAACAAGTGATCGCTTCATTAAAACTGAATGATTATAATACTCGAGTCTAAACCCAGTAATCATATTCAATATTAAAACAAAAATACGAGAAACACTCCAGCGAACAAAAGGTCTATCCGTATAATTGAATTGAAAAGGTATAACAAGATCGATCTTAGGTGATAGTGCAAAGAAAATATTTTTTAAATTCTCTACGTTCGTGTCATCTTGTCCCTGTATAACCATAACATAATCATTTTTGCATAGCTGAAGACCTTGCTTAAAAACACCACCAAGGTTTTTAGAATGAGTATTTTTTATTATCGTATTTTTTAAGTTTGTTTCTTCCAAGTACTTTATGCCTAATTCAGATGTTTCATCAGAGCTTCCATCATCTATCAGAATTATTTCAACTTCTCTCCAAAGATGTGATACAGAATTAATTTTCTTTAAAGTATTAACAATATTAGGCGCTTCGTTTTTGGCCGGAACTATGATGGATAATGATTGATCGATATACATTAAACAATCTCACTCAAAAAAAAGAAATTCATATTCACCACTATAACAACACTCCCTAAGAAGATACTCCCACTCCCTAGGAGAAAAAAAGCTTTGGCACGTTAGCGCCCAGCACTGAAGATTAAATAGCTCTTGGCTGGACCGATAGCTTTCTACAGTTAAATAGGCATTTTTTGAGACTCGTTCTATTTCAACAATATTTTTTTTAAGCTCGGGTAATTCAAAGTTGTGCAAAGTCATTAGTGATAAAACGAGATCGAATTCTCGATCCTTAAATGGTAGTTTTTCTGATTTGTTCATATCATGCACCTTCAGATTTTTTTGTATCTCTTCTGGAGCATTCTTTATTGCATAATCAGATATATCTAGGCCTATTACTTCACAATTGATTATCTTTTTAATCTCATATAATAAATGAGCTTTTCCGCACCCTAAGTCTAAAACCTTAGATTTAGAATTTAGTTTATAAAGTTCTATAAGTTCTTCAGCGAGTGTTACCCAACGTCCATCATAAGAGTACCCCCCATAACCATATTGCCTATCACCATCCCAGTACTCCGAATCAAACTTTGAAGCTATAGTCATACAAGACACTTTATTATTTTCCATACGACCAAGGTAATCTCGTTTTGTTTTTGTATGATAGCGTTCAAAAAGATTTTGCTTTTTCATTGTTTTAAAAACCCTTTTATTTTAGAGCAAATATAATCAACATTATCCAAACTCATTTTAAAATGCAGCGGAAGAGTTAAAACCTGCTTTATCATTTTTTGAGCAATAAGGTCATCTCTAACACAGTCTTGATAAGAAGTTTGCTCACTCATTAAAGGCTCATGTTGAATCTTTGTCTCAATTCCAAAATCATTTAAATATGAAATTAGCATTTCTCTTTTATCACTGAAAATACTAAAGCCATAATATGCTAGTTCTTCATTTTTATCTTCATCAATATACTCGATGTGACTTTTCAACAACTCTACATATCTTTTATATAAGGCTTTAAGATGAATTCTTTTCTCTGAAAACACAGATAAATTATACGAAATTATTGCTGCTTGAATAGCGTCCATTCTAAAATTCAAACTCACCCGAGATGAATTTTTCTTATCTTCTAAACCACAATATCTAAGCTTCAGACATTCTTGATGTATTCTCTCATCACGAGTTGTTATGATTCCAGCTTCGCCAACTCCCCCCAATGTTTTCATCGGATTTAAACTAATACATGAGATGGCCCCAAAAGATCCTACTTTTTTATCTTCTTTAAATGCTCCAAAGCCTTGTGACGAGTCTTCAATCAATAATAATTTACCTTGATCACAAAAAGACTTTAATTCCTCAATTTCACTCGCTACCTTTCCTAAAAAGTGAACTGCAATAACTGCCTTCGTCTTGTTCGTAATAAGTTTTTTACATGAATCAATTGAAATTGATAATTTTCTATTAACGTCAGCAAACACAGGTACAGCACCAATAAATGATACAGCATGGGCAGTCGATATCCATGAAACACATGGCAAGATAACCTCGTCACCAGGATTTATCCCAAGTGCCAAAAGCCCCATGACTAAAGCCCCTGTACCAGATGAGACTGCTATCGTTTTTGTACCAAAGCCAAAGTAATTATTAAAATCGCCCTCTAAATCATTTATTTCATTTGAGTTTAAAATTTTACCGGAAGATAAAATACGGTCTATCCGTGATAAGACTTCACTTCTATCATGATGAGCATATGATAGATCATTAAATCTTATTTCGCTTTTTTTAAACTTTTCAGGCACACCAAATTTAAAAAAAGATTCAAGCTCCGACAAACTTTCAATTCGTTTTTCTTCTAAGGCGAAATGTAAACGGCAACCTCTTTCTAATATTTTTTTTAACAAGTAATAATCATTGTTTTGCAAAAAGATCTGAGAAGAATAAAAAACAACATCCTGTGTTTTTTTATCTTCCAACATTTTCAGGGCCTGTTCTCGACTTTCTAATAATAGCTCAGTTTGAGAAAGCCCTAATATTAGCCCGTGCAGCTTAGCATATTCTCTAATTACTAAACCTTGTACTTTATGTGGGATATCTGAGTTCATTATTTTTTTTGATGTGATGAAACTTAATGCTGTAGATTTAGTCAAAACCAACCTCTCTTACAACCTTGGAAACAATTCCCTCTTTGAGAGGGATAAAGTATTCACCCAGTTTCTTTTTATGAAATGGAGTGAATAATGACTTAAACCTAATATTCAGGCTAATGCGCGAATAATTCTCTATGTTTTCAACATTACCATGTACTAGTGAAGGAGAAAAAATAATTCCTTCACCAAATTTAAGTTTCGGCCAATAAAACTTATCTTTTTCCTTCTCAAAAATTTCTTTTTTACTCTCGACAAAACCGACCTGATTATACTTTTTA
This sequence comes from uncultured Oligoflexia bacterium, assembly GCA_950061135.1. Taxonomy (GTDB): domain Bacteria; phylum Bdellovibrionota; class Bacteriovoracia; order Bacteriovoracales; family Bacteriovoracaceae; genus CATLVU01. Next base: position 5,139 of record CATLVU010000092.1, read on the forward strand.
GATTCATCTAACGGTAATAAATAAAATGATGCTGTTTTTTCAACATCACATAAGGGAAGCCATAAAATAACTTCATAAGGTGAATTACCTGCTAAAACATCCGTGTGTAAATCCAGTAAGGACGATTGATCATGAGGCATCTGAATTGAGATATTAATTTTTTTTTGAACAGCGATATCAGGACCTAATAATTTATCTAATTCATTTGAAGCTAAATCATAAATTAAATTATGAATTTCTGGAAATTCTGAGATGTGATTAATTAATGATAGCCTCACATTATTCAAATTTGTTATATCAAGCTTTTTATGTATGGAAGATATATCGTCGTTAATTAAATATTCGACCTTTAGTTTGAAAAGAATCTCTTGGTAAATTATCCCCAATGCCTTTTGCTCTAATGTGATTTTTTGAAAACCATTTTTCAAAAATTCTTTAAACAAGGTGAGCCCCTTTAAAATCTATCTTTAAATTCGATACAATGTTTTTCCCTGAAAAGTCTAAAGTATCTTGAAGTTTAGCGGGAACAAGCATTAATAAATATCCTCCCTCACCTGCTCCAAGAAGCTTCCCCCCAAGTATACCTTTTCTTCTAAAGCTTTTTAAATATTCATCAACAGATGTACAAAAATCATCAGAGATAAGATCTTTTTTCAAATCCCACGAGTCGTTTAAAAGCTTTCCAATTGAACTTATACATTCCTTGTTTTCAAATAACTTTTTTCCTTCATTTACTAAATCAGTCATCTCATCAAGAACAGAAAAATTTTTATTCTCTACATTAATATATTTTTTTGCAACGTCTGACGAAGTGAGCCTTTTTCCCATTTCAACCAAAATAAGTGAATTTTCAAATTCGTCAATGAACTCAGAAGATAGCTTTAAAGGTTCACATTCTATCTCTTTGGCAGAGAACTTTACATGATTGATCCCACCCATTGCCGTTAGTACTTGATCTTGTGAACCAACATGCATTTTTAAAAAATCTTGTTCAAAATTTATAGAGTTTAAAGCAATGTCGTACTGAGTTTTTAAGAGATTATTTTTTTTATAAAGGTACATTAATAAACTATTTGCGAGGGCAGAACTTGCACCAAGTCCTTTTTGAATAAAATGGTCTGTACAGGACTTTAGATTTTCATTCAAGCTAGGTACCCCAGTAAATTGCTCTAGTTTTTTTACATATTCTCTATCCAACTCACTGCAAGAATCGCTACATGCCCAACTACAATAACGATTAATAGAAAAGCCTATAACTTGACCATTATTTTTACTGTACCAAAGAGGATAATCTGTTCCTCCTCCAAAAAGAGAAATTCTAAGAGGTGCTTTTGAAACTATTTTCATTTCTTTATTTTCTATTAATAATACTGTTTACTTGATTATAACGGAAATAAATCAATATGACTCATATATTTTATAAGCAAGACACTCAGTATAAACTATCCGCAAAAGATTTTGCGTTTTATCAAGAAAATGGATACTTAATAGTTGAAAATCTTATTCCAGCTGATATATGTCAAAATTTGAAAGATCAAGCTCACTTATATGCTAAAGACAAAATTCATAATTATCTAAATTTTCATAGAGATCTTGATTCTTTTAAAGACTTAATCCTTAATAAACACATACATGATATTTGCGATCAATTACAAAACAAAAGAATGATACCAATCGGCTCAATCTTCTTCTTCGGGAAGCCAAATAATCCACTTGAAAATGGCTCCTTGCCACACCAAGACAACTACGCTGCTAAAGCACCTTCTGGTAGTTACTTTGTTGCAGCCTTGGCGCTAGATGATTGTGATACAAGCAATGGAGCTTTAAAAGTTTATCCTGGCTCACATAAATTAGGCGAACTACCTTATAAAGAAAGTAAAAACTTTGAATTTGATGAAAATGGTAATCTTATTAAAAATTATCCAATTGGTAATCAAGTTACACCTCCATCCAGTTTAATCGAAAAAACTTTAGAGTACAAAGCTGGATCAGTCATTTTCATGCATACAAACACAATTCACTGTGCTGATAAGAACACAAATAACAACGAAAAGTGGCGCCATAAATTCTATATGCACTTCATTAAAGATGGAGATCCTTTCTGGCCTGGATGGAATGCAAAAAGACAAATTATGGAAAGAGGCCCAGCAAGGACATTATGAAAGATTTTATACCTGTAAATGAACCTCTTTTAGAAGGTAATGAGAAAAAGTATTTAAATGAATGTATTGATACTGGTTGGATTTCATCTGAAGGAAAATTTGTTAAAGAGTTTGAAGCTAAATTTTCGAGTTACTGTAATCGCAAATACGGAGTTGCTGTCTCAAGCGGAACCAGCGCACTTGAAATTGCCTTTAAAGCTTTAGAGTTGCCTGCTGGTAGTGAAGTGATTATGCCAAGTTTTACCATTATTGCTTGTGCGACAGCTGTAATCAAAGCAGGACTTAGACCTGTTTTCGTTGATTGCGAAATTGATACTTGGAACACAAACATTGAACATATTAAAGAAGCCTATACAGAAAAAACATCTGCGATTTTATTAGTGCATCTTTACGGTCTTCCTGTAGATATCGACCCCATTTTAAATTTTGCAAAAGAAAAAAAGCTTAAAGTCATTGAAGATGCAGCTGAAATGCACGGCCAAACCTATAATGGAAAACCTTGCGGTTCTTTTGGCGATATCAGTATTTTTAGCTTCTATGCTAATAAGTTAATTACCACTGGTGAAGGTGGAATGCTTGTCACTGATGATGAAAACTTATATGCTCGTTCTCAATATTTGAAAAACCAATGTTTTGTACCAGAACGTAGATTCTTACATTATGAATTAGGTAATAACTACAGAATGACCAATACTCAAGCTGCTATCGGACTTGCACAACTTGAGAGAATTGAAAATTTTATTGGGTTAAAACACAAAATGGGTGCTCTATATCAAAAGCTTCTTTCTAACGTTGAACACATAAAGCTTCCTATTGCACAAACATCTTTTGCCCGAAATATATACTGGGTTTTTGGAATTGTTCTCACAGGAAAACTAGAAGGAAAAACCCAAATAGTGACGGAGAAACTCAAAAGTGAAGGGATAGGTACGAGGCCATTTTTTTGGCCAATGCACCAACAGCCAGCACTTGGAGAAACAAAACAAAGTCTGCCAAATTCAGAATTTATCGCGAAAAATGGATTTTACTTACCTTCAAGCTTAAACTTAACAGAGTCGAAAATTGAAAGAATTTCCCAGTCACTTATTGAAGTTATTGATTCGATATAATGTTTAATCTAGCTGAAAAATATAAAAAGAAGATTGCCAATACTTTTGGATTTCAATCTGAACAAGTTTACTTATACGGAAATGGAAGAACAGCCTTTTGGGCGATATTAAAAAGTTTAGATTTAAATGAAGGCGATGAAGTAGCTCTTCCCAGTATTACATGTAGCGGCCTTGTTCAAGTAGTTGAATCCTTGAAGTTAAAACCTCTTTTTTTAGAAGTAGATAACACCTTAACAATACCAAGACAGGAATTTGAGTCTAAGCTGAGCCAAAAAACACGTGCTCTCATGATTCAACATACTTTTAATATTATTCAAGATTTTTCTTTTATCTCAAAAAAAAATTATCCGAAACTTATCATTATGGAAAACTGTTCTCAAGGACATAGTTCAATCTTTAAACCAAATATTATTTCTAATTTTATTTTTTATTCTACACAATGGAACAAGGTTTATAGTACAGGAGAAGGCGGAGTTGCCATTTCTAAGAACTTTCAAAAATTAGAGTCTAAAAAATCATCAATGCTGTCTGAAGTTATTTTTTCGTTCCCTGTATGTGTTGCCCTTCTCATAAGAAAACTCAAAGCTTACTGGGTTTTAAAAAGTTTAAACCCCCTATTTAAAAGCATTATTCACCAAAATAGTTTCAAATCAGAAAATTACAAACTTCTTAGCTGTTTACTTGGTATTTTAGAATTAAAGAAATACACAAAAAACATAGAGCATAGACATAAAATTACGAAAGAATATATAAAAAACTTTGACCAAGACTTCTCTGGCTTTGATGATTATTTGCTTTATTATCCTTTCTTCACTTCAAAAAAGAACTCTTTTCTTTGTTCTGCTAAAAAAAAGAGTTTAGAAATATATGATTGGCCAATAGAGCCACTCTCTCCTCCTGTAAATAAATTTGAAAGATACTATACACAGTCATCATTAAAAATATCAAATTCTATTATTGGACTTCCGACAAATTCTTTAACAGACTTAAAAGCAGCTCATAAAATAATTAAATTTATATCGATCTAATTCCTAAGTCTGCCATCTCTTGCCAAGTATCACACCCTTTGCATATATCACATTTACTTGAAAATTTATTTTGTATATGTTGTTGCCTCATTTCCTTTAAACGATATCCACTCCAAGCAGTTTTTAAATTTGTCTCTTTTATATTTCCTAATTTTAAATCGTGGTGTAAATCTACGCAACATGGAGTTATATCACCATTAGCTGCAATTGTGGTCGTTAGCCATAAACGATAACAGGGCCACCTATTATTCACTGTGAGTTTACGACTAAAGTTTGGCGTATGTCCCGCAGAATTATCATACTCTTTGTCTTCTCTACTTGCTCCTTCAAAATTATTTATTGAAACATCATCTCCAAAAGTCCTAATAACAATATTTGTGTTAACTCCCTGTTGACTTTTCAATTTAATAAGACTTTTTATATTTGAATCGAGTACACTCTTTTCTAAATCTCTACCTATTAATTCTTTCATCTTTTCTGAACTATCAGAGTGATAACTCACAATCACTTGATCTATTTGTGTTGCGAGTAAATCTGCTGACTTTTTACTGTTTAATAAAAAACCATTTGTGGTTAATGTTACACGATGGCCGGAATGACTCTGTTTAATATACTTAATTATTTTAAAAATATCAGGATTTAATAAAGGTTCACCCCACATATGTAACCCAAAAACTGTTGGTTTTTTTAAACAAGTTGCTTCATCTATAACCTTTTTAGCTACCTTAAAATCAATATTTCCGTATTGAGATGCTTGCTCTCGAGGACAAAAAGTGCACTTAAGATTACAGCTCCTTGATAGTTCTAGGTTGATTTGTAATGGAAAATCATAATCAACACCAAAATGACCAAAGATTTTTAAAACTTTGTTAGAAAAAAAACTCATTCTTGAGTGTTTTGAACTACTTTGATGATATACTACATAATAACAGAGTAAATATCTTAAAAGATAACTAAACATTTCATTGCCTTCATTATATTTTATTTAACAAATAATAACATAATAAAAAAAAGATGCTTTAATTTTATGCTGGACACAATCATTATTAATCCTGGAGGACGCCAACAAACCTATCAGGATCTTAATAAAAAGTTTACAGGTATTGAGCCTCCTATATGGGCTGGCTTGATTGCGAATTTTTTAAAACAAAAGTTAATTAAGCTGAAGCTTGTAGATACAAACGCACTAATGATAGATCCCTGCGAAATGGCTCAAATCGTTCAAGAAGAAAAACCTATTTTAGTTACTATTGTTATTTATGGACATAACCCTTCTGCTTCTACTCAAACCATGCCAAGTGCAGGAGCATTAGCTCGTGAAATAAAAAAACTTAATCCTAATCAAAAAATCATCTTCGTTGGTGGTCATGTTACAGCCTTACCACACCAAACATTAATCGAAGAAAGTTGTGACTATGTTTGTACCGGAGAAGGCCCAATAACTGTATATGAACTTATCAAGCAATTAAAGAATGATCCATCTCAACTAAAACATATTCCAAGCTTAGCATATCTTGGCACTCACAATCAGTTGAATAAAACAAAAGCCGCCCCACTTTTATCAGACCTCGATAAAGAACTCCCTGGTGTAGCATGGGAGTTACTGCCAATGGAAAAGTATAGAGCTCATAACTGGCATGGATTTACAGCGTCAACAAGATACAACTACGCATCAATTTACACAACTCTTGGTTGTCCATTCAATTGTAGTTTTTGTTGTATTCAAGCCCCTTTTAAAGAATCTGAACTTGTTTCAAATTTAAAAAGAAATAGCTACCGAAGCTGGCGAAACCGAAGGTAAAAAGAATGGCACATAAGAAGGCCGGAGGTAGTAGTCGTAACGGGCGGGATTCCAATTCCAAACGT
>CATLVU010000093.1 GCA_950061135.1 uncultured Oligoflexia bacterium
AGCAAGAAAACTCTACAGCTACGATTAGGGCCTATGGGCAAAAAGCGACTGAGACATTGGGCCTTAACGAATTAATTGAAAGACTCTCAAGTGAAAATTCACAGAAGATTCCAGCTGCTTTGGAAGAACTATGAAAAAAAACCTTCTGCTTCTTGCTGGCGGGGGCTCTTCAGAGCATGAGATTTCCCTTAAAAGTGCAGAATATTTAAAACAACAAATTGATAGCGAAGCTTTTAATATTTACTATGTTATTATTGATAGTAATTTCATGTGGAATGAAGAAAAACATGGCGATTGCCAATTGAACCAAAACCAACATTTAAGCTTTGCTTCAGAAGAAAACTCCCCAATAAAAATCGATTGTGTATTACCATGTATTCATGGTTATCCGGGAGAGACTGGGGATATACAATCCTATCTTGAACTCATCAATATACCTTATTTGGGTACAAACTCTGAAGCTAGTAAGATTTGTTTTAACAAAGTCAGCACAAAACTATGGTTAGAGAACTATTCGATCGCAACCACTCCATTTACTTTTATAGATGAAGTGTCTTCCGAGAATTTAAATATTGCGCAAGAATTTTTTAAAGTCCATAAAGAAGTATTTATTAAGGCTTCAAATCAAGGAAGCTCGGTGGGTTGCTATCATTGTAATAATGCTGACGAGCTTGAAAGTTTATTGGAAAAAGCATTTCAGTTTTCTCATTACGTTTTAATCGAGAAAAAAATTATTGGAAGAGAACTTGAAGTTGCTGTCTATCAAGATTTAAATGGAAAAATTCGTGCATCATGGCCTGGAGAAATTTTAACTAATGGAAACTTTTATGATTATGAAGAAAAATACTCCACTACCAGCACAACAAAGGTAGATGTTAAAGCCAAATTAAGCAATGAGCTTGTATCCCAAATACAAAGTACTGCCATAAGAGCATTTAAAAAGCTTAATTTATCGGATATCGCCCGAATTGATTTTTTCTTAACTCAAGAGGGCCTACTCTATATAAATGAGATCAACACTTTTCCAGGGCATACCGATATTTCATTATTTCCAAAAATGGTCGAAGGAAGTGGAGATAAATATTCAACTATACTGAACCAAATTTTACGCTCTTTATGTAAATAAATAAATTGGTTAAAATAATAGGATGGATGTACTTAATCAGCACCTATTACCATTTCGGCTATTTAAAATAGAAACAGCTTTTTTAAGTTTTTTAAGTAAAAATCACTCCCCTATTTATGCTTATCAGGCCAAAAAGTTTTTAAAAGTACTTGATGGAAATAACAATATTAACTCTATTTTTATTAACAATTTTGAAAGAGCGTATGGTAGTGATGCTTTCTTACTGAAAGAAAATCACGATTTATTTATACATGAATTACAACAAGAAATTATTAAATCGAGTCGTTCAATCTCCCTTGGAGATCTATTTGATAATTGCCTTAAAAACGCTAAGTTACTCTCTTATCATTTAAAACTTCTTTACGAGAATCCCTTTGATCAAAAACTTTTAAAGTTTCAATTCCAACATATAAAAAATTTAGCAAATTTCTTATATGATAATCCCAAAGTTCACAAACCGATCTACACGACAATTAAAAAATCTGATTTGCATTTTATTTATAAACATCCTCTACTTAGTTCCTTATTACTACTATCCTATATAAAATCTCATCATATATTTAATCGGCAGGAAACCATTACCTTGTTTATAGTAAGCTACCTAAAAGACTTAGGTATGGGATTGATTCCAGAAGAGGCCCATAATCACAACAAGCTTAACCCTTTTGAAAAAAAAGTTCTCTCAAAACACGCAAAGAATTCTCAGTTACTGCTTAAAAACATTATTCCATTAAAGCAAAACTACCTAGATATAATTGCTCATCATCATTTTTTAAATAAAAAAATACAAGAGTATATTGACCATCAAACATATGAAACTGAGGACATGACTTTACGTGGTGCTGAGTCTGTCTTAGTCACAGCAATAGATACTTTTGTAGCACTAACATGTGATAGACCTTACAGACAATCTATTCCTGTATTTGAAGCCATGAGTATACTTAAGCATGTTTTATCTGAAGATTATTATCAAGAATACAAAGACCTCTTACTATTTATTAATAAATTTTAATACCGGCATTTTTTTCTTTTCATAATATTTTAATAAGTTACAATTATTTATAAGCAATGGAATGCTTTAAATTTACTAAGTTTTATAGGATTTAATACTAGTATTACAAATAGTTCTAAGGAGGGATCTATGGCCGTTCAACAAGAAATCAGTCCATTAACAGGAATTATCGCAGAAGATGCAGTTGTTATCGACTTTGGTAAAAATGAAGGAAAATCTGTTTTAGAAATAGCAGATACACAACCAGATTTTTATAGTTTTCTTATTGAACAAAAAGAACAAGGTAATTTTGCGATCAAAAGAACCAAAGATAAAATTTATCGTCTCTACGTACACAATAGACTGCTTAATTAAATAAAGTGCAGTTATTTTTAATAGTAATATTTGGTTCCATAGGAGTTGGGCTCAGGTACTTACTAACTACTTCATCCTTAAGCCTCTGGCCTAATATTTATTTTCCAACACTAGTTTCAAATGTCTTGGGATGTTTTTTATTTGGGCTTTTTTATATTGTCTTTATCAAACAAAACTCTTCATTTGGCATGCCACTGACAATTGGGCTATGTGGAGGATTAACAACTCTTTCATCATTTTGCTTTGAAATTATCAAGCTCCTTGAAAATAAAAACTATTTACTTGGTTCTTGCTATCCACTCGTGATTTTAACTACTTGTTGCTTATTAGTTTATTTTGGTATTGTTGTAGGTAAATATATCACTGTTTAAATTAACTATTGTTAAGACCGAACGATCGTGCTAAAATAAAAATGTGAGTAAAGGTTATAAGACTAAAGAAGCCATTTTAAATACCGCCTTAGAGCTAACAAGCCTGTTTGGGCTTGAAAGTCTCTCTATCGGCAAATTAGCTGATACTGTAGGAATGAGTAAAAGTGGCCTCTTTAGTCATTTTAAATCAAAAGAAAAATTACAAATTATGGTTCTCGATTATGCTGCGGATAATTTTGTAACTAAAGTAATTAAACCTGCCTTAACTCAAAAAAGAGGCCTACCTAGATTAAAATCAATGATGCAAAATTGGTTAACTTGGTCTGATAGTAATTTTGATGGTGGTTGTCCTTTTCTTTCAGCTATAGTGGAATTCGATGACCGTCCTGGAAAAATTAAAGCCCATGTTAAAAAACTCCAATCTACAATGATCTCTTCATTCGAAAGAGCTATAGAACAGGCAAAAGAAGAAAATCAAATTAAAAATGAGCAATCATCAAAAGAACTTGCTTATAGAGTATATGCAAATATGTTGGCATTTCATGTCTATAACAGACTACTTAATGAAGATGAATCTAAATTATTTTTTGAAAATAACCTCAATGGTATTTTTCAACAAAAGGAGACTCCATGAAACTATCACAAAGAGTTGAACTTTTAGTAAATGAAACACATCTAGTTAATTTAAAGCAATATGCTTTATTAAAAGATCAATTTAGAGGAAAACTTTTAAAATTGATTAAAAGGCTTGAAGTAGATGGTAAACCTTATAGGCCATCAGCTTTTGAAGTTTCTATCATTGAAGAATTAGATCGGTAATAGTTTTTCTTCTTTTATTTTTTCAATATGGGATTTGATATTTGCAAGTGCAAAGGGCTTAAGTCGTGTGTCTAGTCCAACATAAATGATGTCTAGAATTTCGCTTTGATCTCTCCCCTTCATAAGCAGCTCTAATACTTGCTTTTCTCTGAGTTGCCTATGTCTAAGGTTTTTTTCTAGAATAGCAGTTCCTCCAAGTGCAATACCATGTGAAGGGATAACACAGTCAGGCTTTAATGCAATGACCTTCTTTAAGCTGGCCATATACTTTTTCATATTCCCTTCATCGCCGCCTACGACGACACTTCCTATACCTTGAAATAAATCACCTGCAATAAACCATTTCATATTTTTTGGAGCAAGTCCTAAATGTCCTTCATCATGTCCTGGAATTTCATAAACATTAACCTCTTGATTTTTCCAATGGCAAAGACTCATTCCTTCTGAATATATTTTAATTTGAATTTTATCAAAATAGTTAGCATTTTTTCTTTCAATTCTTTGTTTCGAGTCCAAAGATATACCAATGGGAATATTAAGATCTTTTGCAAGATTGTTAGAATATTGATGATGATCCCCATGATGATGAGTCAAAAAAATTTCATTAACACAAAGGTTTTTAATGAGTTTTTTTACTTTTTCGTATTCCTCTTTATCCTTAGGTGAAGGATCAATAACTATTTTTTTCTGCTCTCCTATAACAAACATATTTGTTCTATTAGCTGGAGGAAGTGTATTAGATAGTGGCATATACTGTAACAGTCCACTCAGAGGCTCGATAACAGGTAAATCAACATTTTGTCGAACATACTTAAAGTTATCATCGTTTATATTTTTTAATAATGGTAACATTGGGGTGACAAAAAGATGTTTACCTTCTTGGTACTCTTGAATTAAAGTTTGAATTTTTATCCAACGATATTCTGAGAACTCACGAGTATCAACATTAAAATCTGGAAGCTCATTCAATTCAATTTTAAAATATGTATTTTGAAATCTTCTTGGGTTAAAATCAGGGGAAGTCGCTTCTGTCCATTCATAAATTCGAGAACAATATTTTTCAATATCTGTTCCCAGTTCCTCTTTTAGTTCCCGAAGTAATGCTATTTTTAAAGTCTCTCCCTCTTCAACCTTACCTCCTGGAAAGGATGTATAACCAGGAAAAGACAAAACAGAATTTGATCGTTTTATAATAAAGATTTTATCTTCATAAAGAAGTAATGCGCTTACTGATTTTCTTATTTTTTTCATGTCTACTGACAATAGTAATGAGAATTCTCCGCACTTTCAAGGGCCGTAAAACCACGAATATACTGCTTACAAACTTTATCTGTTAATGAAAACTTCTTTTGCGCCACAGTTAGCATACTCATTATCGTAAGCTTCAAGTTATACTTTTCATTACCTGATTGAGTGTTAATTTTTAGTTTATTCAAATTTTTTGCCCAATCAACTAATAACTCAAATCTTTGTTCTGGAGTCAGCGCAAGTTCTTCAAATAAAACATGTACATGTCTTGCGAAAATAGCCCCAATAATGTGAATATCTTGATAATCGACATCTAATCCACAACCAAAATAAAATGCTTCGGTATCTGATAAGAATTCATCTAATGCATCTTGATCTAAAGTCTTATCACTCCAATTTGTAAAACGGGCAACATGCACTTCTCGATTTCCTTCCATACAACCTATATTTTCAAGGCTTGCGTAATCAGTGCCTAATAAAGAAGATACCAGGTCGGCAAATCCTTCATGAAGTGCGCCTCTGACTAGTTCAAAGTTAATAACTCGTTCATCGAATACTGCCTTATTAGCTTTCTCAACAAATCCACGTGGGTCAATACAAGGATTGACTCCTGTTTTTTTACTAAATACATAATCCCATTTATCTTTAATCAATATCTCAAAAATATGATGGCCATATTCATGTAGCGCCACCATCGGTATCTTCCATAGTGGAACACCATCAAAAGGGAGTTCATCTCCATCTTCTTGATAACCTTGAGGTAAGAAGGCCATTGCTCCTAACTCATAAGAATAAAAAGCATTATTAATTAAAAACTGTCTTATATCGTATTTAGTATTTTTTTCTCTATAAATGCTTTTGATCTCAATCATTGGGGCCACCCACAGTTTGATATCTGGCAAGTTAAGTTCCATAAGGTTGTCGGCGAATTTAGTTTTAAATTTTGATAATGCTGTTTCTACAGACCTAGTTGCATCTTCATAAGTATCTTTTTGGTAAAAATCTATATCAGGACAATAGCTATAATTTTTACCCGAATTTTTTATTTCTAGATCATCTCTAAAAGAAAATATTTCATTTCCCATTTTTATAGAATTAATCATTAATTTATCATTTATTGGAATTGATACATTACTTGAATAATCACCCTGTAAATACAAATCTGTTTTTGCAATCGAATCACTAATATCCAATGATCCCAGACAGCTTTGTTTTGAAAACTTTAAAGGTATTGGAGTTCCGATACTTTTTTTAACATAGCGGCTTGATTTGTTTGTAGTTTTTTTTCCACAACTGTAAGCTACTAAAATTACGATATTTAAGAGTATAAATTTTTTCATAACTTTTATTACTACAAAAAAACTATCTCTTTTTAAAAATCTTATTTTTATGAAAAATATACTGGTCAATAATAAAAATCCCCCTATTCAGGGGGATATTTTTTCTTTTAATGTCTATTTAAAGCTAGTTATTAGCCTAAAAGTCTAAGAGCGTTTTGCCCTTGAGCATTAGCTTGTGCAAGAACTGAAGTACCAGCTTGGTTAAGAATATTATTCTTAGCATTCTGAGCTGATGCCATTGCGTAATCTACATCTCTAATTCGAGAGTTCGCTGCGCTTAAGTTCTCATTTGTGATCTCTAAGTTTTTACTTGTCGAGATCAATCTATTTTGGATCGCACCAAGATTTGCTCTTTGTCCTGATACTTTTTCAATCGCAGAGTCTATATTTGCAAGAGCAGTCTGAGCACCATCTTTAGTTTCAACTGTAATATCACCAATTCCTAAGCTTTCGATTTTTGCATTAGAAAAACCTACATCGTAAGTAATTCTATCTTGAAATTGATCATTGTTAACACCAATTTGGAAATCAAGTTTTTCACCTTCTCCGTTTAAAAGCTTAACTCCGTTAAACTCTGTCACTTGAGAGATTCTTTCAATCTCTTGTTTAAGGTTTTGATACTCCATGTTGGTAAAAGTTCGCTCAGTATCACCTACTGTGTCTGAAGCTGATTGAATTGAAAGCTCTCTTAGTCTTGTTAACATGTTAGAGATTTCATCTAAACCACCTTCTGCGGTTTGAACCATAGAAATACCATCATTCGCATTTCTGTTAGCTTGATTAACTGATGAAATTTGAGCTTTTAACTTCTCACTGATCGCAAGTCCTGCAGCATCATCAGCAGCTCTTGTAATTCTAGAACCTGAAGATAATTTCGATAGAGTGTTTTCAGCTTGACGGTTGTTTGTGCTTAATGATCTTTGAGCAGCAATTGACGAAACGTTTGTGTTAATACGGAAACCCATATTAAAATCCTCCCTTGGAAAAATTTTGGCATCATCCGGATACACAAGTTTGCGACCTTGCAATCTTGTTAAGCATACTGCTAGACTTATTGATTATTATTAAGATGTCCATTAATTTAGACACCAATATTATCGGGAGCCCGTGAAGAAACTTAATTTTTTTTTAAGTAAAATACACTTTTTTTTTCATTAAAATAATTCTTGTTTTTTTATTAAATAAGAACTGTAGGAAAACTAAATAAAATCTTCATAAGGAAGACTCGATCTCACTGAATTCCATTTATAAAGATTTGCTCTAACGACGCTATCGAAGTTCTCAGAAGTAATTTCCTTACTTGTACTTTCTATGATTGCATAAGTTAAGCAAGTCTCATTTTGATTTTGCTTTTGTGATAAATCTAAATTTACAATTCTAGTCCACGTACCTGTGTTGATAAAAGTTGTTCCATCTTCGTATTCATGAAAAATAGGTTTATGCGTATGTCCTACGATTAAGATTTTAGCATCTTCATTTTGTTGAAAAAACTCTCTAGTAACTGTTTCATAGTCTTGAAATAAGGTTAACTCTTTTAAGAGATCTTCAATAATATTCTTCCAACCAAGTTTTAAGCGATAATAATGTAAAAACCTGATCATTAAAAAATAATAGCCATTGGCCACAAGAAATCGGATTGTAAAAAAAGTATCAAAGATCAATCCATGTTTAATATAAGTAGGAATAGGCCTTACACTATTTACATGATCTCTTTCTAATTTATATTTGTTCAAAACATGGGTAACATAATATGAGCCCCAAGGTGGAATAAAGTACTTTCGTCCCTCTATAGACTCAATAATATTATTTTCCTCAGAAAAATGATGAGCTTCTTCATATTCATGTCCATGTTGTAGATAGACCCCTTTGATTGGTGAATATAATTGTAAATCATTTGTTAGAGTAAACTTTTCTCTATTTTCTTTTTTTATTACATCAAAAATTTTAGCTTTGAGTGAGTCAAAAAGAAGTTCAGCATCATGATTACCAATAATATAGAGAACTTTTTTATTTTTAGTGGACAAAAACTGATTTAAAGCATCAAACACTTCCGTATGAGCATCTAGGATGATCTCTAGTTTAGCAAGGGCCGCCTCTTCACTCCAAAACTCATCCTCAAAAAAAGGAACAAAAGGAACAGCTAAAAGATCTAAGAAATCACCATTTATTATTAACTCGACTTCAGTATTCTCATAGCTACCTGATGAGTAATAATGAAGAAAGTCTACTAACTCTTTATCAGAGTGAAAGTCCTCTAAATGGTTTTTTCGACCTTTGTACTCATGGCCTGCACCAAGATGTAAATCCGAGATGACTAAAACCGTTTTCTCTACCTTATCTTTAGTTCTCTTCAGAAATTTCATAAGACCTTCCATCGAATTTAAACTCAATCGTCCTGCTAGGAGGACTTAGTGGTACTAAGCTTAAACTCTTAATATATTCTAAACTATAATCAACAACATGTGGCTCACCAGGGAAGATTGCCACTGTACTCATCTGAGAACCCTTACTTTCAAAAGCGGCAGTAATAACTTCTGAAGTATTATTATTTAAAGTAATAGTCACTGTTTTAGATTCTTTGCTAGGGTTTTTCACAAAGACTTTGTCATTATTAAACTCTATAACAAAATTCTCAACAGCGAATATCAAAGGCGAGAAAACAAAAAATAAAAACGTTATAATCTTAATCATAATATTAATCTAATATCAGATAGCTCTTTTATCTGATCTCTCAGCTTGGCCGCTTCTTCAAATTCTAGCTTACTAACAGCATCGCTCATTAATTTTTTAAGCTCTTTTATTTTTTTGTCCAACTCTTGCTCACTAAGATGATCAAAAGAATAAGCCTTCTTCTCTATTTTACCTGATTTTCCACTTTTCTTTAGGCTGTCAATAATTCCGCTTGATATTTTCTTAGTAACCGTGGTGGGTTTTATTCCATTTTCTTGATTAAAACGATCCTGTTTTATACGCCTCTCTTTAGTTATATTAATAGCTCGCTCCATACTTGGAGTATTTTTATGAGCATACATATATACGCGGCCTTCAGAATTTCTGGCCGCTCTACCGATTGTTTGGATTAAAGACCTTTCTGATCTTAAAAAACCTTCTTTATCAGCATCTAAAATTGCAACTAAAACGACCTCAGGTATATCAAGTCCCTCTCTTAAAAGATTAATCCCTACTAAAACATCAAACTCACCTGCTCTTAAATCTCGAATAATCTCTATTCTCTCAAGAGTGTCAATATCAGAGTGTAAATACTTGATCTTAATACCTGCTAATTTATAATGTGCGGTTAAGTCCTCTGCTAATCTTTTAGTTAGAGTTGTCACTAAAACTCGGCCGCCATTTTTGACGATTTTTTTTACTTCAACTAATAGGTCATCTACTTGTTTCGCTGCATCTCTAACTTCGATTATAGGGTCAAGCAATCCTGTAGGTCTAATAATTTGCTCAACATACTCCCCGCCAACTTGTTGTAATTCATAATCAGCAGGTGTTGCAGAAACATACAGGACTTGATCCAGTCTCTGATTAAACTCATCAAACTTTAATGGCCTATTATCAAGAGCCGATGGCAATCTAAAACCATGGTTTACTAAATTTTCTTTTCGTGAACGATCTCCTTTATACATTGCTCCTACTTGAGAAACCATAAGATGAGATTCATCCATAATTAATAAAAAGTCTTTGTCAAAATAATCAACCAAGGTTGGAGGTGGGTCACCAGCTTTTGAACCGGTTAGATGTCTCGAATAATTTTCAATTCCTGAACAGAACCCCATCTCTTCGAGCATTTCAATATCAAGCATCGTTCTTTGCTCGAGACGTTGTTTTTCTACTAATTTATTTTCTTTATCAAGCTGTTGTAATCTTTCTCTAAGTTCTAATTTTATTGTCTCTAAAGCATTTTTTAAACTCTGCTGTCCCACAACATAATGAGAAGATGGATAGATAGATGCTTTATTCATTTTATGTAGGATTTTCCCTCGAAGAGGATCTACTTTATATATCCCATCAATTTCATCATCAAAAAACTCGAACCTAATAACATAAGAGTCTTCAGACGCAGGAAAAACTTCGACCAGATCACCACGAACTCTAAAAGTTCCTCGAGTAAAATCAAAATCATTTCTCTGATATTGGATTTCAACTAAAGATTTTAAAAAATCGTCACGCTCGATTGTATCTCCTTCAAAGACTGTCATCTTTTGCCCTGAATATTCAGATGGAGAACCGATACCATAAATACAACTTACACTAGAAACCACAATTACATGATCTTCTTCTAAAATACTTTTTGTTGCCGAGTGCCTAAGCTTATCAATTTGCTCATTAATAGAAGAATCTTTTTCGATATAAGTATCTGTCCCTACCACATACGCCTCTGGCTGATAATAATCATAATATGAAACAAAATATTCAACCGCATTATCAGGAAAGAATTCTTTAAATTCTTCATACAGCTGTGCTGCTAAAGTTTTATTTGGGGCCAAAATCAACGTTTTCTTTTGAAGGTTTTGAATAATATGGGCCATGGAGAACGTTTTCCCCGATCCTGTGACACCTAAAAGTACCTGTGATTTTGCGTCATTTTTAAATGCCTCAGTAATCTTTTTTATTGCTTGAGGCTGATCCCCACAGGGTTGAAATTTTGATGATAGTTTAAACATTACAAAACCTTAGTTTTTTTCTTGCCATTATCCATCATTTTAGTAAATCTAATACAAATTAGCACACAATAAAGAGATGACT
>CATLVU010000094.1 GCA_950061135.1 uncultured Oligoflexia bacterium
AATTTGAATTTTTTATAACAAATTGCTCTTTTAAATCAGTATTGACTTCAAAGTTTGCTTTATTTAGGCATGGGCCAATAATGGCAAAAATTTTATTAACATTTGATTGTATTGTTTGAATTTGTTCTAGTGCAGACCCAACAATATTTAACAGACAACCTTTCCAGCCAGCATGCAGGCAACAAATAAAATTAATGTCACTATCATAAATAAAAATAGGACAACAATCTGCTGTCAAAACTGCAAGACTAATATCTTTATCTTGAGTAATACTTCCATCAGCCTCCACTGTAGAGGAAAAATTGTTCTTATCAATTATAGCAACTTGATTTGAATGAGTTTGGCTAATGAATTTTAACTTGCTTTTATCCAAACTCAATTTTTTTTTCGCAATATTAATATTCTTATTTACGACATTTTGATCATCGTCTGTATTGTGACTGCAATTAAGAGATGCATGATTATCAATGGACAAGCCCCAATTTTTTGTAAAAAATCCATAACCAATATCTGAAATATTTAATTTTTTATGCATGTAATAGTTGATTTTCATAAGCAAGATTATAATAAGGGTCATAACTATCTGAAATATATAAAGAATACGTCATTACCAGTCTTTTTCACTCAAGATTTATCCATTTTATCCGATATACTTATAGAATAAATTATAGGGGTTATAATGAATTTGACGAGTTTTTTTAAATTAAATCTGTTCTTTGGTGTCTTATTTTTGGTTTTTTATGGTTGTAATGAACAAAAAGTTTCCTCCAAGGGACTATTCAATATGGCGATAGAAACTACATCACGTAGCATTGCTTCAACGCCTCATATTTCAAAAAAGAGCTTAATAAAAATTTCAGAAAAATATAACCCAACTCAATTTTATCTTCATTGCCTAATGCGAGAAAAAAACTCACATAAAAAGTGTTATTATAAACAATTACATTTAACCCTAAGTCATTTGGATATTAAACCAAGTGATCAAGAATTCACAGAACTTGAAAACTTTTTCTCTTTAGAAAAAATTGAAGAAAGCTTAAAACACGATAGCCTTCAAACTCAAAAAGCAATCAATGATAAATTATTAGGTCTTGTCTTTAAAAGGACAGAGTTTTGCAAGGCCAACTCAAAACATTTTTTAAAAAGATGTCTCATGCAATATAAAAATCAAGACAGTATTAATTTAGCTAATCAATTACAAAAAAGATTTCCTCAAATTAACGGTATTGAATATTTATACTTAAAAGATCAGATAGAATCAGAACTTGAAGCAAAACTTGAAAAGCAGCATGAGCTTCTAACTTCTACTTTATAATATGCTCACAAGGATGACCGAATAAACATTTCTCGTTAATTTGTTTTGCGATATCCTCTGGAACATATTGTTCCCAGCCCTCTTTATTAGTTTTAATCATTTCTAAAACTTTTCTAGAGTAGATATGTAGTAATTGGTCATTATAATTTTCTATATCAAAAATTTGCCCTCTTTCTTTGATGAACTCCAGTAGATGCTTACCGCTTTTTTTTGTTTTTAAAGTCTTAAGGCTTATTAATTCGTCACTCTCTTTTTCTTCTCTGTATGGATATAAAAAGACCTTTAAATTTCTTTTAAATAAGGTTCCCATGGCCTCAAGCATTCCACCTTTAAGCTGGTTATATTCCTCATCAAAGATCTGCATGAAGTTATATGCACCCAGAACAAGGCCCATGTTAACAGGCTTAAAACGACTTAAATATTCTGTTAGTTTAAAATATTGAGGCATATTAGTTACAAAAACTTTCATTCCTATTGTTGATAGAAGGTCAACTCTTGCTAAGAAATCATCTTTAGTTATATCACCATCTTCTTTTAAATTAGAAATGGTTATCTCCGCTACAGAGATAATATCACTAGCTTTGGTGTTAATATGCTCACTAAAACATTCTAATCCTGTTTTAAGTATATCAACATTCACTTTAGTTGGTGGTCTATAACTGCCTCGTGCAATTAAAATATTCTTTTTATAAAGATCGTCTTTTGGCAAACGAACATCACCATTTTCATCAAACATAATTGCATCAGCAAAACCATTAACAACAAGCTGTAAATTCAAAAGTCTATTATCTAAGTTTTTAAAAGCAGGCCCAGCAGTATGAAGCATATCGATTTCAATATTTTCTCTTCTTAGCCCTTCTGTTAAAGCTTCAACTAATACTTCAGTTGTATCACGTTGATAATAGCTGGCATAAATCATATTGACGCCCAATGCGCCTAAAGTATTTTGCTGTAGTAATGCAGTCTGATCATGAAGCCTGACATGAAGTAATAAATGAGAAGCTTCTTCATTGGTCGAGCCCATAAACTTTAGTCCCAACCACCCGTGTGGATCATTCGTTCCCTGGTAATTACGAGCCTCGATTGTATTAGCAAAAGCAAAATAGCATCTTTCTGGATGATCCTTTTGTAGTCTTTCAATAACTAATTCGTATTCATAATCCATCATTTTTTCAACACGTGACTGGCACACGTAGCGACCACTTTTTTCACGACCATAAATAGAATCAGAAAACTTCATATCATATGCTGAAATAGATTTTGCAACTGTTCCTGAAGCAGCTCCAGCTTTAAAGAAATTGCCGGCCACATCTTGGCCTGCTCCAATTTCTGCAAAAGTGCCATAAATATGGGGATCAAGATTAATCTTTAGAGCTTTTTGAATCGCAGTCATTGCTGTTGACATAATTATCTTCCCTGTAAGCATTTGAAATTATGTTCATTATAGCAGTATAGGCCCAAAATAAAAATAGTTTTACATTCTTATGCTATAATAATTTAGCAAAAGACCGATAAGAACAGTACAAAAAGGAGGTCTTATGAACGAACTTCTCGTGATTACAGCCGCATTACTAGGAACTATTGGTGTATGTGTAATAAAATTTAACCAAAAGCTTCAAAAAGTGAAAGTAAGAAACAGAAAATAATTATTTGTTCAATGACAAATTGATAATTTCTGTAACATCGCCTGATAGCTTTTCTTTTTTAAGTAAGCTTAGCTCTTCAAGAAGTTTAGCTTTTCTTTTATCATCTAATTTCTCACTATGAGTTAAGGACTTTGCAAGCCTAGATGCTATCTGAGGATTAAATTTATCAATTTTCAGAATACGATCTTTTAAAAATTTATAACCACTTCCATCTATTGAATTTAGCTGCTTAATATTTCTAGAAAAACTTCCATATAAAGACCTAACAAAGTTCGGAACTTTAATATCAAAGACTGGATCATTCTCTAGTTTTATAAGTTCATCAACACTAACATCTCCTGCTAAAGCCTGTAGTGAAAACCATTTTTGAATAACCAGAGGTTCATTCTTCCATTGATTATAGAACTCACTTAAAGCCATGGCCTTAAATGTATTATTTCTCTTAACTAAAATACCCAACAAAGATATTGAATCTGTCATATTATCAGCTAGGCTAAACCTTTCATAAATATCTTTATCTACCTCTACACTTGTTAAATATGAAATAATTACTGATCGTAAAGACCTAGCGCCAATTGCCATATCATTAAATTGGTATTCCTTTAGCTTTGAATCTAACAGTGATAACAATCCACTTAGTGACTCTCCTAAACTTTGGTATATTTCATTTTCTAAAAAACTAATCGCTTTATCTAATGATTCAATTTCGTATTTATCTTTACGTGAATTTAACTCTGATAAAGATGGTGCAGATAAAATATAACTTCTGAAATGAAAATCAAGCTGGTCATTTTCTAAAATTTCTTTAAACGAAGATATAAATAATGAGTCAAGGCTAAGTTCTTGATTATCTCTTCCTTCTTTAATCAGTTTAGCAATTCTTTCAATTTCATAAACAAAAAAATCTTGAAAAGAATTATATCTATTAAAATCATCTCGAGAATACTTGGATAATATTGCTAATTGATCTGTTGAATACTCAAAATTTACCTTCACAGGCGCACAGTAATTTGTATTCCAAGATGGAATAGGCATTTCATTTAATTTAATTTCATAAATTTGTTCTTTGGAGTTTAATTCAAGCTCTACCCTTTCTAAAAACTTTCCATCAGCACTATATAATTCAAAATAAAATGGAAAATGGAGAGCATCAAATTTATTATTGTTTAAATTCGTACTCTGCTTAAATGTGATTTTATAAACGCCATCATTAAGCTCATGCTTTATATCAACAACTGGTGTACCATTCTGGTCATACCAAAGTTTAAATTGACTAAGGTCTTTACCGGATGCTTGTGCCATAGAATCAACAAAGTCTTCAGTAGTCACCGCCATTCCATCAAATTTTTCAAAATAAATTTTCATCCCTTTTTGAAAGTTTTCTTCACCAATTAATGTATGAATCATCCTAATAACCTCTGCTCCTTTATCGTAAACGGTAGCAGTGTAAAAATTATTAATTTCAGAGTATTTTTTTGGCTTTATTGGATGACTAAGAGGTCCTGCGTCTTCAGGAAATTGATGATTCCATAAAAGCTTAACATCTTCGATTCTTTTAACAGATCTTGAGCCCATATCTGAAGAGAATTCCTGATCACGAAAAACAGTCAATCCTTCTTTTAATGTTAATTGAAACCAATCCCTGCAAGTAACTCTATTACCTGTCCAGTTATGAAAATATTCATGACCTATCACAGCTTCAACACCTTTAAAGTCAGAGTCTGTGGCCGTTTCTTTTTTAGCGAGAACATAAGCTGAATTAAAGATATTTAGTCCTTTATTTTCCATTGCACCCATATTAAATGAGTCAACAGCAACAATCATATAGCGATCTAAATCATAGACTAAATCAAAACGTTCTTCGTCCCATTTCATTGAATTTTTTAATGATTCAAGAGCAAAGTCACATTTATCTGCATTTCCTGGATCGACATATATTTCAAGCAAGATATCGCGTCCATCTTTTGCTTTAAAAGTACCACTAACAAGATCGAACTCCCCCGCAACTAAGGCAAAAAGATAACTAGGCTTAGCAAATGGATCTACCCAAGTACAAAAATGTTTACCATCCGCTAAATCCCCACTCTCAATTAGGTTTCCATTTGAGAGCAAAGATGGATATTTATTTTTGTCTCCTATTACTTTTGTAGTAAATTTAGATAAATTATCAGGTCTGTCGAAAAAATATGTTATTTTTCTAAAACCTTCTGCTTCACATTGTGAACAAATTATTTGTGATGACTTATAAATCCCTTCACCTGACAAATTATTAAATGGATCAATCTTAACTTTGGTGAATAAAGTAAAATCTTCATATATCTTATTTAGACAAAGACCATCTTTTTCTAGTGTATAATCCTCATCCTTTTTGACGGATTCATCATTTATTTTGATTTCTAAAAGTTCTAATTCCACACCGTTAAAAAAAACTTTCTCATTAGACACATCATTATTTCTTTTAAGGACCAATTTAGAGCTTACTTCAATACAGTCTTTTAAAATTTCTATGGTTAAATCACAGTTTATAATACTATGCGATAATTGCTTATAATCTTCTAAATGAATAACTTTCACGATACCTCCGTCTGAAGCTTCACACTATAGTGAAAGATAGTCTTTAAATCAACATCATGCCCTCCAATATTATGAAATTTCCTTAACTTAACTGATTGCAGAAATGATTGATGAATGATAAATATAGGCCAAAAAAATACTTATATATGATAAAATTAACTAAGAAATTAGAATATTCACTAATGATCCTGAAATATATAGAGGATAACGGACAGATAGGCCCTATTTCTGCAAGGCAGGTTTGTGATCATCTACGCCTACCTTTTGACCCAGTGGCCAAAGTGATGCAACTTTTGAAAAATCATGAAATTCTAAGTGCTGATAAAGGTAGTAAGGGTGGATATACTTTAAGTTCTAACTTAACAAACATTAGCTATTTTGAACTAATAAAAATAATAGAAAATATTGGTGAACAAGATTTTTGCGACTCCAAGCAATGCACTTTGAAAGCAAACTGTAATATCGTTTCACCAATAAGAGATTTGCAAGTAATGACAAACGACTTTTTTAAAAAGATTAATATTAATGAATTATTAAATGGAAACTTAATATGAGTAAACAAGATCCATTAGAGCAAAGATTAAATGAAGGTTATAAATGGGGCTTTGAAACGAATATCGAATCAGAGCAATTTCCCAAAGGCCTTAATGAAGAGATAATCACTTTGCTCTCTCAAAAGAAAAATGAACCAAGTTGGCTTTTAGATTACAGATTAAAGGCCTACAAAACTTGGCTAAAAATGACGCCGCCTAAATGGACATATTTTGATATCCCTGAAATTGATTTTCAAAATTTGTATTATTACGCTAAACCAAAAACTAAAAAAGATGCTCCTAAAAGTTTAGATGATATCGATCCTGAACTTTTAGAGACATTTGAAAAGCTAGGCATCCCTCTACAAGAGCAGAAAAGAATTTCTGGAGTTGCGGTAGATGCAGTTTTTGATTCCGTATCACTAGGAACAACATGGAAAGAAGAGCTTGAAGAAGTAGGAGTTATTTTTTGTTCTATTTCTGAAGCAGTTGAGAAATATCCAGACCTTGTGAAAAAATACTTAGGAACTGTCGTTCCTTCTGCAGATAATTATTATGCTGCTTTAAACTCTGCAGTTTTTTCAGACGGATCATTTGTCTATATCCCTAAAGGTGTAACATGTCCTTTAGACTTATCTACATATTTTAGAATAAACGCTAAAGAAACTGGACAGTTTGAAAGAACATTAGTTGTTGCTGATGAAGGAAGCTTTGTTAACTATCTTGAGGGATGTACCGCTCCACAAAGAGATGAAAACCAACTTCACGCGGCGATTGTTGAATTAATTGCTCTTAAGGATGCCGAAATTAAATACTCTACTGTTCAGAACTGGTACGCCGGTGATAAAGAAGGCAAAGGTGGTATTTATAATTTTGTTACTAAAAGAGGTCTTTGTGCTGATACAAATTCTAAAATCTCTTGGACACAGGTTGAGGCAGGCTCAAGCATTACTTGGAAATACCCTAGTTGTATTTTAAAAGGCGATAACTCTGAGGGTGCCTTCTATTCAGTGGCCCTAACAAATAACAAAATGCAGGCCGATACTGGAACCAAGATGATTCATATAGGCAAAAATACAAAAAGTACTATTATCTCTAAAGGAATAAGCGCTGATCAATCAGAAAATATTTATCGCGGAGAAGTAAAGGTTTTACCAAGTGCTAAGGATGCTAGAAATTATTCTCAATGTGATTCAATGTTAGTAGGAGATAAATG
This sequence comes from uncultured Oligoflexia bacterium, assembly GCA_950061135.1. Lineage (GTDB taxonomy): Bacteria > Bdellovibrionota > Bacteriovoracia > Bacteriovoracales > Bacteriovoracaceae > CATLVU01. The sequence goes on from CATLVU010000094.1 coordinate 7,285, forward strand.
CTCTGCACATACATTTCCATATATTGATATTAAAAATAATACCGGAACTGTTGAGCACGAGGCCAGTACCTCTAAAATAAGTGAAGACCAATTATTCTACTTACAAACAAGAGGAATAGATCAAGAAAAAGCGATATCGTTGATTGTGAATGGTTTTTGTAAAGAAGTCTTCAAAACATTACCTCTAGAGTTTTCTGTTGAGGCAGTAAAACTAATAGAAATGAAATTAGAAAATTCAGTTGGATAAAAGGATTATATAAAATGTTACAGGTTCAAAATTTAAAAGCATCTGTTGAAAGCAATCAAATATTACAAGGCATTGATCTTGAAATAAAAGCAGGTGAAGTTCATGCTATAATGGGCCCAAATGGCTCTGGAAAAAGTACTCTTTCAAAGGCGATCGCAGGACACCCTGACTATGAAATCACAGATGGCTCAATTGATTATATTATAAACGGAAAATATTCAGATCTAACAGAGCTAGAAGCATATGAGCGCTCTCGAGAAGGTGTTTATTTAGGCTTTCAATACCCAATTGAAGTTCCAGGTGTAACAAATATTACTTTTTTAAAAGAGTCTTTTGATGCTTTATGCAAGCATCAAGGTGCTGAAACTCTAAACGATGAAGATTTTAGGGCCCTCGTACTTGAGAAAGCAAAACTCTTAGAGATGAATGAAAACTTTCTTGATCGAGCAGTAAATGAAGGGTTTTCAGGTGGTGAAAAAAAGAAAAATGAAATTCTACAAATGTTGGTTCTTAATCCAAGACTTGCACTACTTGATGAAACTGATTCAGGACTTGATATTGATGCTCTTAAAACTGTGGCAAAAGGTGTTAATACTTTAAAAAGTAAGCATAATGCTATTTTATTAGTAACTCATTACCAGCGACTTTTAGACTATATTGTCCCTGACTATGTTCACGTTCTTTATAAAGGCAAGATTGTAAAATCAGGAGATAAAAACCTTGCACTAGAGCTTGAAAAAAATGGTTATGATTGGATTATAAAGGAATTACAATGAGTTTTGTTGAAGACTTCAAACAACAATATTCACAAAAAAATCATGGCCTAAGTTTTTTAGCTAATATTGATTTACCCTATCCAAAAACAGAAAGCTGGAAATATACAAATCTTACAAATAAATTAGAAAACTATAAATATTTTGAAGTCAAAACCACCAATTTTGATTCAAAAACCCTTTCAAAAGACTTTAAAAACATTGTTCTTATCAACGGTGACATCGCTTACACAGACATCGATATTGAAGATACAAACAACCTTTCATTTCAAACTGATATGGATAAAGACTTTCTATATCAGCTAGCAAATACTTCTAATAAGAATATTACACTAAGATTAAAAAACTTAGACTCTCCTATTTTAATTCATCATAAATTTAACTCTGAAAAAAATATTATCTCTTATCAAATTAATATCATAATTGAAAAATCAAATGACGTTGAGTTACTAGAAGTATTGGATAACGAATGTGATCTCTTTGCTAACACATCCACTAATATTTATGTTGAAGAAAATTCCCATGTCACTTTAACTCAATATAAGCCACAAAAAGACACTGCAATCATTGGTAATTCTACAATAGCTAAAGTGGAAAAAAATTCAACATTTAAGCATATTGCAGTTTTTGATGGGGCCCAAATTACAAGATCAAACATAGATATTGAATTACTACAGGAAGGCGCTTCAACAGAACTATATGGCCTGTATCAATTAAAGAATAAATCTCATCATGATTCTTATACAATAATAAAACATTCCGCCCCTCACACCTATAGTACACAATTATACAAAGGCGTAATGGACGATGAATCAAGAGGCATTTTCACAGGTACGATAAAAGTTGATCGTGATTCGCAAAAAATTGAGTCCACGCAACTTAATAAAAATTTGTTATTAACACCAAAAGCTAAGGCAAATTCGCGACCTCAGCTAGAGATTTTTGCAGATGATGTGAAATGTGCCCATGGCTCAACAACCGCCCAATTAGATGAAGAGCAATTATTCTATTTCACAACAAGATGTATAGACCCAGATCAGGCAAGAGAATTATTATCAAGCGCCTTTATAAATGAAATTCTTTTTAAAATTTCAAATCCTATTGTCAAAAATTATATTACTGATAGAAGAGATAATTATGGATTTTGAAGATATAAGAAAACAATTTCCTCAACTTAAAAACAAAGTTGATGAAAAAGAGTCTGTTTACTTAGATAGCGCTGCCACTGCTCTAAAACCTAGTTCTGTCTTAAAAACACTAGAAACATATTACTTATATGAATGTGCTAATATTCATCGAGGAATTCACTATTTAAGTGAATTGAATACGTCAAAATTTGAGAATGTAAGAAAACTTTCTCATAAATTTTTAAACTCCCGTTATATTGAAGAAATTATTTTCACTAAAGGAACAACCGATTCTATAAATCTTTTGGCCTATAGCTGGGGCGAGATAAATATAAATAAAGGTGATGAAATTCTTATTACTCAAATGGAACATCATGCGAATATTGTTCCATGGCAATTACTTTGTGAAAACAAAGGGGCACATCTTAAAGTTGCCCCAATTAATGACAAAGGTGAAATTATTCTTGAAGAATTTTCAAAATTAATTTCTGCCAAAACAAAACTATGCGCTTTCACATATGTCTCTAATACTCTTGGAACAATTAATCCTATCAGAGAAATGTCTTCGATTGCTCATTCTAATGGATCATTAGTATTTGTAGATGCGGCCCAAGCCGCTCCTCACTTACCTATTGATGTTATAAATATAGATTGTGATTTCCTTGCACTTTCAGGCCATAAAATTTATGGCCCTACTGGCATCGGTATTTTGTATGGAAAAAAAGAGCTTTTAGAAAAAATGCGCCCCTATCAAAGTGGTGGCAGTATGATTGATCAAGTAAGTTTTGATAAGACAACTTTTAATTGCGTCCCTCATATTTTTGAAGCGGGTACCCCACATATTGCAGGAGTACTTGGAATGGGAACAGCAATCGAATTTTTACAGGCCTTAGACTTTGATTCAGTAATTAAATATGAAGAGGAAATTCTCCAATATGCGCATCACGAATTAGAAAAGATAAAAGGGCTAACAATTATTGGGACTGCAAAAAATAAATGCGCAGTGATCTCCTTTACAATGGATAGCGCTCATCCACATGATATTGCGACAATAGCAAACAAAGAAGGAATTGCTCTTAGAACAGGCCATCACTGTACTCAACCACTGATGAAAAGATTTAACGTTCCAGCGACAGCTCGCGCTTCTTTTAGTATCTACAATACAAAAAATGATGTAGATAGACTGGTTCAAACCCTTAATAAAATTAACGAATTATTTGGATAAATTATGACAGAAATAAGTATACAACCAACGCCCAATCCTAATGCCTTAAAGTTTTTATTGGATAAAAATGTTAAAGATGATGGAAAGGCCTCTTTTAAAAATCCTATGCAAGCAAAAGGAATAGGACTAGCTGAAGCATTATTTGACCTTAGAGGTGTTGATCAAATACACTTTTTTCAAAATGTGGTTACAATCTCAAAATTCTCTTTTGAAATTTTAATAAAGTCTTTTTTTTGGGA
>CATLVU010000095.1 GCA_950061135.1 uncultured Oligoflexia bacterium
TTTTGAGCAAGTTTTTGGCCCAACATTTAATCGAAGTAATATTATTCGTAACACGGTTATAAATAAGCAAGGTGTTTTCGGTGGAAACTGCGATGTTTATACTCGCTCCAGAGTGGGCACCAAAGGAGCATTAGAGTTTCCATATGAAAACTGTCTTGATCCAAATTGGAACACCGATATGGCAGTTACTTCGACAACCTTAAGAGAAGGATGGATGCTTCAAGCTTGTGAACGTACAATTAATGAGAACGCTGCCGGCGTGAATTATGCTTTTGAAAAAGCTGGTGTTTCACAAGATGATAGCGAGGTTAATCTTGAAAATTTAAATGCTTTATATAAACTCTTTTATCCTTTAGAAAGCATTGATCAAGATAGCGCAAACTTTATGATTTCAGAATCCCAAAACTTTGAAAGTAATTCAAAATTTTGGGAAGCTAGTTTATTAACATTTTGTATTTCACCTAAATGGCAAAGTTTTTAAAAGGTTATTGAAAAGAAATCATCCCTTGAACAACAACAACATCTTGAACCCCTACTCCCATATACTTAATGCCTTCTATCTTGAAATCTGGAAGGTTCAAATTCATTTTAAAATTCATTTTTGAGTTCTCAATTTTATATGTAAACTTAACTTCTTTTTTGATACCCTTAACTTCTATTTCGCCTGTTCCTTTTCCACCTGAAGCTTTAATATTTCGCATATGAATGTATGATGTTTCAAGTTTCTCTTTTAAATGCTTATCCCTTAATTCAATACCAGTAGATAATTTTGAAGTTGGTACAGAAATCCTCTTAGAGATATAATTTTCACCATTTTTTTTCAATGACCCTTTTACTGTATTCGTTTTGATCTCAAAGGAACCTGCAGGACTTAACTCCACAGCAACTTTAATTTCAGACCCAAATACAGAGAACGATAAAAATAATACTACAAATAAACCCATCATTTTTTTCACAAGAAAATTCCTTTTTCCTAAAATTTGTCTATAATAAAACTAAATGTATTATAAATTAATTACTATTTTTATTCTAGCGTTGACATCTTGCCACTCTCCGAAAGGTAAAGAAACATACAAATTTCATCAACAATCAGAGACAGCCTTTAGTCCTTTAATTAATAAAAAAACTATCTCTCAACGATTAAACAAAGATACTCAAGTTTATAATGATGACTATCCTGTATACTTTTATCTATACGAAGATTTTACATTTTACTATGTACTTCCTGGAATTGGCGAAGATGAGGGAACTTGGGAAATTGAAAATGGTATGATCAAGCTCATAGGCCAGACCATCTTGTTTGATCTTATTGTTTATATAGAAAATACTTCTGACAATGCGTTTACTTTTAAATTTAGGGATAGGAACGGGCCACAAGTGATTCCTCTATCAATTAAATAATGAAACGCCTTATTGTATGTATTTTTATTCTTTTTAGTTTTTCAGGACTTGCTCATAAGATCACAATAGACTGTGAAATTGATCCTGTTGGGGACTTTCAAATTACCTCCGACTCAATCTTTGGAAAAATTATAAAAGATATAGAAAGCAGCACTATAGTCGCAAATAAACTCCAAATACCACTCTCTAGTTTTAAAAGCGGTATCCCTCTTCGGGATGAACATATTCATAAGTATTTAATAGAGAATAAAATTTCAAAAAATAAAAATATTGAAGTTTTCGATCTAAAACTTTTTCTCAATGAAAAAAAACGTGACTACGCTTATATTTACATTGGAACAAAGAAGCAAAAAATATTTCTAAAAAAACAAGATCAAAAAGATTTTTGGAAAATAATGACTAAAATAAGTCTAAAAAAACTCAAACTTGAAACACCTAGTTTTATGAATATTTCAGTGAAAGACACATTAGAAATATCGGTCCTTTTGAATAAAAAGGATATTAGATGAAGTATTTTTTAATGTTCTTTCTAGTTTCTTGTGGACAAAACTACAACTCTAACTCTTTTGATGCTGATCGATATGGACCTGAGGTTGAAATTGATATTAGCTCCCCTGAAGGCTCTCGATTCGCAGCAGCTTACAATCTACTAGACTCTCAATGTATCAAATGTCACGATGGAACACATTCATTCTGGGCAGGCTTTACAACCGAGCAAGACTGGATCGATGTTGGATATGTAAATGCTGGTGATTTTGATAATTCATTTATTATCAAAAGACTAAAAAACTATGGTAGTGATATGCCACAAGGAGGACAAGAGTTAACTGATAATGAAATTGAAGTTTTGCAAGAATGGATTAATAACCTTTAGGTGATTTTTTTTCTTGTTCAAACTTATGCTTATATTGTAATTCATGCTCTTCCAACTTCGTAATAAACTCTAGAATAATAAGCTTTTTAGTTTCATCATTATACTTTTTACCACATGAAGACAGTGATAAAAAAACAATACTACTTAGAATAGCGTTGAACCATTTTGTTAAATTCATTTTCAATATCTTTTGTATAATCACCTTTTCTAAAGTGAATTTCTGTTAATTTTTCTTCTTCATTTAAATTCTTTAAATGCATTTTAAGTCTATAAAGTGGGCCTGAAATTTTATGTGAGATCACGTAACTTCCTACGAGTGTTGCTAATAACGTAAGTGCAAACACAACTAAATATATTAAAGACATTTCATACACCAAAGAATCAATAAACCTGAAAAAGATATGATTTTTTGGTATGCCTATTTCAATACCTTTATTGATAAAAGTACTAAAAAAATAAACAACTCCGATTACACTCAAACCAACAGCAATCATATTCGATAGAATAAAAAAAATAATAAATTTTATCTGAAATGGTGCAAATAAAAAAAACTTTTCAAGTTTCCTTCTATTTTTCAAGTTATGACCTTTGTTAAATGTTTTCTTTATTTTAACAGTTAACAAAAAAAATGCCATTTTATTTTTTTATCTAATTAGTAAAGTTGAACGAAGTCACCTTCCGTAACAGAGCCGCCTGAATGTAATATTGCCACTGCACCATCAGGCCCAAAATAATCAACTATTTCAAGTGTGCCTTTTACTTCGCCTTTACTAACACCAAGTAAGGCACCAGACTCAGGATCAAAAACCTCTTGGCCCTCTGTTAATACTTTTAACACATCACCTGTTTGAATTCCGGACTTCCGTCCTGCATTGATATAAATCTTGCTTCCAATTATTTTAGCAACTCGCCCTGTCCAATCAAGTTTCGCACCGAGCTTTGCAAGTTTAGGCAGAAACCTTTTAACAGCGACTCTTGCTGAGTAACGCATAAGTTTTCTTTTATAGATTAGTCCCTCTTTTCTATCACTCATAAAAAAGCGCATATTAGAATCGTTTACATTACCATTTATTTTTTCTGCATAAATTTCTTTATTAGCATTAACATCAAAAACTCGTAATTCTAGTATTAGCTCTGAGTAAGATTTCACTTTTCTCAAGAAACCAATTTCATCTTTTTTCTGTCGAACTCGGGCCATAGTGATACGGCCATAAATAACTAAATTAATTCCAGAGAGCTTCGCCTTCCTCGAAAGTTGTGCAAGCTTCATTCCCCCACCTGAGTACACTTCTTTTGAAGTTCCAAACAAATGGCCTGATTCATTATCAACTACATAATCTCTTGTTCGTGAAAGCTCTTTTTTAAGTTCTTGCGTGGTGTGAATTGCCAAGTCTTCTTTACCATAAGGAGACTCATTAAATAGCTCAAGTAATGCCACTTTCTTTTTAATAGAAGCAAAGGCATTATTATTAACTGGAGTTTTATTATAGCTCTGATATCCCCCCGAGCCTCTTCTAATAACAGGTGCTTGGGTACAAGAAACAAAAATAAATAAAATTATATAACATACTTTCATGCTATATAAATTTTACCTCAATCTGCCCTTCTTGATCAATTATCTCATATTGCGGGATATTTTTTACCCCTTTCATACTTATTAACAGAGCTCGAAGCTCTTCTATTCCCCCATTTAAAAAAGCAAATAAGGTCAATTTATCTTTGTTTAGTTGATTTAAAGACAAAGACAATGAGTAACGCCCCCCTTGCCTATGGGCCATTTCGATAAACTCGTACACTTTATCAAGTTTATTATGCCCACTAACTGCAAGAGAGATAGTATTAGAAACATGATTAAACTCTTTAATTGATTGCTTCAATACAGGGAAGTAACCACTTATTGCTCTGTAGATAGAGTTTGCCAAGATATTACCAATATTCATTCCCGCGCTTAAATTAAACTTTTTTTGAACAGAGTTAAATTCAAAAGTCTTAATAGTTCTATTAGCTTGTACATCTTTTAAATATGCCGAACCACCAATTGAAAAATGATAAAATTGTGACTCTTCTTTAAACTCTTCGAGTTTGATAGTAATTAATAGATCAACAAGTATTGAGTTCATATCGGTTATATTTTTTCCATTTTCTAAAATAGAAATTTCTTTTACATTTGCTGGTTTATTTTGTTCAAACCAATCAATCCAACTTTTTTCTATTACTTGTGTAAAGTCTAATCTATTTTCTACTTTGATATCGGAATAACCAAAAGCTTGTAGGTCAAAAGTTGAGCGAATTTTAAGAGATGCAAAGTCAGAAGACTCCTCCCCTTTTGTAACTCTATAATAAAGGTCCGCCAGCTTATCCTGATTTAGCTTGGCCTCTAAACGAATTATACGATACAAAGGATTTTGAACAGATCTTGAAATTTTTTTAATTACATATGATGAAACAACCGATTTCATTCCAATGAAATTCAGTCTTGTTTTCAGTCTTTTATCCCTTAGTAATGAGCGATATTTTGATAACTGGGCTTCTGTTGGATTCTCGTCAATCTTATATTGACTCTTCAAGCTTGAATCATAGCTCTCTAAACTATTCATCAACTTTTCATTATAATTTGTCCAAAATAACTCATGGTTTAAGTTCATGGATTGTAAATCTTGTGAAATAATATCCTTTATTCCTTCATGAATAAGCTGCTCTTTTATAAAAGTAAGTTTGTCATTTTCTTCTGCAAGAAATTCTCCCTTACCTTTTGTAAAATCTTGAGCGTAAACAGCTCCACTAAAAAATAAAGCTAAAATTAGAAACTTCATTATATATATCCTTATATACTTGCACTAGGTCCTTCTAGTTTTCCGTCAACAATAAAACTTACAGAGTTACTTCCTAAAACATCATTAACCTTAGCGGCCATCTGAGGTGTTGGGTTTACTAAAAAATTATCATCTAGATTCATTTTAGCTCTTCCATCAGGGCTCGAAAAAATTAAATGAGTTGGAACTGCTCCTCGATAGCTCATTAAAGTTTGTTTTAATTTATTTAAAGTAAAATCATTCAATTTTTCAAGTTCAACATTAATTCTCACAGCACTAACCCTGTCATCAGAAACATCTGTTAATTCTCGCATTCTATTAACATAAAAACTTCTACGATCATCAGAGAGTCTCACATACCCATTTAAAATAAATGGTCCATCTTGCTCGAGTAATTCAAAGCTCTCAGCATAAGTTTTAGGAAAGAAAATACATTCAATTTTTCCTGACAAATCTTCAAAAGTGACAAAAGCCATTTTATCACCTTTTTTTGTCATAATGACTTTTTTCTCGTGTATCACTCCACCGATAGTCATATTTCTTTTGGTAGGATCATTTTTATTTGCAGCTCTGTTTTTAAAATCAAACTCAGGACGTTGCATCTGAGGAAGTCCATGAATATCAGAGATACTCATTGAAGATAGTTCAGTTATTATGTCTCCATATTTATCTAGAGGATGTCCTGAAACATAAATTCCCAATAGCTCTTGTTCATAACTGAGTTTTTCTTTATCTTCAAAGTCTTGTACTTCTGAAATATTTAATAACTCTTCTGTTGTCTCCTCACTTGCACCCATATCAAAAAGGTTAACTTGTCCCATCGCTTTTTCTTCTTGTTTCTTTTGAGCATATGCAACAACTAGTTCCATATTTTCAAGTAGAGTTGCTCGGTTCAATTTCTCACATTGGTCAAAAGCGCCGACTTTAATTAAAGACTCAATAACCCTTTTATTAACTTGCTTCATACTGACTCTTTCACAAAAGTCTATAAAGCCTTTAAAAGGTCCATTTTCCTCTCTCTCTGCAATAATTGCAGAGACAGGACCACTACCAACGTTTTTAATAGCTCCCATTCCAAATCGAATATTATTTTCAATAACATTAAATAAGAATAAAGACTCATTCACATCAGGTGGTAAAATTTCAATCCCAATTTCTCTGGCATCATTAATATAGATTGTGACTTTATCAGTATTATTTATTTCGGTACCAAGTTGAGCGGCATAAAAACAGGCCGGATAGTAGCGCTTTAGATAGGCTGTTTGATAAGCAATAACAGCATAAGCAACAGCATGAGATTTATTAAATCCATACTTTGCAAACTCTGCCATCAAATCATAAATTTCTTCTGCTTTTTTGACATCATAATTTCTATCCTTGGCACCTTGAAGAAAAATCTCGCGATGTCGGGCCATCTCTTTTTCTTTCTTCTTCCCCATTGCTCTTCGAAGCATATCTGCTTCACCAAGAGAATATCCACCAATCGTTCGGGCGATATTCATTACCTGCTCTTGGTAAACAATAATTCCGTATGTATCATTTAAAAGAGGCTCTAAATCATCAAAGAAATAATCAACTTCTTTTCTTCCGAACTTTCTTTCAATAAACTCATCATGCATTCCCAGCCCCATTGGACCTGGGCGATAAAGGGCATTAATAGCGGTAATATCATCAATACTTTCAGGCTTTAGTCTTCGACATAAGTCCTTCATCCCTGATGACTCTAATTGGAATACTCCGGTTGTCACACCTTCTGAGATATAATCAAATACTTCCTGATCTTTCATATCAATAAACTCGATATCAAAGTCAGGCTTATGATCTCTTTGAATAAATTTTGAAGCATTTTGAATAACGGTAAGAGTTTTCAGTCCTAAGAAGTCAAACTTAACAAGTCCGACTTCTTCAGAAAAATCTTTATCAAATTGAACGACTTGCTCACCTTCTCGACCTTTATACAATGGACAATAATTTACAAGTGGCTCATTAGTGATGATAACACCAGCAGCATGAATAGAGGCATGCCTTAGTAATCCTTCTAACCTTTTTGAAATTTCAATAATTCTTTTTATCTTTGGATCTTTGCTTGCAAGCTCATTAAGTTTTGGTTCTAACTCAAGTGCTCTTTCTAATGTAATCCCTAATTCATCTGGAATCAGTTTTGCTAATGCATCAGTTTCTGCGTAAGGAAGTCCATGAACACGGGACACATCTCTAATAACTGCTTTGGCCTGAAGCTTTCCAAAGGTTATAATCTGCCCAACTTTATCTTTGCCATATTTTTCTGTTACATATTCAATTACTTCAGGTCTTCTATCCTGACAAAAATCAACATCAAAATCAGGCATTGATATACGCTCAAGATTTATAAATCTCTCAAAAAGTAAATTATATGGGATAGGATTTATATTGGTAATCTCCATTGCATAAGCAACAAGAGAGCCCGCTCCGGAGCCTCGACCAGGGCCTACTGGAATATTGTTTTCCTTAGACCAAATGATAAAGTCTGAGACAATACAAAAGTATCCAGGAAATCCCATTTCCAAAATAGTATCGATTTCAGTTTGTAATCTTTCATAGTAAACAGGCTTAATTTCAGTTTCAAACTTAGGATCAGCAACAATTTCTCTAAAATGTGGTCCCTTAAAACGTTTTTCAAGACCTTCTCGAGCTTCCCTTATAAAATACTCTTCAGTTGTTTCCTTGGTTTCGATGAAGCGATCAAAGTCTGGAAGATGATAAACTTGTTTTCCATCTTCGTCTTTCCAAGTGATTTCCAAATTACATTTATCAGCAATTTCAAGAGTATGGTCACAAGCTTCAGGAAGATCCTTAAAAACTGATCGCATCTCATCTGCAGATTTAAAATAAAACTCATCTGTTGTAAGTTTCATTCTTTTTTCATCTAAAAAAGTTTTTTGAGTTTGAATACAGAGTAATACTTCCTGAGCTGCTGCATCTTCTCTCGTAAGATAATGACAATCATTGGTAGCTACTAATTTTATACCTGTTTCTTTTGAATAATTTATAATTTGGTCATAAACTTTTTCTTCTTCAAGTCCGTGCCTTTGGATCTCAAGATAAAAATCATCATGAAAAATATCATGAAGCTTTTTTATCGCACCAGCAGCCCGTTCACCTTGCCCATTAAAGAAATTAAAAGCGACCTCACCTTTTAAGCAAGCAGTTGTTGCGATCAAGCCTTCTGAGTATTCCTCCAAAAGCTCTAAATCAACTCTTGGTTTATAGTAGAATCCCTCAAGATAAGCGATTGATAACAGCTTACAAAGATTTCTATAACCCGTTTCATTTTTACACAGAAGAACTAGGTGATGTATTTGATGTCTACTCTCAGTTTCATCTTGAGAATCTATCGTTTTACTTGCCTTAGCTGATCGTCGATCAAAACGAGACCCTGGCGTAAAGTAAACCTCTGAACCCAGAATGGGCTTAATTCCATTCTCTAGAGCTTGTTTATAAAAATCAATTGCACCAAACATATTTCCATGATCAGTCATCGCAATTGCTGGCATATTATATTCTTTCGCTGTTTTAAATAAATCCTTTAGTCTCAATGCTCCATCAAGTAACGAGTATTGAGTATGTAAATGTAGATGAACAAAACTATTAGGATGGTCTTGTGCAATTTTAAATTCTGGATATTGATAATTGTTTTTCATAGGCCCCTAAAAGATATGTGTGTTAAAAATTTATCTCATATTCGGGATATTCTGTAAAAAGAGCTTAAGTAATTTAAGGTATTTAGCGCTATATTTTTTAAAGACAGGCCGTGTTAAATCACTCCCACTCAATTGTTCCAGGGGGTTTTGAAGTAATATCGTAAACAACACGCGTTATTCCGGCCACTTCATTTACAATTCTTGATGATACTTTTTCCAAAAACTGATGGGGCATTTGAGTCCATGTTGCAGTCATTCCATCAGTTGAGTTTACGATTCGAACACAAATAACTTCTTCATAGGCCCTAGCATCACCTTTAACCCCTACCGTTTTTACAGGAAGTAACACAGTAAATGCTTGCCAACAATTTTGATACAGTTTTTGAGTCTTTAATTCTTCAAATAATATTTGATCACTTGCCTGAACTTTTTTAATTGCTGGTTCTGATAACTCACCAAGAACACGTACACCAATACCAGGGCCTGGAAATGGATGGCGGTGTACCCAATCAAACTCAAGTCCTAATTCTTGCCCCAATAATCTTACTTCATCTTTGAACAAAAATCTTAGCGGCTCTAAAAGCTTTAAATTCATTCTCTCTGGTAAACCGCCGACATTATGATGTGATTTAATAGTAGAAGACTTACCTCCCTTCTTATGAGGAGATAAAGATTCAATCACGTCAGGATAAAGCGTACCTTGCAGTAAATATTCAAAATGGATTTTATGATTATCTTGAAACTCTTTTACTTTTTTCTCAAAAATTTCAATAAATGTAACACCTATCGCTTTTCTTTTTTTCTCTGGATCACCAATTCCTGTCACAACATTTAAAAACTCAGATTTAGCATCTACAATTTCAATATTCAGCGGAGTATTTTTTTGTAGAGTTTCAATATGTGTATAGTCTTGTGGTCTCAGCAGTCCATTATCAATAAAGAAACAATAAAGATCATCCCCAAGAATCTGATGGGCCATTGTCGCTGCAACTAAAGAGTCGACTCCTCCAGAGAATGCACACAAAACTTTATGTCCCTTTACTGTTTCCACTTCTTTGAGACATTTTTGCATCATTATTTCATCAGACCAATTAGGTTTTAACTCAGCAATTTGCTCATAAAAATAACTTAAAACTTCTCTACCAAAATCACTATGCTCAACCTCTGGATGAAACTGAAGCCCTAAGATTTTTTTATCGGTGTTTAAAATTCCAGCAATTAATTTATTAGAACTTTCTAAAATTAATTCAAAACCTGGAGGCAAATTTACTAAATGGTCAAAATGGCTCATCCAAACATTAAACTCTTTATCAGCTTTTTCTATTAAATGATTTTTTTGTTTTACCGTTGCATGACCATACTCTCCGATGGTTCCACGTTCCACTTTACCACCCAAGAATTGACCTATGATTTGCATCCCATAGCAAATTCCTAATACAGGAACCTTAAGATCGAAAACATTTTTATAATTTGTATCATCTTCAAAGATCGATTGCGGTCCTCCTGATAAAATAATCGCTGAAGGTTTTTTTCCATTTTGAATTCTTTCTTCAAAATCATCCCAAGTAATTATTTGAGTCGAGTAACCGATTGTTCTTGAACGTTTCGTTATTAACTGAGTGTACTGTGAGCCAAAATCTATAATCCATATTTCAGTCATTAATTTGTCCTGTAGTTCGGAGCTTCTTTAGTAATAGAGACATCGTGGGGATGACTCTCTTTTAATCCTGCCGGCGAAATTTTCACAAACTTTGCTTTTTCTCTAAGGCTTTTTAAATCTTCTGCTCCTGTATAGCCCATTCCTGCACGTATGCCTCCCATCAATTGAAAAAGGTTTTCAGAAAGTGGACCTCTGTACGGTACTTGCCCTTCGATTCCCTCTGGGACTAATTTATTATTCTCAGCCTCTGCCTGGCCATATCGATCTTTTGAGCCCTTAACCATTGCTCCTAAAGAGCCCATACCACGATACATTTTATAAGCACGACCTTGATAAATAACTCTCTCCCCTGGTGCTTCATCGG
>CATLVU010000096.1 GCA_950061135.1 uncultured Oligoflexia bacterium
AGACTTTTCAGATATCTTATTACAAATTTTGGATGATGGACGACTCCAAGATAATAAAGGTCGAGTTATAAACTTTAAAAATACAATTATCCTGCTTACTACAAACTCTACAAATCTAGAATTAGATTTCAAACCAGAGTTATTAGGACGACTCGATGGAATACTTGCTTACAAAGCACTAAATGACGACGTGGCTGACAAGCTTATAGCTAAAGAACTTAAATTACTAAATCAAAGATTGAAAACTAAACAGACTGTAATTAGTTTGAATGAAAAAGCAATTGGTCAATTAAAAGAAAAAGGTATAAGTGAAAACTTTGGAGCGCGTCCGTTAAAGGCGGAGTTTAATCGATACGTAACAAGGCCGCTTTCTAAATTATTATTGGAAGATAAATTGGAAGCAAAAGAATATCAGATTGAATCAGTCATTAATGGATTTGAGATAAAATAAAAAAGGCCTGGTAGCACCAGGCCATCTAAATTAAAATGTTGCGTTTATACCTAAACGTAGGGATGTTGAATCTAAGTCTAGTTTTAAATCAACTCCTTCTTTGGTTTCTTCATAACTATGCTTTGTTGAGGCATATTTTAGCTCAGCACTAATATTTTTTGTTATTTGGTATCCTGCAGCCGCCTGTAATCCATAGCCAGTACCAAGCTCATTTGTTACATCATTGTCTTCAGTAGAGTCAGCGTAATACCGAGAGGCATTTAAACCTCCAAGTACATAAACGTTATCATTAATTCCATATGTAGCATTGCCTTCAAGCATGGTATTTCTCAAAGTTGTTCCATTTGCCGAATGATTTGTTTGAGCAATTCCAGCTGTAAAGCCAATTTTTTGAACATAAAGTGCCTGATATGCGATTCCAATTGTTGTAGAGTCGGTTTTTTCTGTAGTTGAATCAGAGATTGACCCACCTGCGTAAGAAGCCTTTACTTTGATTTTAAAATCTGAATTACCAGAAATCAGAGAAGCTTTAATACCTTTGTGAATGGCATTATCTGCTGCTTTAGTTTCTTTTACGTCAGTGGCGGTTGTTTGTGTCGCTGCATTTACATGAGCCGCTATTGTTAAAACTGCTAATGTGCTAATAACTTTTTTCATCTCTCAATTCTCCTTGTTTCTATGATGATTACGAAGATATAAGAAGCAATTTTAATGCCAAGAAATAGTTTTGAAAGGCAATGAAAAATAACCTAGATGTCTAAAATTTATACGAATTGTTTAAAGAAAAGTCAGCTTGCTGAATTACATATAAGGATTGTCACCAGCCGCGTGGTCAGTCATATCAATAACTTCTTGAACGAGGTCTGGAAATTGTTGCTTAAGAAGCTGCTCAATTCCGTCTTTTAAAGTTGCTTTGGATGAAGAGCATCCTTGACATCCGCCTGTAAGCTTAACATATAGCTTGTAGTCTTCATAATCTACAACTTCAATATCGCCACCATGGCTTCCGAGTGCAGGTCTTATTTGATCATCTAAAATTTGTTCTATTTGTTTAATCATGCCTTTTTCTACACTCGCCCAGACAAATTGTCATCTTGATTGTTGAAAAAGATTAAAATTACAAGAGCTTAAAGAATCATATCAATTATACATTCTTGAAGCTAAAGCTAGCATGAACGAGTTAATTCAATATTTACCCGAAAATAATTGCGCTCTTGTTATGGCCCCACCAGGTTTTGGCAAAACCTATAAAACCTTGAATGCTATTAAGAAATTTAAGAGAAAAGTGATTTTTATATTTCCCCTCAGGGCATTATGCGAAGAGGTTTTTATAGAAGCTAAGAAGATGGAGATTAATGTTTGTAAAATAAAAAGCTATCAGCAAGGTTGTGATCTTGTTATTGCAACATCTGAGAGTTTTAATTCTTATAGCTCTAAGTGTCGTCTTGCCAATTATTTAATAATTCTTGATGAGTTTCATTTAACGTATAACTGGGGGGAAAGTTTTCGGTTTGAATTAATTAGGTGTTGGGAATTTGTTGCTACGTTGGATAATCCTGTAATTTTGCTTTCTGCAACAATGTCCAAGAAAAACTTAGTGGCCGTGGGTGAAGAGTTGAATTTAAATTTTGAATTAAGTTATTTTATCAACTTAGGTAATTTAAAACTTAAAAATATTCCTTCGAAAGTTATTTTTTATCCAAGTTATTTAAAACGAAGTCTTTATAGTCGAATTGAGTTTTTGAGTCATGGTGATGGTGCGACTTTGATTTTTTGTAAATTTAGAAATGAGGTGGCAATGTGGGAGAAACTTTTAAAGCGTAAGGGATATAAGGTAATTAGTT
This sequence comes from uncultured Oligoflexia bacterium, assembly GCA_950061135.1. Taxonomy (GTDB): domain Bacteria; phylum Bdellovibrionota; class Bacteriovoracia; order Bacteriovoracales; family Bacteriovoracaceae; genus CATLVU01. The sequence continues at coordinate 2,296 of CATLVU010000096.1, forward strand.
GTGTTGGGGGAGAAGCGCAAGAGTTTATGGCACGATTATCGGTACATAAAAAATGGGATTTTATCATTGCAACAAGTGTTGTAAGTCATGGAGTTAATTTACCCATTATAAAAAGAATTTACTTTACTTATAAGGTGTTAGAAAAGGATCAATACCTTCAAATGGTGGGACGAGGAGGTCGAGACGGAGGTTCTTTTGAATGTGTCGGAATGAATAGTGATTTAGTTTCAAAAAAATATTTATTATATAACTTTATACATATTATGATAACCTCTGTCGTAGTTTATTGGAAAAAGATTGTATGGATATAGAAGGAATTGTTTTAGGTAAAACAAAAATCAAAGAATCAGATTTAATTGTAAATTTACTTTTACGTTCTGGTAAAAAACAATCAGCATATATTTATGGTGGTGCCGGTGGAGGACGAAGAAATAGAGGCTCTGTTTTTGAATTAGGATATTTAGTTCAGGGTAATGTTTTACAAAATAAAAAATATAACCATCAGACGATTACGATGAGTAAATCTCAAATACAATGGAAACATGATAATATACGAAAAAATTTTAAAACTTTTTATTCATTAAATTTCGTACTAGAGCTAGTTAAAAAGATTGCAGTAGATGAAGATATTGAGCTTTCAAACGATCATGATCAAGAATTATTTAGTGTTTTAAGTAATACGATTTACCAATTAAACCAAGAAAGTCTTAAATCTCAAGTGAATATTTTGAGCATTTTTTTACAGAGAATTATCAATTACACAGGGACTCTTCCAAATCTAGATCAATGTATTATTTGTGGAGAAAATATCGAAAGAAAAGAAAAAACTTCGTTGGTGTTGTCGGAAGGAGGCTTTTCACATTTGACGTGTAGTAATGGCAGAGTTTCAGATCAAGGAGTTCGAAACTTGTTAATTGATTTATGTCAAACTCGCTTTCAAGATATAAATTCTTTGGAGCAGATAGAATTTAGTCAGCTTCATGAAATGTTTTCTTATTTTTGCTATCAGCTTGATATGGATCAAAATGGTTTTCAAACTTGGAGTTTTCTTGGGAAGACCTTATAGAAATTTTTCTAAGAACTCATTGATGTGAATACCGCTAACTCCGGCATTATTACCAGCTTCAATATCGCTCTCCTTGTCTCCAACCATGTAGCTCTTTGACTTATCGATATCATATTTAAAGCAAAGGTCTTCTATCATTTTGGGTTGTGGCTTTCGACATTTACAGTCTTGAGCAGGATGATGCGGGCAATAAGCAATATCTGTAATTTTAATATTCTCTTTTAAGAAATCTACAGACATTTTAGTATGAATACGATTCATATCATCCAAAGTAAAATAACCTCTTCCGATACCTGATTGGTTTGTTACAATGAAAAGTAAATAACCTTCATCTAATAACTTTTTAAGTAAAGGCATTGTGTATTTGAAATAAGTAATTTCTGCAGGATCACTCATGTATTTCTTATCAATAATGAGTGTGTCGTCTCTGTCGAAAAAAATTGCTTTTGTCATAGGCATATCTTAAAAAGAGAGTTACTTCACGTCTAGTTTCTTTTTTATTTCTTTGTCTTCTAAAACAATAATTTGCTTTTGTTTGTATTGAAGAGTTATAAACTCGGTTTTGTTGTTTTCGACACTATAAGGAATAATACCTTGAAATTCATTGTCTTTATTAAAAACAGCAGCGTCATAAAAATAAGTAGGAGAGGTTGTTCCTGCTGATCCTGAGTAATAAACGACTAAGTAATAATTTTCATTGGGACTTACAAGTCGATCAATACGAGGGGTGCCTCCATTTGTTTGAATGAGAGAAATAGTTTTATTGTCTTTATTTAAGAAAAAATTTTGTTTTTTTTCATCGTATTGAATTTTAAATGATTTTATCTCAATAGAAAAAGACTTGAGAGATAAAAATAAAAATATAAAGCTAGTGAAAAATTTCATTCTCTGTCCTCTGGTTGAAATGGATTAGGCTTATAACTCCATCTTACATCTTGGTAAAAGATATGTCGTATTTTTCTATTTGTTAGCATTGGTTCATTATCAATATTAATCGATGATGGTCTGTTTCTTGCGATATTATAATATGGAATATCCTGTCTGCCTGGGGGTGGTGTTGTGAGAACCCGATTATTTAAAATTGACGAGTGATAATGATAAATCCTGTCAGGGTTTATCGGCCTTGAGTTTTTACTCTGTGTTCCTGTTATTTTTGGAGGGGGATTCGATTTTAGCTTGATAAAGGCTTTGATGGTTCTTGTTATTGTTTCTTTGGGAGAATCAAAAATCGCTCGATGCAAATTATTATCATTGCTATTATACATTGAGAATTGCCATGGTTGTAATGCGATATCCAAGTTATTAATCTTGTCATTATTTTCTTTATCTCGAGCATACCGAGCGCGGTTTTCAATGACTTTCATTACCATCATCTTTTCGTTTTCAGCTCTTTTCGGATAACGTTGTAATAGTCTCGAACTGAGTTGTGAGTCGGATACTTCGCCTAAGCTTGTGAGAATTAATGCGATGAAATCTTGTTCTTTAGGATTGAGTTCGGAATAGAGGGCCTTTAAAAGCTTTCTTCTATTATAATTTGTCCCTGTTTTTTCTTTGATTGCTGAAAAAATATTTTGTGTACACTCCTCAAGTTTTTGGAGATCTGAATCTTGACGACTAAACTGGAGAACTTCACATCCAGGGTGCCATTCAATTCCATCTTCTTGAATTAATCCTGCTGTTGGTTCTTGGTCTTCGTTACAATCGTGACAAACTCCGCCAGATGGTGCACGTGTAAAATAATCTACAGATTGAGGATCAAAGTTAAGGCCGTATTTAGTAATCATAAATGTTGCTGGCTTGATTATCGTCTGGGTTGTTCCATCAGGTAGAGTTTTTGTCAGTTTGATTTTATGTCGTAAAGGAATAATACCTTGAGCGTTTAGTTTGTTCTGATCGATAATATAGTAGCCCGGTTGGAGAGTTACTGTTTGTAAATGATCTGAGTTTTCAGGCTGATAAAAAGCAGGTGTCGGTTTATCTAGTATCAATCTTTGAGAGTTTTGAAGGTGTTGTTTTGTAATTAATGGAATTGGTATTTTAAGATTACCGTTTTGGATAAATGGGGTAGCTGAATATGTGTTAGTTTCTTCTTGATCCTCAGAGCTTGGTGAAGTATTTGTGTCCTCCTCAACTAGTCCTTGAGCGATAGCTTCTTGGTTTCGAAAGAAGTTTCTCTTCCCTTGCTGATTTGGTTTGAGCTCATTTCCATTTTTGTCTAAAAATTTGAGATATGCTTTTCTGTTAAATGAGTAGTATATCCAGCCTTCTTTTCCTACTTGTGCTGGTGGTGCTGTTAATCGTACTTTTATACCAGCACCATATTTGAGGCTATTTTGGTATTCTAGAACTTCAGCTTTTGCAGGATGTGTTATGTAATTGTCTGGAGTATTACTAGATCTAAAATCGGGCTCATTTCTGAGAGTGTAATTTCCACTAAACTCTATTGAGTTGACTGCAATGTTATCGGCATAACTTGAAGTCATAAAAAATGACAATCCGCACATAAAAATGGATAAAAAATTCTTACTCATCAATTGTATTATCGGACGTTTAGTTAAAATACTTGAGTTTCTCGCACAGCTATTGTTAAGTTGTTGATATTAGAAATTTATCGTATATTAAAACTCAGTTTTAATTCGTTTGTTAAAGGCATTTTCAAGCATGATCTCTTTACTTAAATTGATGTTTCCTTTTGTTAGGCCATATTGGAAATTTGCGCTTTTTTCAATCTTATTGTCCCTTCCACTTGCGGCCATAAAAGCATATCAGGCCTATTTTATTAAAGAAGTAATTGATACGATTTTCTTACCAAATACGACTCAGCAAGATGCAATGAGAATTGCAGGAATTATTATTGGACTTGCTATAATTAACTATCCGATAAGATTTTGGCATTTTTATGGAATGAGAATGGTGGTTGATATTGCTACTTGTGATATCAGGCGTGCTATTTATTTAAAATTTCAAAAATTATCCTCAGGTTATTTTGCAAAAACAAAACAAGGAAGACTGCTTTCTATAATGACTAATGATACGACAATTTTTGCAAATGCTTTTATGCATGGAACAGACGTTATAAGAGAACCACTTTTTGCATTGGCATATGTAGGAGTTGCTTTTTATCATGATTGGAAACTGGCCCTTGTAATTTTCATGCTACTTCCATTTTTTATGATTATTTTTAATGTGACAGGGAAGCGTATTAGAAAATATGTTACAAAAGCTCAGGAAGAAACTGGTGCGATGACTCATCATGCAGCAGAGGGACTCACGGGACAAAAAGTCATAAAAGCGTTTAATCTTCAAGAATATATGAGGCATCGATTTTCAGAAGCCCAAGATAATTTTATCTCTCACAAAAGAAAAAGTAATTCGGCTGAAGAGCACTCTCATCCTTTGGTTGAACTCGTGGGAGCTTGTGCTTTTGCTACAGTGATTTTCGTGGCATTTTTACGTTTTAAAGATGGTGCTTTAACGGTTGGAGAATTTATATCTTTTATAAGTGCTCTGGCTTTATTTATGGATCCAGTTAGGCGTTTTTCTAAAGCAAACACTAAGCTAAATCAAGCGAGAGCTGCTGCTAGCAGAATTTTTGATTTACTTGATGAAAACGAAGAGGTTGATAACGGAAAACTTGAATTAAAAGAGTTTAAGGATTCTATAGAATTTTATGATGTTACTTTTTCTTACGGAGAAAGACCTGTATTACAAAATTTTAGTCTAAAAATAAATAAAGGACAAAAAGTTGCATTAGTTGGACTATCGGGCTCTGGAAAATCAACTCTTATTTCTCTTTTATTGAGATTATACGATATAGACTCAGGAAAAATTTTAGTCGATGGAATGGATATAAAAGATTACACTTTGGATTCCCTACGAGAGCAGTTTGCTCTTGTGAGCCAAGACATCTTTTTGTTTAATGACTCTGTTAAAGAAAACCTTGTTGCAGGAGTTGAGGTTTCTGATCAGCAAATAGAAAAGGCTTTAGAAGTAAGCTTTTCTAAGGAGTTTGTTGAGCAATTGCCGGATGGTGTTGAAACTATGATTGGTGATAGAGGTCTAAAGCTCTCTGGTGGTCAGAGCCAAAGACTAACGATTGCAAGGGCATTTTTAAATGATTGCCCTGTTTACCTTTTTGATGAGGCCACTAGTGCATTAGACAATGAATCTGAAAAAGTTGTCCAAGAAGCTCTGGATAATATAGGGCAACAAAAAACAGTAGTGGCCATCGCTCACCGTCTTTCTTCCATACAAAATTATGATAATATTGTTGTGCTCAAAGAAGGTCATAAAATAGAAGAAGGTAACCATCTTCAATTGATGGATCAAAAAGGTGAGTATTATAAATTGTACCAAATGACTCAAATGGAAAATTAAGTATGAAGGTTTATTTAGTTTTAGTAATTTTTATTTTTTCTTCATGTAATATTCTCAAAACTCTGACGGGAGGAGAAACAAAAGTTGATGATGAGTTTTTTCAGAATTTTGACGGGCCGGAGCATGGGTATATTTTTATTGGCTCCTCTAATGGGCTTCAAATTGTTAGAACATCAGATAATACAGTTTTTAGTGATACGAATATTACAAGCGCCGATCAGATAACCTTAGCTGGGAATAAAGTTTATTTTGCAGCATATAATGGCTCAGAAACAAGAATATATAGACAAAACAATATTGATGAAAATTTGGAAATAGCTGGAGTAAGAGACCCTGATACGATGACTAGTTTTAGAGGAGACCTATATGCTGTCGCTTATAATTCTATTGCAACAGATACAGAGCCTGTTTTCATTACTAATGATTCAACTTCAGTAAGTAGTATCGGTGGTTCACATAATCCAGCTTCTAATTATTGGTTTTTCGGAGATGATACAACAGACAAATTAATAAACTGTTATGAAAACTCAGGTGGTTCAATTTATACAGTTAATCCAGCTTCAGGATTACGGTCATTGGTGACTTCGGCTTCAGGTTGTGCATCTTCACCTAGTGCATATTATCATTCAGGTTATGTTTTTTGGACTAGTGGTAATTTTTATTTTCAATATGATATTGCCGCTGACGAGCTAACACAAAGTAGTGATTTAGGAGCGTCTTTGTCTGGAATCAAAATTTCACATCAGGAAAATTTTTATTTTCAGGATGGAACACGTTTATTTTATGTTGATGTGTTTGATAGTACTTTATCGCAAACGACAATTGTTGCTTCGGGATATGGTCCATCAAATACTGCTATTTTAGAATCACCTGACAAAATTTATTTTACTAATAAAGATACTGCTGGAGCGAATGTAGATCAACTATATGAATTTGATAAAGACTCACTCGAAATTAATCAGATTACTGAATTTACAACAGAAAAAAATATTCGATTTGTAGCTGCGGCTGGCACGGGGTTTTATTTAATCTCAGATGATGGGATTGAACTTTTATCTTTTGATGACCAAAATTTAACTTCGATTGGAAATCTATTAGGTGGAAGTATATTAGATGTAAAATTTTATAGAGAAGAAGATATAAGTATTTAAGGAAAAAAAGTGACAACTAAAAAATTAGAAAGCATGCAAGATTTAGTTAGCCTTTGTAAAAGGCGTGGGTTTATTTTTCAAAGTTCAGAGATTTATGGTGGACTTGGTTCTTGTTGGGATTATGGGCCACTTGGAGTTGAGCTGAAAAGAAATGTAAAAGAGTCTTGGTGGAAGGCAATGACATATAGAGATGATGTTGACGGGGTTGATGCTTCTATTATGATGCATCCAACTGTTTGGAAAGCATCAGGCCATGTTGATGGTTTTTCTGATCCTCTTGTTGATTGCAAAGAATGTAAATCAAGGTTTAGAGCTGACAAAATTGATTTGAATGCTCCTTGTGATAAATGTGGAGCTAAAGATTCGTTTACTGAACCAAGAGATTTTAATCTAATGTTCGAAACAACAATGGGGCCTGTTAAAGATTCAGGTTCAACTGTTTATCTTCGTCCAGAGACAGCACAAGGGATTTTTACAAACTTTTTAAATGTTCAATCAACGATGAGAAGAAAATTACCTTTTGGTATTGCCCAGATAGGAAAAGCATTTAGAAATGAAATCACTCCTGGAAACTTTATTTTCAGAACAAGAGAATTTGAGCAAATGGAGATGCAATATTTTATTAAGCCTGGTTCTCAAGAAGAAGCTATGGAGAAATGGAAAGAAATCCGTTGGCAATGGCATGTTGAGCAGGGCCTTGATCCAAAAAAACTTCGTTGGCACGATCATGGTAAAGAGTTAGCTCATTACGCTGATGCTGCTTTTGATATTGAGTATGAATTTCCAATTGGTTGGGATGAAATGGAAGGGATTCATTCAAGAACTGATTTTGATCTAGGAAGACATGCTGAGCATTCTGGAAAAAATCTTAATTATGTTGATCAAGCCGATGGAAATAAAAAATACATTCCTTATGTTCTAGAAACTTCTGTTGGTTGTGATAGGCATATTTTGGCATTGCTATGTGATGCCTATAGAGTTGAGAATGCTGGGGAAAAAGAAGAAAGGACAGTTCTAGGGTTCAAACCGAAGATGGCCCCAATAAAAGTTGCAATTATGCCTTTAATGAAAAAACCTGAGCTGGAAAAAATTGCGAGAGATTTATTAGCTAAGCTACAACAGAACTATAAATGCGAATACGATACTGCTGGTTCAATAGGGAAAAGATATAGAAGACAAGACGAAATTGGAACACCTTTATGTATTACAATAGACTTTGATAGTTTAGAAGATGAAGCAGTGACTATTAGAGATAGAGATACGATGAAACAAGAAAGAGTTAAAATCTCTGATGTTCAAAAAACGATTTTAAATACATTTGGTTTTTAACCAAGAGGAAAATATGAAAAAATGGGTTTATCTTTTTAGTGCAACAAAAAACGAAGGCAGCAGAGATCAGAAGAATCTCCTTGGAGGAAAAGGTGCCAATTTAGCAGAGATGTGTTCATTGGGTTTATCAGTACCTCCGGGGTTCACTATAACAACAGAAGCTTGTCTTGATTATTATACACAGGAAGAAAAAATTTCAGAAGAAATTAGATCTCAAGTAAAAGAAGCTTTAAAATTTACTGAAGAAATTACCGGTAAAAAATTTGGTGATGAGAACAATCC
>CATLVU010000097.1 GCA_950061135.1 uncultured Oligoflexia bacterium
AATGGCTTCTTATTGAATGGGGTGGAAAAAATCGCGAAGGATTTACCATTAACAATCCAATTGCGTGGCTAAAACCATACCTTCATTGCCATGTAGCAACTTTTAAAGATGCTGGTATTAGATATATAAAGAAAATTGCTGTACTGATCAAGGGCGAGCATAATGATTCATTAGCGATACAAACTGCGAAGCACTTAGCAAAAGAATTTAATGCTAGTATTCAAATTTATTTTTATAATTCAAATTGTAAACAATCGAAATCTTCGGATATTGAAGCGCATTTAACTGAATTTATTGAAGCAAATGATTGTGTACAAACCATTATCGACAATGAAGATAAGCTTCAGGCCGTACTCTCTGTTACAAATGAGTATGACTTACTTATCCATGGAAGTAGCTCTCACTCTAGAATAAGGCAATTGTTTGGAACATTTGATGATAAGCTTATGAGTAAAGCGGCCTGTTCTGTTTTAAAAGTACATAGAGCTAAAGCTGAATAACAAAAGCATTTTTGTCACTCAAATACTTTCGTTTTGTAATCGATAAATTTGCTGGAATTAAGCCCCTATTCCTTTCATAAAAGCTTTCACTTAATGCAACTTCATTACTTTCAGCGGCCGATTGAAGTTTAGCACATAAATTTACTGTTTCACCAAAATAGTCTATTCCTCGATTATAATTAACTCCTATAACAGGGCCTTCATGTATAGAGTACCTAAGGTTAAAATCAACAGAACTTTTTAAAAGTTTATTTTTTATCTCTGTGATAATGGTGAGAAAGTCTGAAGGATTATTAATAGTAAACATTATTGCATCACCAATCGTTTTGATAACCGTACCTGAATAGCTTTCAATGATATTCTCGACTAATTCAAAATGCCTTCTAACTTCTTTGTATGCATTCAGATCACCATGTTCTTCATAAAACTTTGTTGAACCAACAATATCTGTAAAGACTATGGTTTGAGTTGGAAGTTCTAATTGAATTCCTTTATTAAATTCTTGATCTGAGTACAATTTTCTAAAGTTTTTTGCGTTAAAAATTTCAAGTGGCCCTAAGTAGAAAGGTATTTTTTCAATTTTCTCTAAAACAAAATACCTCTCAATTGAAGATGAATTTTGAAGTGTTAACGAAAAATTAGTGCCTAAGCATTTATTATTAAGTTTTATATCATTATTCCACACTAAATCTTTTTCTGGAGATAAATTTTTAACTTTAAAAATCGAGTAATTCTCTTCGCCAGTTATCCTTAATCTATAATCACCTTCCTCAAAGTTATAAAAATCAGTTTTATAATTCTCATTACTGCCTATTAAGGTATTTAACTTTATATGTGGTTTTTTATATGGCTCACCTGCACAATAATTAAAGACTTCTACCTTCCTAACGGACTCATTTATAGAAAAAGTGCAATTGATCATTTCAGTTTTGTCTAATTTAAAATCAATATCACATGCTTCACATGAATAATTTGTAGCAAGATCACTCAATTTCAATGTAGAAAAACGGCTACCATTACAATGAGGACATAAAACTTCCCATTTCAAATCCAGGACATTTTTCTTAGAAAGTTTTAAAAAGGACTCCACAAGTTCTTCTTTAGGTATTTGCCATTGTTCAGAATAGTAAGGAAGCTTAATTTTATCTACTATATCATCATCGCCAAAGCATATCAGTTCAGATAAAGGCTTTGAGATTTTATGATCAACTCCTAAACTCTCTAAACGATTATAAAATTGATTCATATTTAAATATTGTTTACCTGATCTTTGATCAACTTTATCATTTAGCAATGTCTTAATCGCTATCTGTATTTTATTGAATATACTCTTCATTGCAAAATGCAATAAATACTTCATAAAAAGAGATTTAACGTCTGCTGAATAATAAAAATAAAAACGATATGTATCATTACTTGTTGGCTGTAGATAGATTACTGAATATTCATATAAAAAAAAGCCTTGCAAGTGGTCTCTTTGAGATATTATATACTTTCCCCAATCCCATATCCAAGGGTGTTCAATCCAAGATGTTTTTCTTCCAAGAATATCAGTATCAATTTGTAATTTACCATCCACCTCTTTTTCAAATCTTTTATTGAAATTTGCTAATTTATTTATTGCTGATGTATTTGAGACGACAGAGAACAAATCGCTAATATTTGCCTTTATTTCACATGATCCTAGAAACTCAAACCTATGTTTTTCATAACAATGATTGTTCGTTGCAAAGTTTCTAAAAAAATTATAATCTAATTTTGAACTGCTCATATAAAACCTATTTTTATTTATATGATAGCACAAAAGAAAATTATGTATGAATCAAAAAATATTTTAGGTCTTCCTTTAAAAAGTTGTTGCTCTGATCCTGTAACTGGATTCTATCGCGATTCTTATTGTAATACTGGAGATGACGACACAGGAATGCATACTGTTTGTATTAAAATTACTGATCAATTTTTAGAATTTTCAAAAAAAATTGGCAATGACCTTTCCACTGATATTCCAGAGTTTAATTTTAAAGCTTTAAAAGAAAACGACAGATGGTGTCTTTGTGCTGGAAGATGGCTTGAAGCTTACAAAAACAATCAAGCGCCGCCGGTATATTTAGAGTCTACTCATGAAGAAACCTTAGCTGTCATTCCATTTACTATTCTTGAGAGTTTCGCAATTAATGAATAAAGAAAACCTTGACGAGATTATACAGGATGAATTGCTAAGAACTTTATCTTTTTTTGAACCAATGACACTGGAGTTTATCTATCTTGATTTAGACGACAGTTTTTTAGAAAACTATCCTAATATTCATATCCAGAATCTTTCTGATAACCTAAAGGTCTTAGAAGAAAAGAAATTAATCAAGACTCAGTTAAAAGATGAGCAAAAATATTGGATTAAGATTTATCAAAAAGGATAAATCTTAATTCATTTTTTCAATAATTTTATAACAACGCTCATATTCTTGTAATTGAATGCTTAAATTCTTATCAACAATTATAGGAAATGAAGCTTTGATCTTTTTACTATTTTCATTATAGTTATCCTTATCACATAAGAATGGATGCATATAACGTGCAAAGTTCCCCATAAAATGATCATCTTTTCCAGGGCTAACTCGTTCAATTATTTGTGGCCAATTGACAATAACATTCTTTTTGAATCCAGCTTGTTCATAAGGGAACAAGTTTTTCATGATAATGCTTTGTTTTGGAAAAGATAAGCTTTCATCTGTTAATAGTTTTGAATAATAGTTTAGTTTATTCTCTAAGCTTGGGAAAAGTACCTTAGCTGCCAGCGCATTATTCTGGGACAAGCTTGAATTATCTTCAGTTAGCGCCTTAGCAATTAGATCGTGAACTCCTTCAACACCGAGCCTTGAGAGTCTTTGAATCGCCATCCATCGCAAATCAAAATCCCATTCTAGTCCTAAAATCTTTGAATCTTTTAATTTTTCTAATAGAAACTCAATTCCTTCAGAAGACCAAGTATTATTAATAAAGGCTTGTACCCAAATTCTTTTATCATCGGTTTTCAAATCTGCCTTATATGCTGTTTCCTTGGCAACACGCTCTAATTCGTTTCTCCAAAGTATCCATTGTTTTTTAGTGCCACTTGCATAATAAAAACTCACACTTGCTAAGTTTCTTAAAATTCTATCACGAATTTTATTATTCTTTTCTTGAGGAGCTTCTCTCAAAAGCATTAATGCCATCTTGTTTAATGGCCATTGTCTATCAATAACCATATTCCATAGCGAATCCCAAACCATGGCCCTAAGTAAATCATCATTAATTTTAGAAATATTCTCATAGGCAAAGCTCAAAGATTTATGATTTAAAATACTTTTAACATAGTCATAATCTTCTAGGTTCGGAAAAATAAAGTCAGGACAATCAACTCTTTTTTTAATTTTTACATTTGTAATTCTGGACTGGTATTTAACAGACATCTTTTTTATTAACTCAATCCCCTCTTCTGTAGTTTTGAATAGACCAATATTTGTTCTATGCTCTCTAAGGGAGTTATCCCCTGAGACAACCTTTTGAAATACTTTTAGATCAGTTAATCTTCCATCCTTGCAATAGGAATCAACTTCGATTGAGTTCAAACCAGATTTTAACAACCACTCTTTTTCCCATTTATTTAGATTTGTGTTGGATGATGATTCTAAGGCCATCATAAAGTCTCTAAGGTTGGTATTACCATACTCATGCTTTTTAAAATAATTTTGAATTCCTTTTTGAAATTCCTTTTTACCAATAAAAAATTCTAGCTGCTTGAGAACTGAAGCTCCCTTACCATAGGTAATTCCATCAAAGTTTGCAAAAGCACTTTTGGTATCTTTGACTGGAACTTCAATTGGATGGGTTGTATCTAACTGATCACTCCAGTAGGCCCACCCTTTTGTTCTATTATAAAAACTTTCCCAAGCAGTTTTGAATTCAGGAAGTGTTTCCATCGCCTTATAGGCCATAAAGGTAGCAAAACTCTCATTTAGCCATAGCCCATTCCACCACTCCATAGTAACTAAATTGCCAAACCACATATGAGCAAGTTCATGCAATATTACGTTGGCCCTTCTCTCTAATTGAGACTTAACAGGTTGGGTTCTAAAAATAAAACGTTCAGAATATGTGACAGCTCCAACATTTTCCATCCCACCCCAAGCAAAGTCAGGAACGATAATTTGATCATATTTTGTAAAAGGAAAAGCATAATCAAAATAGCGCTCAAAATAGCGCATACCCTTCTTCGTCGTCTGGAACCATGAATCTGCATCAACAAATAACGCTAAGCTTTTTCTGGCGTATAGTTTCATAGGTATATTTTTATAGCGACTTTTCCATTCATGAAAAGGGCCTAGAGACAAATGAAAAATATATGTACTAAAAGTTTGAGACCATGGAAAACTCCAGTGTTTTAGGTTTTCCGTATTCTTAGTTTTATTTGGCAAAACAGATGTAATCGCCTTCCAATTAGCAGGTGCCAAAAGACTCATTTTATATTGTGCTTTTAAGTCTGGTTGATCAAAACAAGGAAAAAAGTGGTTGGCATTATATGGTTCAAAGTCTGTATAAATATACTCTTGGTTATCAACAGGATCCACAAACCTTTTTATACCTTCACCTTTATTTGAAAAAGTTTGCTTAAACTCTATCTCCACAAAATTACTTCCAGTGCGAAGATATTTCTTATCTAAGTTTATAAAATATTTATTGTAACTAAAGCTACTTTGTACTTTGTCATTTATAAGTATTTTTTCGATTTCACCATTGTAAAAATCAAGTCTCAGATGATCTTTGTTTTCTGATAGTTTAAAGCTGATATTCACTTTACCACTGTATGTATTGGAACTAGTCCTAGAAAAATCTAGATCTAATTCATACATAATATCAGACATTACTTTAGATCTTTTATCTTTATCTTTTTTGTACAAAGTATGTTCATGTAGTCCTAAATAACTTAAGGTAGCACAAGAAACAAAAACAAATAACGAAATCAATGAAAATGATCTCATCTTTCCCTCCTAAATAAGATATATATAAATGCTACAGAATGCCTAAAGGCTTGGCAATTACTACTTCTTAGGATTAAGTATCATTTCATCTGTACTCAAAGAAGTAATTGCTGTTAATTTTTTAAAAAGATAAAGTAAAAATACGACAAAGAGTATACTGGTAGGAATCGCAATGACAGGGAAACTCAATGCAGTCATCTCTCCTATTTGCTTATTGAATTCTTTAGTTCCAGAATCTGCAGTCACAATATACCTTGCCAAGGCATAATTTAAAATTGCAGATACTAAAAATGTAGAGGCCATAAAGTAATTAAACTTTCCAAGTAAGTCCTTAAAAAGCCTTTGGGCTTCCTCTGATTCTAAATTTGATTTAATTTTTTCAAAATCTAAAATTTTTGGCAATAAATTTTCGACTAAAGAATAACGAGTATTTTTGAGGATGATAATTAAAACCCCAATAATCAGAGGAATAAATGCTTCCTTTACCGCAATCATTGAAGCATTTAGTTCTAACAAACCGATGGCCCCTGTAAGCAAAACACTTATAAAGCCTAATAGCGATAAGAAGTTAAATTTTTTCTGTGTAATTAGATCATAAATACCATAACCAAGAGGTAATGATAACGCGATAACAAGTGCTTCCTTCACACCTAAATATTCATCGGTCTTAGTTAAAATCAATGTAGGGAAAACGACATTAACTAATAAGTTAACAAATCCGTTACTGTTATTATTCATTTGATAATGATTTCATAATCTTGAACACTTACCAAGAAAAAAATTGGCCCAATTCAATATTATTAATTAAGATTTACCTATGTTAGTTATTGGATGGAGAGAATGGGTAAGTTTACCTTCCCTCATAGAAACAAAAATTAAAGCAAAGATTGATACAGGAGCAAGAACTTCTAGCCTTCACGCATTTGATATTGTCGAATACAAAAAAGGTAAAAAGTTCTATGTAGAATTCAGTATTTCCCCGCTACAAAAATCAAAGAAAAAAACAAAGCGAGTCACTGCAGAAGTGATAGAATACAGAAAGATAAAGAGCTCAAATGGTATTGAAAGCCTAAGGCCTGTTATTCAAACAGAGTTACAAATTGGAGCAAAAAAAATCTCGATCGAGCTCACACTAACGTCTCGTGATGAGATGGGCTTTAGAATGCTTGTTGGGCGCCAAGCTCTCAAAAAAAACTTTCTTATTGACCCTTGTAAATCTTTCTTACAAAACTAAAAGGTTATTATGAAAATTGTTATTTTATCTCGAAATCAAAATTTATACAGTACAAGAAGATTAGTTGAAGAAGCAAAAGCTCTAGGACATGAAATAGAGGTAATCGACACTCTAAAATGCTTTATGGATATAACTTCAGCCAAGCCAGCAATATTATATCAAAAAAGAACACTCAGCGATATAGATGCAATTATCCCAAGAATCGGGGCTTCAATTACTTTTTATGGCTCGGCCATTTTAAGACAATTTGAAATGATGGGTGTTTATCCTTTAAATGAATCCGTTGCTATTGGAAGATCAAGAGACAAACTAAGGTCATTACAGATTTTATCTCGCAAGGGATTAGGTCTTCCTAAGACCAGCTTTGCGCACTCTACGAGGATGACTAAAAACTTAATCAAGCTAGTTGGTGGTGCACCTCTCGTTGTTAAACTTCTAGAAGGTACTCAAGGTAAAGGTGTTGTACTTGCGGAAACAAATAAAGCTGCAGAGAGCGTTATTGATGCTTTTAGAGAATTACACGCTGATTTTTTAGTTCAAGAGTTTGTAAAAGAAGCTAGCGGCGAAGACTTAAGACTATTTGTTATCGGTGAAAAAGTTGTAGCAAGTATGAAACGAAAAGCAAAATCAGGTGAATTTAGATCAAATCTTCACCGAGGTGGCGTTGCAGAAAAAGTTAAAATAACAAAGACAGAAAGAGCAACTGCAGTTAAAGCAGCAAAAGCGATGGGACTGAGTGTTGCAGGTGTAGATCTATTAAGAAGCTCAACAGGCCCTAAAATAATGGAAGTTAATTCATCACCTGGACTTCGGGGAATAGAGGAAGTTACAGGTATAAACGTAGCAAGACTTATCATTGAGTACATAGAGAAAAATGCAAAATTAGGAAAGGTCAAAACTAAAGGCCTAGGCTAAATGAAAAATGAAAACCTTTGGGAACAGATTCATAAGCTCAAGCTTGGTTCAAAAAAGAAATTTGAAATCGAAGTTCCTGAACTTTACGGAATAAAATCCTTAACGATACCCGTTCTTGTAAAACGCGGCCTTCGCGAAGGTCCAACTGTTCTTATTACTTCAGCGGTACATGGTGATGAGATTAATCATATCAATACTTGTCATAGATTGTATCAATCTAAAAATTTTGAAGTCAAAGCAGGCCTATTAATCATTCTTCCTGTAGTAAATATTTATGGCTATATTAACAAATCAAGATATTTCCCTGATCGCAGAGACTTAAATCGTTGTTTCCCAGGAAGTGAAAAAGGCTCTTTAGCTTCTCAAATTGCTTATCTCGTTTCTAATACTTTCATGTCAAAAGCAGACTATATTATAGATATGCATACAGCTGCTGTTGGTAGATTCAATACTCCTCAAGTGCGCTGTACTTTTGAAAATGAACAACTAAAAAGTATCGCTCCAAAGCTACAAGTTCCCATTGTTCTTAATAGTCAAAACCGTGAGGGTTCATTGCGCTATCACGCACAATCATTAAATAAACCTTGCCTAGTTTTTGAAGCAGGAGAGGCCCTTAGACAAAACAATTATATTTCGGCTGCAGGACTAAGGTTTCTTAAAAGTGTACTTTCAGAAATAGGAATGATGGATAAGAAAATCCGAAAAAAACAAAACTCTCCTATTTCATTGCAAAAAAGTCATTGGTTAAGAGCGCAAGAAAGTGGTCTACTTGTTACAAAGTACAAAGAAGGTAAGCTTATTCGAAAAGGGCAAATCTTAGCTGAAATTCGAAATATTAGAGGTGATAGTGCTCACAAAATATATTGCCAGGCCGATGGTGTAATACTCGGTGTTACGGTTAATCCACTCATTATTAAAGGTGATGCCATTTTTCATATTGGTTTTATTAAAAATGATGATATTGATAATTTTCAAGATCAATCATGGAGTGATGAATATAATATCGAATAGAAAATTCTAGATCACTTCAAATGGACAAAAGACCCATTTAGCTTTTCTTCAGCCTCAAGTAAATTATTTAATATCAATATTAAATCAGAAAAACGTGTCTCTTTATTTATTATAATAGGATTTGCTGTTATGTTTAATATTATCTGATTGTTTTCCACTCTTATTCTATCTCTGTTATATCCCACAAACTTTAGTAATCTTTGCTTTGCCTTAAAAATTATACTTTTTAAAAAGTATTTTTCATCTACGCTCAACTCATCAGCAGCTTGAGATATTTTATTAAGTTCATTCAATTGTGAAATCGTACCATTTGGATTTTGAGATAATAATAAACGATCGACTATTTGAACCGCATTTGAGTAGTTTTGAATTTCATAAGCTATTTTCAAAACTCCCCGAGCTGTTCCTTGACTAAGTCGATCTGTAATTGCAGCTAAAAAGCCCTCGATACCATATGGCCTTCCATAATTAATTATTTTTTTCTCTTTCTCAGTATAGATCGTATTATTAAATATTAATTTAAAGTCTTCTTGTCCTATTAATTTTGGAAGCATCTGTTCTTGAAAAGTTTTCCAAAAGCCGACGCCAGGCCCATTATGAAAAAGATTGGCCATTAAATACTTTTTAAACTCACTAGCAGTGATTAAGTTTTCTTCCAAAGCTATAACATTATCGACAAGGGCGATATGTTCATGAAAATAATTTTTTAAGGCCATATGCTTAGAAAAAACCTTTCGAATTTCAGCATGTTCAGTACTTGCATTAATAAACACCTTCGATTTGAAGCCCATTTGCCTTAAAATTTCTTCTATGGCCAAAGTTGAACGCTTAGGTCCTTTTCCCTGCATTACTAACAATAATAAAGTACCTTTATCACTTTGTTCGTCCCACAATTTTTGATAAGCACTGAGTTTCCCCTTATCTGAGTCCAAAACACCTTTGATAAAAACATCCTGATTAATATCAACAGTTTTTTTATCATCTGCTAATAAATAGTTTTTCATTAAACTAATTAAATCTTGCTGATGCTTCAAAGAATGCATTTCACTGCCAGTTAATTTTTCAGAATAGGCCGTTTTTAAATTAATTTGATTTTCTAATAAAGCCATTTCATCTTTAATAAGCTGGCCGGAGTCACATTTACTACTCAAACAGTTTTTTAAAACTACGCTAGTTGCGTGGTCTAAAACCTCATTTGAAATAATTGTTGATTTATTATCTTGGCAGCTAAAAATAAAAAAGATTAAAACTAAAAACTTCATTCTGTTTATTATCAATCCTTAAATACAAATTTTCAATAACTTATACTATTTATAAATTTAGTAAAAATTAGGATTTATTGGGTTCTTTAACAAATAAGTTGATAAGATGTATTTCAGATCTCTGAGGTCCGATTACCGACTAATCCGAGTTAATCCATAAACTAATGCACCTAAGCGGTCATATCTTCTTTCTAACTCTTTGTGTTTAATAATTTTGATAAGGCATTGAACCTCTCTTGTTGACCCCATCGCTATGGAGTAGAAACGCTTTTGATCTTTTAAACCTGTTCTCCCACTTCCTTCTGTACCTATTCAAGGCAATACTCAAAGATGCTCGTAATAATTGATCCCTGACAGGATTTTTTAACTTTAACTTTTCACATTCTTGATACAACTCAACTGCTAAATCTAATGCTTTGAAACTCATACTTA
>CATLVU010000098.1 GCA_950061135.1 uncultured Oligoflexia bacterium
TCTATATTTTTGTTAAATATTTCTACTTGCTCAATATCGTGTAAGACAGGAGTTATTTTATATTTTTGATAATTACTCTTATTTTCAAATAATGCAAGATCACTAAATACCCAAATATCAAAATCGAGTTCAGGAAGAGCTTTTCGGCAAAAGAGGGCTTCTTCGAAGCTTGCGACACCAAAAATTTTAATTCCTGCCTCGGTAAAGCTATATTCTAAAACTTGCTCAATTCCGTGCCCATAAGCATCAGCTTTAATCATGAAAATAATTTCATTTTCAGGAGCATATTCTTTTTTGAGTAATTCTATATTCTTTTTTAATAAAGAAAGATCAACAATTAGGCGAGTTCCACTTCTCATTGATTCAAAGAACTGAAGTTTATAATAGGCCTTGTTGAACTTTGATAAAGATCATTGTTCTCAGTGTCGTTAATATTATCATTCAGTAATGTTTCTATATTTGCTTTGGCGATTTGAACCCTTGGGGTAATATTACTGCTTAATAAAACATCTTTTGTAAAAAAATTCCAATATTCTGTTTTATTAAAAAAGCTATTCAATTGATTAATATCATCTTGAGCGTTTTCTTTATCGATTAGTAAAATCAAAGAATTTAGTCCGTTAAAACAAAACTCTATTCTTCCTCCAAAAAGATCTAAAAGCTTATCTCTGAGATATTGCCTAAAGTCTGTCCATAAAAATTTATTATCAATTTCTTGGCCTATAAATTTATTTAACTTAGCAAAAGAAACTTTTGCAACGACTTGATGAAAACTGCCGTTTGTTAACTCGATGTCTTCGAAAATTCCAATAAGGTCATCCAAAACTAATTCATGTGGGTTTTCATATTTTTCTACAAGTTTTATCGCCTGTGATTTTATGAACTCCAAGCTGAGTTTCATTTCAAGTAGTCCCCACTGAAAGCTTTTCAATTTATTTTCAGTAAAACTTCCTAAAACAATTATTTGGGTTTGGCCTGCGACATCATCAATGCAAATTAAACGAGTCTTCTTCCCCAAAGTATCGAAGCTTACTTCAATTGCCATATCGATACATTGTCTAGAAATTCCTCTTGATTGCTTATGAGGAGGGTTTAATTGTGGCAGCTTTCTAAACTTTTTACTTAAGTTTCTAGGTGATTGTAATTTCTGAGTTGTTTTATCTAGTTGATATATTGAATAAAACTCACATCCTTGCCATCGATCTAGAAATGATCCTAGCTTATTTATAAAAGAGTCGTTTCCAACCTCTCCAAAAGCAGAGCATATTTTTTCTGTATACAAAAATGCTTCAAAGTTTTTCTTAGCAGTAGCAAGTCCATCAATTTTTTGATTCGCTACTTTTTCATTGTTTTTAATTTTATTTTCCAAAAAATTAATATGGTCTTTTAAATGAGTCTCACTATTAAATCTTTGAAATAAAAGTTTGAACTGAGCTTCCAGATCTACATCACCATTAATTTGTCCATAATAATGAGTTTTATAAGCTGATTTTAATAATAATTTTGTCGAGTTTTGATAAAAATACACAACTTTAATAAGTCCATCTTTAATTTTAGGATGAGATGCCAGTTGTATCTTTCCTTCGGTCATTTTTTTTACATCAACAACTAAAAGGTCTATTTGCTCCTTATCGAGCTCCATCCATAACTCCCCCATACTTTGAAAGAAATGTGGTAATAGACCAAAGTTTTTCAGAGAATCAGAAATTATCTTGGTATCTTTAATTTTTTCTGTGAGAATCGCTATATTAAATTTTTCAATGGAATGCATTATCCCTCCAATAGATTAGCTCAGGTATATTATTGCATTGCTATAGGTCTAATGACAAGTTTTAAGCTGTTTGGGCTAAGTACCTGACTTGACAGCTTTTTTTAGACGAGAATGAGGCATTATTTGCCTAGTAAGCTATTTTTAATTCCTTTATCAAAAGGATTCTTACCAATCCACGGGTAATGGACCAACTCATAAACTTCCCTATCTGATGACTCTCCTAACAAATCACTTTCTTTGTAGATATATGTTTTACTGCTGGCCTCTTTATACAAACTAAACACCTGACCTTTTTTCATATCAGGAGTCAGTCCCAATATCCACTTTTTTGCCTTTGATTTTCCCTTAAGATCATCAAAGCTTTTATTCCAGCCTTTAATAGAAGCGTTTTTGTCAATATCTCTTAAATACTTTAACCGTAATAACTCTAGCTTTTTGTCGCTACTTTTATAAAAAGCAATCTCATAAACATCAAAGAAGAACACTTCAACTTTTGCTTGTCCCTGCTTTATAAGAGTTTTATTTTTAAACTCAACTGAACGAGGCATGGCCCAAAGGTCAAAAGTTACAAAAAATAATAAGCAATAATAAAGTTTCATTTTATTTTCTTTTGATAAAATTTTAACTATCATAGCCTCCAATCATTAAAAGGCAAAGCATGCAGAATCATATTTGGGGTAAAGGACAAACTGAATTTTTTTATACTATTACACCAGAGATCATCCTTGACGCCGTTGCCAAGCTAGGTTTTGAAGTAACAGGTCGCTGTATTCAGCTCAACAGTATGGAAAACCGAGTTTACGAAGTTGAAATTGAGAACCCCCAAGACTTTGATGAACTTACAAACTCATTTATTATCGTAAAATTTTACAGACCTGGCCGATGGACTAAAGAGCAAATCAAAGAGGAACATCTTTTTATGTTCGATCTTCAAGAATTTGAAGTCCCCGTTATTGCTCCTTTGAAAATTAATGGCCTAAGCCTCTACTCATTAGAGGAACAAAATATCTATTACACCGTCTTCCCTAAAAGAGGAGGACGCGCACCTGATGAGATGAATACGGAGCAAATTCAAATTATGGGAAGAATGCTGGCACGGCTTCACAACGTGGGAGCAACGAGACAAGCACAGCATCGTCTAAAAATAAATGAAGATACTTTTGGTATTCAGAATTTAAATTATTTATTAGAAAATAATTTTATCTCTTCTCATATCGTAAAGTCTTACGAGAAGATTGTTTTGGATATATGCCAATTAGCTAAGCCTTTATTTCAAAATATTACTAATATTCGTATTCATGGTGATTGCCATTGCGGCAATATTATCTCCAGAGACTCAGAAGGAATGTTCTTTATTGATTTTGACGATACCTTAGTAGGCCCAGCTGTTCAGGACATATGGCTAATTATTCCCGGAACAGATCAGTATGCAATTCAGGATAGACATCTACTTTTAGAGGCCTATCAAGAAATGAGAGATTTTAATTTTCAAGAGATAAAATTAGTTGAAGTTTTAAGGGCGTTACGCTTTATTCACTTTTCTACTTGGATAGCTAAACGCTGGGAAGATCCAGCATTCAAAAGAGCTTTTACACATTTTAATGATCCTAATTATTGGGAAACACAACTTAATGATCTTCGAATTCAGTACTCACTTATTCAAGAATCACTTTATAACTCTCCATAGCGAATCAACGAAGTAACCTTTGTTATCTTTATAGTTTTCAATAACTTCAAAACCTGTACTGGTAGCGTAATCTACAATATCACTTTCAAGATATTTATAAGAGTACTCCATATGAAGAGGCTCCCACGGCTTAAATGAAAAGCTCTTATCTAAATCCTTTATATAAACTTCGTGTTCACACTGACTAATCAGATAACTCTCCATTGCGCCAGTTTGAACATTGTATAAACCTTGATGTTGATAATTTTTGCGATCAAAGTTTCCATTTAAAGTTTTGTTAATTCGATCAAGAACATTAAAATTAAACTCTTTAGTAACACCCTTTTTATCATTATAAGCATCGTATAAAATATCTAAATCTTTTTTAAGATCAAAACCGATTAAAACCACATCATTTGGATTTAATGAATGCCATAGATGACGAAGAAATCTAAGGGCCATGGGACGACTAAAATTCCCAATATTTGAACCCAAAAATAAAACCATATTTTGATCTGAAGCATTCTCGCTAAGCCATTTTAATCCTTGGAAGTACTCAGCAACTAGTCCATAAATTTTAAAAGGAATTTTTTGATCATATTCTTTTTGTAGATTTTGATAAAGGTACTCGATAGCTGCCTGAGAAATGTCGAGAGGAACATAGTCAAAACTTTTAGTCTCTTCTCTTAAGCTATTTAAAATTGTAATGGTTTTAGCACCATCTCCACATCCAAGCTCAATCAGATTAAACTTTTTACCCTTCATATGTTTTGCAATTTTGCCACCATTTGCTTTTAAAATCTCTGCTTCACATTTAGTAGGATAATACTCTTCTAATTGCATGATTTTTTTAAATAAACTACTTCCCTTATCATCATAAAAAAGTCTTGAAGGAAGTTTTTTAGGATTCTCAGATAGGCCCTCCAAAACCGAAAGTGCTAACTCATGAGTTGGATGACCTTGAATATCATGTGATAAAATTTTAATATCTAATTTTTCCACTCTTTTTTCTCCTCATAGAAATTTGCAAACTTAGTCTAACATAAGTTTGAGTTTTACCTAGGAGCGGTATATTATTAAAAAAATTAAGGAGATCACTATGATGAGAAGCGCTAATCCCGTGTTAAATGATAAAGTTTTTGCTCAAGCAGGACATGATTCAAATTCAATGACTATATCAGGAACTGTAAATAAATCATTCATCTTATTGGGTATCCTTATGTCTGTAGCGTATTACACTTGGATACAAATCATGCCTAGTACTGATATTGTAAATCCAAGTCAAGTTAACGGCGATACTATTTCTAAGTTTTTTGGTTGGGTAATAGGCGGTGCAATTGGAACATTGATTATCGCTTTGATAATCAGTTTTAAGAAGACAACTGCTCCCTATCTTGCCCCCATTTATGCTGCATGCGAAGGATTTTTACTCGCAGTTATCTCTGCAGGCTTTGAGCTTAAATACCCAGGCATTGCCTTTCAGGCGATCAGTTTAACAATGGCAATTTTTCTTGCTCTACTTATCACTTATAAATCTGGTCTAATTAAAGCAACTGAAAATTTCAAGCTCGGAGTTGCTGCTGCCACTGGTGGAATTTTTATTGTTTATATTATCAATTTCATTATGGGTTTTTTCGGTCATAGCATGAGTTTTTTGCATAGCTCTTCCCCATTAGGTATTGGTATCTCTGTCTTTATTGTTATCATTGCAGCTTTAAATTTAGTTTTAGATTTTGACTTTATCGAAAATGGAGAAAAATCCCGAGCACCAAAATATATGGAATGGTATGCATCGTTCGCATTGCTTGTAACTTTAATTTGGCTGTATCTTGAAATTTTAAGATTGCTCGCTAAGCTTCGAGACAGAAAGTAATTCTTTTTTGCGTGGGTTCACTACCAAGATAGACATAATCAAAACACTGATTGGCAATAAAAGTGAAGCATAGAGAATAACTCTATAATCTCCAAAATATGATTGCACAAAACTAAACAGATATGGGCCTATAGCACTACCAGCAACAAGCCAGCTAGTAGTTATCCCAACAATTGAGCCTAAAAACTTACGCCCAAAAAGCTTAGGCCATGCAGCTCCATTTAAAAGTGCAAACAATCCTCCTGAAATACCAAAACCTACAGCAAACATCACTTGGCCTGAAGTTGTGCCAATAGATTGAACGCCTAACAGCCCCAAAATTAAACCCATCTGCTGAGTAGCTAATAAATATTTTAATGGTATTTTATCACTAAGATACCCACCAATAAGATCTGCAAAAACAGAGATAAAACTTACAGGTAAAAAGATTGCAAAAGCTTGCTTGGGGTCCAAATTCACTTGGCGTGAAATATCTGCCAAATGAAAAGTAACTGCTGTTATTAATAACGCCTGATTTGTGAGGCCCAAATTATAGGCCCAAAAAGTAAAAGTTTTTTTAGCTTGATCCGCAGTAAAAGAAATACTTTCTTGTATCTCCTGATTATCAGACTTATATTTTCCACCATCAATCTCAATACCACAATCTTCAGGGGATTTTCTAAACATTAACAGCGCGATTACTCCCATCCCTCCTGTCATTATGGCCAGTATATGCAAAGCTACAATCCAATTATAATGATCAATCAAACTTGTAATAAATAATGGAGAAGCCCCAAAGCCAAAAGCAACAAAGACACCACTGATCCCAAGCATGAGACCACGTTTTTTCTCAAACCATAAACCCATCATGGTTCTGGCCGCCATTGTTAATTGTCCTTGACCAAAATGTCTTATTCCTAAAAAGCAGAAAGTGACAGTAATAAAAGCTATAATCGAAAAATATGAACTTCGTTCAAATAATTGTAAAAATCGAGGCGAAACAGATAAAAGTAATAGAAAAAATGTTAGTCCAAAAGCAGAGAAAACTCCCAAGAACCTAGCTCCAAACTTATCCAACATTTTTCCTGCAAAAGGCAAAAACATGGCCGAACTAAAAGTTCCTATCATATAGGCCAAACTTAGAGAGTTTCGTTCAATACCAAAGCTTTCAATTAAGTAATCGGTAAAAACACTTATCCCCATAGTTTGCCCAGGAATACTCATGACGACTGCTAAAGTACCAACTATGAGAACAATATAACCATAATAGATATTTTTAGACTGAAAGAATTGAGGTAGGTTCATTTTCACACGCATAATTTTGACTTTTATAACACAGAAGTTCCTATTTAACATGGCCACAAGAATTTTTTTCTGAAATATTATCTATATGTTAAACGTAAGCAATCTAGAAAAAAATCAAGGAGGCCAGGTCCTCTATAAGAACGTAAACTTTCAAATAAACCCTGGTGAAAAAGTTGGATTAGTCGGACCTAATGGCGCTGGTAAAACTACCCTATTTAGAATGATTATAGGGGAAGAAAGACCAGACACAGGCCAAATAAGTTTCCCTTCTAAATTAAGACTTTCTTATTTTTCCCAAAATGTTGGAGAAATGAAAGGCCATACCGCCTTAGAAGTTGTCCTCAGCGGAGATCCCGAGTTAAAACAATTACAACAAAAACTTAGAGCATTTGAGCAAGAACTCGCTGACCCAAACTTAGATCCAGACAAAATGAACACTATCCTAGAACAAATGGGTGATGTTCAAACTGACTTTGAAGGACGAGGGGGCTATGATATTGAATCTCGCGCTGAAGAAGTTTTAACGGGCCTTGGGATTAATCCGGAAGATCATCATAAGAATATAGAATACTTTAGTGGTGGTTGGAAAATGCGGATTGCACTAGCGAAAGTACTTGTAATGAGACCTGATCTAATCATCATGGATGAGCCTACAAACTACCTTGATCTTGAAACAATTATTTGGCTCGAAAAATGGCTTCAAGAATTTGAAGGCGCAATCTTTATGACCACTCACGATCGTCACTTTATGAATGGCGTTTGTAAAAAGATTATTGAAGTTGCCCATAAAACAGCAACTACCTATAGCGGTAATTACGACTTTTATGAAAAAGAAAAAGTTCTCCGCCTTAACCAAATAAAATCAGAGTTTAAGAGACAACAAGACTCTATAGCAAAAGATGAAGAGTTTATTGCAAAATTCAAAGCAAGGGCTTCCCATGCCGCTCAAGTTCAGTCACGGGTAAAGAAACTAGAAAAGATAGATCGTATTGAAGTTCCACCAGAAGAAGAAACTATCGACTTTGAATTTCCAACTCCTCCTCGGGGTGGTGACGATGTTGTGATTATTAAAGACCTTAAAAAAGTATGGCCTAAAGATAATGGCGAACATCTAGTTTTCGAAGGTCTTACAACAACTATTCGTAGGCAAGATAAAATAGCTTTAGTTGGTGTGAACGGAGCTGGAAAATCTACTCTTCTAAAAGTGATCGCTAATAAAACAGACGCTACTGCCGGAACTGCACAAGTAGGGCCCAGTGTAAAACTAGGATATTTTGGACAATTCTCTTTTGATGTACTTAATCCAGAAAGAACAGTGCTAGAAGAGATTCAATCTGTCCTACCTCAGGCCAGTGATGGATTTTGTAGAAATCTTTTAGCAGCATTTTTGTTCCGAGGTGATGATGTTCATAAAAAAGTAAGAGTATTATCTGGAGGTGAAAAAAGTAGACTTATCTTAGCAGGTCTTCTTGCCCAAAATAATAACTTTCTCATATTAGATGAACCAACCAACCACCTAGATATTGCCTCTCGAGAAGTACTACTCAATGCTTTAAAAGAATATGAAGGAACAATTGTTTTTGTAAGCCATGATAGATTTTTTCTCAATGAATTATCAGCACATGTTTATGAAGTTGATCAAAATAAAATACAAATCTATCCAGGAAATTATCAATACTACTTAGATAAAAAACAAAGTGAATAATTTAGATTTGAAAATCATAGACAGATCCCAAATCCATAATTTGAGTCAACTCATCTAAGGCAAATCGAACCTCATCTATCAGTGATGGATCTGCAAGATCAGATGGTAAAAACTGATCTCTATAATGTTTTTCTACCCATTTTGTTAGCTGAGTATAAAGACTATCAGTTAATAATGTTTGTGGATTTACGCCCCCAAGCTCTGTGTCCGTCAAGGCCACTCTTAATCGTAAACAAGCAGGACCTCCACCGTTTTTCATGCTTTCGGTAACATCCATTACAAGAACTTCATTTACAATTTTATCAGTTTTTTCTAGTTCAGTTAAATAAGACCAAACAGCTGGATTGGCACGACATTCCTCTGGCACAACGATTACCATTTTCCCATCATTTTTAGTTAAAAGCTGGCTATTAAAAAGATAACTGCTTACAGCGTCTTGAACACTGACACTTTTTGTAGGAACCATAATAGAATGCAATTGCGAGTCAAGTTTCATTGCGATCTCACTAAGTACAGCATCACTATCTAGAAGTGCCTGTTCGTGATAAAAATATACATTTCCATTCCCCACAGAAATAACATCGTTATGAAACACACCCTGATCAATGACATCCGGATTTTGTTGAGCAAAAACTACTTTCTCCATATCAAGGCCATGTAACCTCGCAACTGCTTGAGATGCCTCAAAGCTTTGTCTTGCAGGATATACCTTGGGAGCCGGCATCCCTTGTCTAAGACTATAGTTTCCAAAAACAAAGAACTCCACCCCTTTCTCTGAGTAGTCTTTACAAAACCTTGTATGGTTTGCGGCACCTTCATCTCCAAAATAAAGTCCAGAAGGTAGGTGTGAATGATGATGGAAAAACTTATCATCTCTAAAGGTTTGCTTCAAAATTCTTCCTGTCAGTTCAGGCTCAATTGATCTGTGTAGCTTGTTAGACAGGTTGGCCGGCGTAAAATGGACTCGGCCATCATAAGTATCTGCACTCGGAGACACTGTTGCCGCATTTGCTGTCCACATAGCAGAAGAACTATAGCAATTAGTTAGAAGCTCGGGATGGCCCTTAGCTACCTTTTCAATAATTTGCTTATCTGAACCTGTAAAGCCTAATCTTTTTAGCATTAAAATATCTGGACGGGCATGGGGCGCTAATATTCCTTGAACAAAGCCCCTATCTTTCAATGCCTTGGCTTTGGATAATCCTTGAAGTGCTGCCGCCTTTGGATGAGATTTGTCTTTGGCATTGCTTTTTGATGCAATATTACCATCTGATAGTCCTGCGTAATTATGTGTAGGTCCTACTAGTCCATCAAAGTTTGCTTCCATATTTCATCCCTTTTTTGGGATAATTTATCTAGATTCCATACAATTGTAAATAAACTGCCTGACTAGATTGGTGTTAGCCTCTTTAAATAATAGTGATTATGATAATAAATAAACATATCAATTGGGTTCTTCTTTTCTTTTAATAGTATTCAAGTTTATGGCTTTGAGAACAAAAGCGTGATCCACATTTTTTTTTACATCTAAATCGTTGTACTTTTCTAGAATCATTTTTCCTCAAAATTGGGCAGTTATAATTCTTACCAAAAAGAGTGCATGAATAAGGACTGACTAAAGCTGATAAGCTATTGAAAATAAAGAACTTTAATTAACTGAAAGGACAGGAATAAAGGTAAATGGACAAACTTAAGCAGGTTCACAACACCAATCTTGTAGGGCGGTTTCTAGTATCTATATCATTTAAGTTGAAATTATTGTTTTTCGGTTACGGCATCACTTTCGGCAACGGCTTCGGTCAGATTACGGTTTAGAGCATAGATCATAGCACCTAAATGATCAGCTTTGATTGCCAGTTCTTTTAGGTTTTCTAGTTTACACAAAGTTTGGACTTCTCGAAGACTTGTTAGGGCATAATTAAAAAAGCGCCTTTTATCTTTTAAGCTATATCTATCATTCCCCTCTGATAAATTTAAGGCAATGCTACTACTTGCTCGTAATAACTGATCCTTCAAACTGTA
>CATLVU010000099.1 GCA_950061135.1 uncultured Oligoflexia bacterium
CTTAATCCAAATATCGACAAAATGAATTTGAATGTAGTTATAAAATGGATAAAATAGATATATGAAAATCCTTATTATCGCATTATTAATTAGCTATACTTCTCTTTCAGTTGCTTCTCCCATTCTCAAATGCTTGGGAAAAGAAGAGAAAACACTATATAAAAACAAAACACACGGAGCATATTTAAAACTAAATGAAGCCTTAATTTCTGATTTTATTCAATTAAGTCAAAGAGTCCGGATTAAGCCCGCCCTGCTTGATCAAATTTGTAACCGCAATAAAAAATCTGTTAGCCTTGAACTTTTAAAATTGATTCTTTTAAAAAAAGAAGCGCTATTCTCAAAAGAAAACCCAAATGAAACACAAGATCTAAATGCTCTTGATAAAAATGCTATAAAATCAATTATTGAACAAGCTTATTATATATTACAAACTTTTTTAAATACCATGCAAGCTCAAGCCAAGAAGCCTAATTGTATAACCAGTAAACTTCCTGAAATCCAAGAATTCTATTTTAAGAGTAGATATATTTTGGAAGAAGTTCATATTCGTAAATTATTTGAAGATACTGTAAAAACAGAAGCCCTATTCCAAAAAATAAGTAATCAAAAGTTTTTTAACGACTGTTTCTAACTTAGACCTGCTCTTTCTAATAAAGCATCAACTTTGGGTTCACGCCCTCTGAAGTCTCTATAAAGTTTCATTGGGTCTTCAGTTCCACCTTTTTCCAAAATATTTTTGCGAAAACTCATGGCCGTTTCTTGATCAAAAATACCTTTTTCTAAAAAAAGAGAAAAAGCATCAGCGTCTAAAACTTCTGCCCATTTATAACTATAATAACCCGAAGCATAACCGCCTCCGGCATAGAGATGCCCAAAAGCGCAGGACATATTTGACCTTTCTGTTTTAGGAACAAGGCGAAATCTATCCATAACTTCTTCTTCAAAATCAAAAATATTTGAAATTGATTCAGGATCAGTTAAATGGCTTTTCATATCTAAAGTTGCAAATGATAATTGCCTAATCGTGGCCGTGGCTTCCATAAATTTTTGTGACTCAATTACTTTATTTATTAAGTCATCAGGAATGACTTCTCCTGTTTGATAATGTTTGGCAAATAAGCTTAGACACTCCTTTTCTGTAACCCAATTTTCCATAACTTGAGATGGAAGCTCTACAAAATCCCAGAAAACATTAGGCCCACTCAAAGACCTATAAGTTGTATTTGCTAATAGACCATGAAGCGCATGTCCAAACTCATGAAATAAAGTTTGAACTGAATCAAGGTTCAGTAAAGATGGATTGTCTTTTGTAGAAGGGGTAAAATTACAAACAATCATTACATGTGGTCGTTTTACTTCTCCCTCTTCTAATCCTTGTTCTCTTAGACCTGTCATCCAAGCGCCTGGCCTTTTTTCAGCTCGAGGAAAAAAGTCAGTATAAAATAGTCCTATATATTTATCTCCCTCACTTACTTCAAATACTTGAACATCTTTATGATAGACAGGGATATCGGTTCTTAGTTTAAAATTTAGACCATAAAGTTTTTTCGCAACGGCAAATGCTCCGTCTATAACATTCTCAATTTGAAAGTATGGTTTTAGAGTTTCTTCATCGAAGCTTAATTTTTGCATTTTCAACTTCTCTGTTAAATACGATACATCCCAACTTCGAAGTTTCTCCTCTTGAAGTTTCTGTAACTCTGTCGTTTCCTCTTGCGCTTTTGTGAAAGCTTTAGAGTATAAATCCTCAAGAAAAGTCATTACTGTTTCTTCACTTTTGGCCATACGATTTTCTAGTGTATAGTCGACATGGTTTTTGTATCCCAAGAGTGCAGCTCTTTGTTTTCTTAGTTTTAAAATCTCTACTATAATCTGAGAGTTATCATACTCTCCGGTGGTTGCCCTTTGTCCTGAAGCGCGACTTAATTCTTCTCGTAAGTCACGATCATGGCAAAACTTTAGAACAGGAGAATAGCTTGGATATTGCAATGAAAAAGCCCAAGCATCTTCTCTTCCCTTTTCTTTGGCCAATTCTTTAGCACTTGAAATATCTCTTATCGATAGACCTTCGAGTCGAGATTTATCTTCAACAAATAGAATATAATCATTGGTTGCTTTTCTAACATTCTCAGAAAAATCGAGATGTAATTTGGACAATTTTTTATCTAATTCTCTTAATATTTCTTTGTCCTTATCACTGAGTAAAGCACCATTACGTCTAAAGTCATCAAATGTTTTCTTTCGTAAGGTCTGCTGCTCTGGAGTTAATTGTTCGTTTAGATTTACAACTTTTTCTATTTGGGAAAAAAGTTTTTCATTTAGATAAATATTACTCGAGTAATTTGTCAGTTTTTCGCTAAACTCTTCTGAAATTTTCGATAAGTCGTCTGTACAATGAGCACTGTACATCGCATAAAAAACACAAGTTACTTTATCTATTTCTTTGCTCGAGCACTCAAGTGCTTCTATTATATTTTTAAAATTAGGAGTTGCTTCTTGAGATATTTTATCTATTCTTATCTCCGCAAGCTCGACAGCACTGCTTAAAGCTTCTAAGTACTCTGATGTTTGTATCTTATTAAAATCAACAGCATCATCAAAAAGACCTGTTTCCAACGTTAAAAGAGAATTCATTTCTCCCTCCTTCAATTTTTATTTATTTATTGTTTCTTGTTCTTTAAATGCAAGGTAAATAAGCCATATCCACAAGCCTATAAAAATTAACTGTAACACTGTTAAAATTCGAATATCTGTTATTGCCAAAATGGCCATTATAAAAGCAATAAAAGCTTTAGCCGTTCTGTATGAGAACATATCAGTTAAATATTTTGCTCCAAATTTTTGTAAACTTAATAATGGAGAATACATAACTTCTTTTACTGTATTGAAAATTGAGTAGTCCGTGCCTTTCAAAAAGATGAAGACACCTCCTATAATAAATAAGCTACCACTTCCGATACTTACTCCAGCAAGAATTAAAATTATATAGAACACAGGGATAAACAAGAAAATAGTTTTAACTCTAAACTGAGTTAAAATAATTGGTAGTACAAAAAATTGAAGTACAAAAGAGACTCCATTAACCATCGAGTAGAAATTACCTAAATATTTTGTGCGTTCAACTTTACTCGTGATCATTTTTTCAAAAACGATATTAAATTGCAGATCAGCGATAAAAATCACAAACTGAGACAAAGCAATAATCGAAGCAATTATAAACACATACTTTTTCACACTTTGAACTGCTTTAATAGGCGTTATCGAGTTTTTCTTATCAACTCCTACCAATTTTACGTTTCTTGTTTGATAAAAACATGCCAATGAACACAGGATAAAAATACTGGCTGGAATAAAAATATACTCTGGCGTGAACTGCTCCGCGAGGTAACTTGTGATTTGACCACCAAGAATTCCTCCAAGTGCACCAACTGCTCCTAAGGGACCAAATAAAACCTTTACTTGCTCTAGAGAATAATAAGCATTTGTAAATGCGAGACATAAATGTAAAAGTAAAACAACATATGATTCCTTAATTGCAAAGAGCAAAAAAGCACCTTGTGGTATCTGAAAGTTTACAAGAACAAAAGAGAGTCCAAAAAAAAGTATCGTTAACAAACCTGTTAATGAAAACAAATTATGGATCCCTATTTTTACTTGAAGCTTATTATTAAGCCAGATAAAAGCTAGTAAAAAAGCTACTCCGAAAAATGCCGCTAATGAATATTGTGCTGAAGTATAATGTTCATAAAAGATTGCACTTGTTGTTGACCTAGCAAGGGGATAGCTTAAAAGTATAAAAAAATATGTCAAAAAAATGTAGATGCTATTTTTTTTAAAGCCTGCATCTAAGGTTTTAAAAAACTTAGTAAAGTCTTTCATGACAAATGTGTATCGCCCTTTTGGGCTTCAATGAAGTCATTATGAGTATTAAACTCTGTAAGATCTAGCTCTGAAGTAAAACCTTTTATTTTTTCTTCATTTGTCACCTTTTTCATAAAACCAAAAAGTTTTTCTCGAGTTTCGCTACTTAAAAGATGTTCAACCAAACAAGAATCTTTCTGGGCTTCTTCTTCAGGCACCCCCAAGATATCTCTTAAAAAATAAAACATTAATGTTCTTACGGATAGAATATTATGGACTTCATCATGCCCACTCTCTGACAAAGATAGAAACTTACTTTCATCTTCTTCGATTAGGTCTCTTTTCTTTAAATTACTCAAAGCAGTTGAAACACTTCCTTTTGTAATACCTAAAGACTTAGCAATATCCGTAACTCGAGCATAGCCTTTTTCTTCCTTCAATTTATGAATTGTAAGAAGATAATGGGCCATTGAGTGAGTAAGTTCATTATCTGATGTATGTTGTACACTTTTATTTTTTGGCATGGGGATAAATTAGCTAAATTATTAGAATATGGCCATTTTTGTGTCTTTTATTTTGCAGCTATATTATCTTATTTCAAGTCTTTCCCTCTTTAACCAATTGAAAATACTCATATACTAAAAGTAACAATAAAATATTTAATATTTTTCGCTATGCAAGCTTAAAATGATTGAGTGAGAAGTTTTATGAAATTTGTATATTTGGCCCTTTTTTTTACATTTATAAGCAATGGTTTTGCTTTTGAAGAAGCCTTTGATGAGACTAAAGTATTAACACCTGAAGAGGAAGCTCAGGCCAAAGAATATGTAAACCGAGGTCTTGTGGACAGAGAGTACAACGAACTTTGTGATGAAGGTCGAGGTGGCTTTGACGATATTTGTGAAAATGATTCGAGTGCTTTTGAAGAAGGCTCAAAAAGTCAAAAATGGGACAATGCTCTTCCCGCAGTTTTAAAAGCTTATACTATGATTATGAGCCTAACGGCAGTGATGAAAGGTGGCGGCGAAGGTGACTCTAAAACAGATTACTGCGCTCTCGCAGCTGGTGCAGCAGAGTTAGCAGCATCTACTTTTATTCAAAGCCAAAGTAATAAAGAAAAAGAAAACTTTGATAAATCTTCCACACAAACAAAACAAGCAGATGCCTTTTACGCTGTTGCAAACTCACAAAAAAACTTAGCAAAAGCTTCAAAAACTCAAGGTTATCTTTGGGGAGCAGTTGCAGCTTGCTATGGGGTTATGCTGGCAACAAAATCTCTGAGTGGTGACTGGAAAACCTATGCAAAACTTGCAGCGGCAACAGTAGTCGCTGGTTTTTATATTAGAAAAGCAAAAATTAGTGAAAAAAGAGCAAAGATTTTAAAACAAATGGCAAAGGAACTACCGCAAAAAGGTGATTGTAATCCTTTTACTGCGACAACTTGTTTTTGTGCAGAAGAAACCTCTGCAGCTTCAGACCCTACAAACTTCCAACGATTTTGTATTCCTGAAGTTTTGGCTGCTAGGGCCAAAAATGGAAGTGAACCATTTATTTGTGCTGATGCTAAAGGACAGCCCGACCCCACTTGTGCTTGTGCCAAAACAGATACCTGTATTGATAAGGCATTTAAAGTTGGTGCCGCTAAATTTGGTGCAAATCCATTACTTTTAAAAAATCCGCTCCAAACACTTCAGCCACTATCGGAAGGATTATCAAGTGCTAATTTTGAAGCCCTTGACTCTCAAAATAGGGCCTTTGCTAAAAAGCAACTTGAAAATTTTAAACCCAAAAATGTTCCAAAAATCAAACTCAATGACGAACAAAAAAAGATCGCTCAAGGGCTAATCAAACAAGGTTTTCCAAAACTAGCGGCAGCATCAATTGCAAGTCAATCAACTCCTGAAAAAACACCGGCGCTATTATCTGGCAGCTTAGGAGATTCAGCATTGGCCCAGTCTCCTGAAATAAAAAAAGCGATAAACGCAGACCCAAGAAAAACTCGTTCTGGTGGAACTATTAGGCAAAAATCTCAACGAGGAAAATCAAATCTTTTATCTCGTTTTAAAAAGAAATCCGGCAAGAAAAAAGACTCAATTGAAATATTAGATTTCGCTGAAAAAGCAACTCGAGAAGCAGAGATAGTAAAAGATACCAGTAAGGGAATCTTTGACATTATCTCCTATCGCTATAGAGCAAGTGGTTGGAAAAATCTCGAAGTACAAAACTAATCCTGATCCAACATAGAAACTCTTGTTTGATGCCGTCCACCTTCAAATTCTGTTTCCAACCATGCATTCACAATTTCTATTAATTGCTGATTAGAATGCTTACGACCACCAAGACATAAAATATTTGAATCATTGTGCTTCCTAGACATTTGAGCATCTTCAACATCCCTACATAGGGCCGCCCTAATACCTTTATAGCGATTTACCTGTATTGAAATACCTATACCTGATCCACATAAAGCGATACCTCTTTGTCCGTTTTCTAGAACAGCTTGTGCAATTTTTTTTCCATAGTCCGGATAATGTACACTTTCATTAGAGTTTGTACCAAGATCAATCACCTCAAATTTTGTTTGAAGTTTCTCTTTTAAAAACTCCTTTGCTTCAAACGCTGCATGGTCTGTCACAATATA
Source organism: uncultured Oligoflexia bacterium (assembly GCA_950061135.1). Lineage (GTDB taxonomy): Bacteria > Bdellovibrionota > Bacteriovoracia > Bacteriovoracales > Bacteriovoracaceae > CATLVU01. The sequence continues at coordinate 6,506 of CATLVU010000099.1, forward strand.
AAGCTTTTCCATCATCGACTCCTTTTTCACAGAGCTTAACACTAATTATAATTGAATTTCAATCCAAGGACGATTCACACTTATTTTATCGTTTTCCAGCTTTTTAAGTTCACCAAAAACACGGCCTGTTATAGGTATAAACTTATACTTAACTTTGTCTAAACGAATCCTTATTTTATCTCCCTCATAAAACACTGCCCCGTAGCCTTTTATTCTTTTACCTTCAGCAACAACAGTCAGATATAAATCATTCTGTTTAAGAGTAATCAATAAACCGCTAATAACATCTGTCTTGCCAGACTCCTTAAGTTCTAGTCTTCCAATTTGAAAACGGGATTCAGAGTTCAAACAACTATTTAATAATTCATCCTGCAGATCAATTCCATCTTCAGTTCCACTACAACTTGCTGACAAAGTTTTTAAACTAAAGCCATTGCCTTCATAGTTTTCTCCTAAAAATGAATCTAGTTTTAAATCTAAATCATGCCCATGTGATTCAAAATCAAGCCCCGCTAGGTTTAATGATTTTAAATCATTTATCTGCTCTGGTAATTCGTCCAAGCTAAATTCAGTATCTAAAACTTTTAAATAAATTGCACCCGCTTGCTTTTCAAGTTCAACATCAACATCCCTAACATCAATTTCATCTTCATACATCACATAGTCTGCGCGTCCTTGCCCTGATGGATCAAGATAATCACCGCTAAGATTTGAGATTTGTGCTGTTGGTAATATTGCGAATACATTAATTGAGTAAAAAAATGCAAACAGTAGTACTGATTTAGTTCTTTTCATATTTATCTCCCGATGTATTCACATACTCGGGAGATAATTTTAATGATCTAAATAATCAGCTTTTGATGGGAAAACTATGCCACTTTGATTCTATAAGTAGCTGATTTTTCCAAAAGGAAGCGTGTACCTTTAAAAATTTGTAGCTTATTTGTGCCTAGTAACGATATTGCTCTGGTTTAAATGGCCCATCTACCGTAACCCCAATATACTCAGCTTGATCTGGACGAAGTGTCTCAAGCTCAACACCTATTTTATCAAGGTGTAATCTTGCTACTTTTTCATCTAGGTGCTTTGGTAGTACGTAAACTTCATTTTTATACTTATCTGAATAATTCCAAAGCTCAATTTGAGCAAGAGTTTGGTTACAAAATGAATTACTCATTACGAATGATGGGTGGCCTGTAGCACATCCTAAATTAACAAGTCTTCCTTCTGCAAGAACAATTATATCTTTGCCATTTACAGTATACTTATCAACCTGAGGCTTGATTTCTACTTTTGTGTCTCCATGATTTTTATTCATCCATGCCATATCGATTTCGTTATCAAAATGTCCGATATTACAAACGATAACTTTGTCTTTCATTTTTTCAAAATGTTGCCCCTGAACAATATCTTTATTTCCAGTAGTTGTAATAACGATATCCGCAAGACCCACAACAGTGTCTAAACGTTTAACTTCAAAGCCTTCCATTGCAGCTTGAAGTGCACAGATTGGATCAATTTCAGTTACGATAACTCGAGCGCCTGCACCCTGAAGTGAAGCAGCCGTTCCCTTACCTACATCTCCATAACCACAAACAACCGCCACTTTTCCGGCCATCATAATATCTGTCGCTCTTCTAATTGCATCAACTGCCGACTCACGACATCCATACTTATTATCAAATTTAGATTTTGTAACAGAATCATTTACGTTAATTGCAGGCATTGGAAGTGTGCCTTTTTTCATACGCTCATATAATCTATGAACACCTGTTGTTGTTTCTTCTGATAGACCTTTAATGTCCTTAACAAGCTCTGGAAATTTATCAAGAACCATATTGGTAAGATCACCACCATCATCAAGAATCATATTAAGCGCTTTTCCATCTTTAAAAGAATGAAGTGTTTGCTCTATACACCAATCAAATTCTTCTTCGTTCATACCTTTCCAAGCAAATACTGGCACTCCAGTGGCCGCAATTGCAGCTGCTGCGTGATCTTGAGTTGAAAAAATATTACATGAAGACCATGTTACATCAGCTCCAAGTGCTGTTAGAGTTTCAATAAGAACAGCAGTTTGGATTGTCATATGAAGGCAACCAGCGATTCTTGCGCCTTTAAGTGGTTGATCAGGTCCGTATTCTTTTCGAATTGCCATTAGTCCTGGCATCTCTGCTTCTGCTAGCTCTATTTCTTTTCTTCCCCAGTCAGCTAGGGAAATATCTTTTACTTTGTAATTTTCTGTTGCCATAAGCATGCTCTCTCCTCAATTAATCTATTTGCACCCAATCTTAGTAATATTCTTACAAAAGAACAACTATAAGCAGACAATCAATTTAATCACTGTTATTAAGCCACTATGAAAAAAGACATTAAAAAACTAACTGACCAGTTCTTCGCAGTGTGTCCAATCGGACTAGAAGAAATTCTTGCTGAAGAGCTACAAAATATGAAAATTTCTGAATTTGAGATAAGAAAGGGAGGAATTCAATTTTCTTGCTCAAACTTTAAGGCAATTGAGCTTATTTTAACTACTAGAATCGCATCAAGAGTGTACAAGCAACTTTTTCAGTTTGAAATTCAAAACGAAAAAAATCTTTATCACCATGCCAAGGATATTAAATGGAAATCAATTTTAACTCCTGACGAAACTTTCAAAATCACTACAATTCAAAATCGCTCTCAAGATGGAAAAAAATGGTCAGGATTTAAAAGTCCATTATTTCTCTCTCAAACTTTAAAAGATGCGTTAGTAGATAATCTTAGAAATAAATACGGAGAACGCCCTTCAGTTGACAAGGATAGACCTGATGTAAGTATTATCCTTCATGTAGAGCCTGTGAATGATCCTGAATCAAAAAAAGAAATGGCAACTATTAGCGTTGATATGTGTGGCTTTTCTTTACATGAGAGGGCCTATAGAAAAAGCCGAACCTTTGAAGCTCCTCTAAAAGAAAACCTTGCAGCAGGAATAATAAAGCTCACAGGATACACAGACCAAGTTTTAATTGATCCAATGTGTGGATCGGGAACTCTACTTATTGAGGCCATGCTTATAAGAGCAAATATCCCTGCAAGCTTTATGAGACTACGTGATTATCATCCTGATCACAGGGAATGGGACTTTCAAAGGCATACTTATCTAACTAAGGATAAATACCTATTAAGAGACTTAGATAAGCTCATTAAGGACTTACAAAAACAAGTTGATATAGGATTTACAAACTTAAAAAAGCTTAAAAATCAATTTATCGCCAATGATAACTCTAATGATTCTATTAAACAGTTTATCCTAAACCTAAGAGAACTTGGATTGGTATCAATTGTTCAGATTGAAAATCAAGACGCTGCTGATTTTGCTCCCTCGAATATTGAAAATGCAATTGTCGTTACGAACCCTCCTTACGGAGATAGGCTCGGAGATAAAAAAGAACTTGAAGAGCTATATTATAAATTTGGTGAAAATCTAAAGGCCAATTATAAAACTTGCGATGCTTATATTCTTGCTGGTGAAAAAGAACATCTTAAGAAAATCTCTCTTCGAACTTCTAAGAAGTTTGTTCTATATAATGGTGGAATTGAAACAAGGCTTGCTAAATACGAGCTGTATTAGTCTCGATTTTTTTTTATAATTGGCAATAAGGTTTTCATAATGTTATCAACGATTAACCTATCTCCTAAGGGAGTGGTATGGCCAAAGTCTATAGCAAAACGATCAGAAAAGACTTTTGAGTAACCGACTTTACTTATGGCCTCTCTAAAATTTTCTCTATTTTCAACATAATAAACACCAGGCAGATG
>CATLVU010000100.1 GCA_950061135.1 uncultured Oligoflexia bacterium
TGGCAGCTAGTTTTTTCTCTTCAATCGAACCATTCGATTTTTGTATCATGAGATAAAACTTAATTTTAGGCTCTGTTCCTGATGGCCGTAAAAATAAAGTCGTTTGATTCTTAAAATTAAAAGCAAGTACATTGCTTGAAGTCATTTCAATTTTTTCGGTTGTATTATTTTTAATTAAAGTTTTTGTCAGATTTTCGAAGTCGAGCTTCTCTTCGACTTCAAAGTCATGAAAGTCACTATGAACTTCATTTCTAAAAAAGCTCATAATCTGATTAATTTTACTTTGGCCCTCAGAACCTTCGAAGGTATAAGAGATAAGGTCTTCTTTTGCAAAGCCATATTCTTCATAAATTAGATCAAGAGCATCAACAAGAGAGCGTTTTTCAATTTTATGAAATAACGCTACTTCATTCATTAGGGCCATACTTGCAACTGCATCTTTATCTCGTACGAAATTGTAAGGCATATAACCAAATGACTCCTCTGATGCAAAAATAAATTGCGCATTTTTATTTTCTGATTCAATTTCAAGAATCTTTTGGGCCATCCACTTGAAGCCTGTTAAGGTATCATATGTTGGTACTCCAAAGTTTTCTCCAATAGTTCGTTGTAGCGGCGAAGTTACAATACTTTTTAGGATATAAGCTTGTGGGCCTATTAGGTTTTTTTCTTTGAGTTTTTTTAATCGATAATCAAGTAGTAGAAGTCCTATTTGGTTACCATTGAGGTAATAGGGTTCACCTTTGTTATTAACTACAACTCCCAGACGATCGCAATCAGGGTCTGTTCCATAAGCAAGGTCTCCATTTTCTTGAATCATTTGGGCCACTGCTAGTTTCAGTGCTTTTGGATCCTCAGGGTTTGGTGTTGTTTCAACATTAGAAAATGATGAATCAAAAATAGCTTGAGATTCTATTACATCAAAACTTGTAAAAAATAATCGCTTGGCAATTTCCTGGCAAGGAACGAGACCTGTACCATGCAGGGGAGTGAAAACAACTTTCAACTCATTACCGTGTTTTTTACACATTTCAATATCAAGTACTTCATTTTCAATTAGGCCATAATATTTATCAAAAAGCTCATTATCTATCCAGTGAAGTAGCCCTTTTGTTTGAGCATCTGTTTGCGATAACAAGGGAATTTCATTCCAGTCAGTAATGTCGTTAAATTGATCAATTATTTCTTGGTCATGAGGTGGAGTTACTTGAGCTCCATCATTCCAGTAAGCTTTAAAACCATTATATTGTTTTGGGTTATGACTTGCGGTGATCATAATACCGCAATCGGCTTCATAATATCTGACAGCATATGAAAGTAGAGGTGTTGGAGTTAATTCTTTAAAAATAAAAGTTTCAAAGCCATGGGCGCAAAAAACCAGGGCCGCTTCAAGAGCAAATTCTTTCGAAAATTGGCGACAGTCATATGAAATACATGCTCTAAAATTATTTTTTTTATTTCTTTGAGCAACTAATGCCATCGCATGGGTAGCTTTACGTACATTATATTTGTTCATTCTATTAGCACCGAAACCTATAATACTCCTAAGGCCACCGGTTCCAAACTTTAGACTTTGGTAAAAGCGTTCATGAATTTCATTTTGGTTGTTTGATTCAATCAGAGCAATTAGCTCATCACGATCCTCTTGGTCAAAGTAGATATTCTGAGACCAAGACTTTGCTAAATCCATTACGTTATCTTTCATATACATTCTTTCCTTTTTTAGATATATAAGTGCAGTATTTTAATGTATTTCTCAGAGATGATAAAGTGAAGGAGAGCATAAGTGGCAAATATAGACTTAAAACATCCAAAAAATATCGAAGGAAGATTTTATTGCACTGACCCAGATGATGAAAATGGTGAGGGCTGTATTGCTTGTAATGTTTGTTACAATGGAGCACCAGATTTCTTTGCTGAAGATGATGATGGTAATGCCTATGTTCAAAAGCAGCCAACAACAGAAGATGAAATAGAATTATGTCTTGAGCAATTAGAATGTTGCCCTGTTGGTTCTATTGGTGATGATGGTGCGTAGCGCATTGGGTTTTTTCGTTGATTAATTGCACAATTGTTTTAAACTAATTCTATACATTTACATCAAAACTAAGGGGATAAAAGGATGAATCCTTCAACAATCGAAGTTATCGGTACTGTGTTATTTGCGCTGGCTGTAATACATACTTTCATGGTTAAAAAATTTGAACATATAGCACATGCTTCTGAGCCGGGCTCTATGAAAGAGACGCTTTTTCATTTCTTGGGTGAAGTAGAAGCAGTCTTTGGTATGTGGGCGGGCGTCCTTGTTCTTTTTATGTTAGGAATAAGTGGCGGCCATTCAGTTGTTGAATACCTTGAGTCTCAAAACTTTACTGAACCTGCGTTTGTTTTTGTTATCATGGCCATGGCCGGAACAAAACCTGTTATTGATTTTGCTGAGAAGATGATTGTTTTTGTTTCAAAACTACTTCCTCTTCCTGGTAAAATGGCATTTTATTGCTCTGCTTTGATTATAGGCCCAATTCTAGGCTCGTTTATTACAGAGCCTGCTGCAATGACAGTTACTGCAATCATTCTTTTAGAAAATTTTTACTCAAGAGATATGTCTCAAAAATTTAAATATGCAACGATTGGATTACTTTTTGTTAATGTTTCTATTGGTGGAACTTTGACTCATTTTGCTGCGCCGCCAGTATTAATGGTTGCTGGAAAATGGGGATGGGGCATAGGTCACATGATCGGACATTTCGGTTATAAAGCGGTTATTTCGGTTATTATAGGAACAGCAATTATCGCATTCATGAATAAAAAAGAATTAGCTGGTGATTTTCAATTAGCAGCAAAGAAAAATGAAAAGTTTGCTCCATGGTGGGTTACAATGATTCATTTAGTATTTCTTGCTCTTGTAGTATTAACTGCTCATCATATGGTTGTTTTTCTTGGACTATTTCTTTTCTTCTTGGGGTTCGTTGCAATCGCTAGTGAGTTTCAAGACCCAATCAAGCTTAAAGAGTCCTTGTTAGTTGGTTTTTTTCTTGCAGGTCTTGTTACTTTAGGCTCTCTTCAAAAATGGTGGTTACAACCAATCTTAGCTAGTCTTGATACATTACCATTATATTTAGGCTCAACTGCTTTGACAGGTATTACTGATAATGCAGCTCTTACTTACCTTGGTTCATTAGTAGAATTAAGCGATCAGCAAAAATATTACCTAGTTGCTGGTGCAGTAACAGGTGGTGGTTTAACAGTTATTGCAAATGCTCCAAACCCAGCTGGTTTTGGGATTTTAAAGGCCAGTTTTGGAGAAGATGGAATTAGTCCATTAGGCCTATTAAAAAGTGCATTATTGCCAACAATCTTGGCACTAATTGCTTTCAAGTTTTTACCAAGTTTTATGTAATTAAAGATAACTATCTAATATGACTGAGATAATTGAATAGATTTAAATTATCTCAGTCATTATTTTATAATTTTACAAGGATGTATTATGAAAAAATTAGCGACAGTACCCGGCTTTTGGATATTCTCAATTACAATGATTCTTTCATTGTTTGCAGGTTTCTATGTTGCCCCAAGTTTTGTTATAGAAAAAGTCGTTTTAGATGTTGAGATGGAAAATGATGCTCCTTTTTATATCTATAAAGGAAAGAAAAAATTTATCGAGCCTGTGAATCTTTCTGAATCACGTCTTATGAATAAAACCTTAACTTCAGCTGATTATAACTCTGATAAATCTAAAAACTTTGAATATGTTCTTGATTATAAATTTGGAGAAAAGCAATATACCAAAGTCGAGATTAAGAGACATTTTGGACTCTGGTCATTACTTCCTGCTCTTGTAGCTGTAATGCTATGTTGGATTCTAAAGGATCCAGTTGCATCATTGATTTCAGGTATCTTTTCAGGGGCATTATTATTACAAAAGTATGATTTAACTGAAGAAGTTTTTCTAGAAACATTTATGTCTAAAAGTGGTGCAGGGGTATTACTTTTATACCTTTGGCTTCTTGGTGGAATTATGGGGATTTGGGCCAAAACAGGTGCAGCGCAAGCCTTTGCAGATTTTATGACAAGAAAATTTGTTAGAGGTCCAAGGTCGGCAAAGTTTGTTGCTTGGCTTTTAGGAATTATCTTTTTTCAAGGTGGAACAGTCTCTACAGTATTAGTTGGTACTACAGTAAAACCACTTGCTGATAAAGAGAATATTTCACATGAAGAGCTGTCATATATTGTAGACTCTACTGCTTCTCCTATTGCTTCAATACTTGCTTTCAACGCATGGCCTGGTTATGTGCAAGCCTTTTTGTTTGTACCAGGAGTTGCGTGGCTAGCAACGGAATCAGATAGAATTACTTTTTTCTTCTCATCAATACCGCTTTCATTTTATTCTCTTCTCGCAGTTACAGGAACACTTTTACTGGCTTTTGATAAAGCACCATTTCTTGGAAAGAAGATGGACGAAGCAATTATAAGAGCAAGAACGACCGGAAAGTTAGACGCTGATGATGCTGAGCCGCTTAGTGCAAAAGAATTACAAAAAAATTCCAAGCCAGATTATTATAAAGAAAACGTTTTAGATTTCTTTTTACCACTAGGAACTTTAATTGCTATTGCAATAGGAACATTTGCAGCTTTTGGTTCTCCATATGTAAGAACAGCCTTTGGTGCAGCAGTCTTGCTTGCATTTGTGATGGGAATGTTTAGAGGTATGAAACTTAAAGATATGATGGAAGGTGTTTCTGACGGACTCAAAGGCGTTGTCATGGGTTCTGCAATTTTAATGCTTGCAATATCCATTGGTAATCTTTCAAAAGAAGCAGGCGGCGGACTTTATCTGGTTGAATTACTAGGTCAATCAATACCATTTTGGTCACTACCAGTTATTTTACAAATACTAACGGTGTTAATTGCATTTTCTACTGGAACATCTTGGGGAACTTATGCAGTTGCTTTTCCTTTAGCAATGCCATTATCTTTAGCAATCGCTCAAAGTGTTGGAATGGCCAACCCTGAATTTTATATGATGATATGTTTTGCGGCAGTCATGAATGGCTCCGTATATGGAGATCAATGTTCTCCGATTTCAGATACAACAGTATTAAGTTCTATGTGTACAGGATGTGATCTCATGGACCATGTTAAAACACAGCTACCTCCAGCAACTTTAGCTGCGGTAATTGCGGGGTTATTATGGACTATTTGTACTTTTTTCGCTCTTTAAAATGGGCAATTGCATTTGTTATTTTAGGTCTTTTATCACCTGTATTTGCAGTTGATATTGAAGTCGTTTTTGTTAAAGGCAATGCTTTTAAAGTTTCAATAGATAGTGAGAAACTTCCTCTCAAAAAGGGGATGCTCATCCAGGAAGCAGAAACTTTGAAAACGGAAAAAGACTCTTTTGTCATTTTTAGAATAAAAGGTCATTCAACTCATCGGTTAGATGAAGAATCGGAAATTAAAATATCCTCTCTCCCGTACTTTTATGAAGGCTCTGATAAATTAGAGCAAGGGGGGAGTTTTATTTTAAAAGTGGGAAGGATTCTTTCAGATGTTCATACAGAAGATAATGGGGAGTCTTTGAAGCTTAAAACTAAACATACATCTATGGGTGTAAGGGGAACGAAGTTTTTGTTTGGAATAAATAAAGATGATACAGTTCTCTTAAGTGTTAATGAGGGGAAGGTTATTATCAAAAATGATCTTTCTGGGAATGAGGACTTTGTTGACCCTAACCAGTCTTTAATAGTGGAAAATGATTTAAACTTTACTGCAAAAAGTCGCTACGACTTTCAAAAAGAAATTAATTGGAACGTAAGAGACTTTTCATATGAGCCAAAAGCTCAAAGACTAAGATCAATAATAGCAAAAGAGTTTCAACAAAAGAAAAGAAAATGGGTTAGAAATAATATAGCCTTAAAAAAAGATAAAGAGTCTTGGATCAAAAAAGAAAAAATACGTCTGGAAAAAGTAAGAGAGCTAAAACCTTCTCAGTCGCTAGAGAGAAGAAGAAAAAAGCTTAGAAAAATTTTAAAAGATGATGAACAAGTTAAAAAGAAACGATTAAACCCTGAGACTAGAAAAATTATTCAAAACATAGAAGCTCGTAGGGACTTAAGATTTAGAGACAGCATAAGAAAAGAGAGAGTTAGGCGAAGAATTCAAGACCAATTAAAAGATGGTTCACTCTCTGAGCCAACTAATGAACCTAAACCTATAAAACCACCAATGCCTAAACCGCCAGGGGGTTCAGGAAACACCGAAGATCCAACTAAAAGAAAAGAACATACAGGATCTAATGAGTTTTAACTTCGAATGATAGAACTAGTTCAGTTGTGTCTTACGAAGAAGTTTGGTGGCAGAGATGAAACATCATCAAAGTTTTAATTCAAATAACCTCATGCTGCAGCAGTTAGGATATTCTCGTCAAAAAATCTTACGATTTTGTGACTTCGAATGATAGAACTAGTTCAGTTGTGTCTTACGAAGAAGTTTGGTGGCGGAGATGAAGCATTATCAAAATTTTAATTCAAATAACCTCATGCTGCAGTATTTAGGATATTCTCGTCAAAAATTGATTCAGTTGTGTCTTACGAAGAAGTCTGGTGGCAGAGATGGTGCGCGTGACAAGGATTGGCCACTAACCATTCGCTCCTGCTCATTAACGTGGCCTTCCCTCGCATGCTATTCGTTCGCATCCTGCTCACTTTGATGGCTTAGGCCATCAGCATGCTCCCTTTCAATCCTTGAAGCATCATCAAAATTTTAATTCAAATAACCTCATGCTCTAGGAGCTACGAATAAGGAACCGTAGATGTACGAGTTGTACCTCGGAGGAGACGAGATGAAGTTTGCGACGAAGATGATGAGGTTATTTCAATTAAAATGGTGCGCGTGACAAGGATTGAACTTGTGACCCCTCGCGAGTCAGGCGAGTGCTCTCCCGCTGAGCTACACGCGCAGGATTTGGACATAATAATGAATTTTTTGTCAGTAGGCCATAAATTTGATAAAAATCTCAGGTGAAATCCCGTTTACATAGAACATTTTTTCCTTGGCTCGTTAGTCATTTTTTTGAATATTGGTATTTATATTTAGGGGCATTTTTAAGTCTATTTGGATTGCATTATATTTCAAGTGAATTGCCAGTCATGGCAAAAGACCTCGGAGATACACTTATTTCAGATAGTGATAAAGATATCGGCCTGATAAAGTTTATCCTTTTAGCAATAGGCATAATTTTTTTTAGAACACTCTCACGACTATTATTTTTCTATCCAGCTCGCTTGCAGCAAAGAAACTTAAGGATGGAACTTGTTCAACGCTTAGAAGAGAGTTACCCTCGAACTTATCAGCATTTTAATGATGGTCAGCTTTTTCAAAGGCTTTTTGATGATCTTAATAGAATACGAGGCTTTATTGGTTTTGCTCTTTTGCAGGTTGGAAACATTTTGATTGCAGCTTTCGTCTTTGTACCAAAAATAAGAGATTTTAGACCTGAGTTTTTAATTGCATTTTCTCCTATGATTATTTCAGTTGTGGCTTTTTCCTTTATAATTTATTTCTTTCAGCCATTAATAAAAAAGTCTTCAGAGATGATGGAAGACGTTCAAAACTTTATTATAGAAAGTTATAGTGCAAAAAAAACTATTCAAAATTATCATAGCGAAGAAGTTTTTTCTCAAAAACTAATAGATCTGTGTTCTCTTGAAATGAAGTATTTTTTTCTTCATGCAGTTGGAAAGTCAGTAACTTTTCCTTTTGTTAAAATTGGTGTTGGAGTTTCACTCTTATGGGGCGCTTTCATCGTTAAGCAAAATAACTTAGCAGTCAGTGATTTAATTTATTTTTCATCTTTTATATTTTTAATTTTGGAGCCATTTTTGTATGTTTCGTGGATTGGCGTTGTTGTTAGTCATGGGCATGTGGCATGGACAAGAATAAAGACACTTGTGAATGATATCAATCAATCTAGTGATAAAGTCGACTTAGATGTTCAAAGTATAAATACCGTGCTGTGGGATAAAAGTGTTGAAATTAAAATAAATACGAATAGCTGGTTAGTTTTCGTTGGGGAGACAGGAAGTGGAAAGTCTTATCTCTTAGAGTCTCTCGCTGAAAAAATGATAAAAGCTCAGCATAAAGTAAGTTTTATCCATCAAGAACCGTATCTTTATAATGATACTTTAATTAATAATATCTTTTTAGGTGCTAAGTATACAGAGCAACAGAAACAAAAAGCATTAATGTATTTAAAACTTTTTGATCTTGATGTTCTGGCAAGCTCGGACGAAGACTTATTGGAAATGGAGATTGGAGAAAATGGAAAACGAGTCTCTGGAGGACAGGCCAAAAGGATAGCTCTTGTCCGATCTGTTATAAGTGATGTTGATATAATCTTGTGGGATGATCCTTTTTCATCTGTTGATCTAATTTTAGAAAATCAAATTATGCAAAAGCTCAAAAAGGATGAAGGCTTGAAAAATAAAACTTTCATTCTCAGTTCTCATCGTCTTTCAACGGTTAGGCATTGTGAAGAAGTAATTTTCCTATCAAAAGAAAGTGGAATTCAAGAATCGGGACAGGTTTCCAAGTTATTAAAAGAAGAAAGTAGGGTGAGTGAATTTTTTAAAAAACAGCTGGCTTAATTATATATTATTAAAAAACGAAAAGTTTTTGCTTTCAACAACAGTTGTGACTGTGATTCTGTCTGCAATCTTAGGCTTTTTTACACCTAAAATCATAGAGAACTTATACAAAAGTTTAAAAAATGAAGATGCTTTTTCACAGGCAGTTATTCTACTGGTTTCACTTTTTCTTGCAGAGTACATTCTGACTGTCATTTATCAAGTAGTGACAAATAAGTATGTTGCCAAGTTAATCATTCATCTTAGAACATCAAGTTTTAATAAGTGGATATACTCATTAGAGGCTCATGATTTATCTGCCCAAAACTCCAAAGAGGAATATTCGTTAGGGGAAGTAATATCAAGATTAATGAATGATACAGGTGCTGTTATTGAGATGGTGAGTACGGGAAGTTTTCGTATCTTTATTGATATGGTTTATATACTTTCCTGTCTTATTGGTTTTATTTCTTTAAATACCACTTCAGGTATTTTCTTGATCTTGTTTGAAGTCTTGGCCTGTTTTCTGTTACTACTGGGAAGTAGGAAAATGATGAAAGTTTATTTAGAAGTAAGAAAATCAACAGGGCATCTTTCTAGGGCAATTGCTGATCTATCAAAAGGTTTTAGGTTTAGTTTCTATCATCCAAACTCTAACTACGCTTCGAAAAGAGGCTTTGGAGTTTTCGAAGATTTTTTAAAAAAACAATTAAAAGCAAATGTTTGGGATGCGAGCTATTTTTCAATAGCTGAATCTCTATTTCCGTTATTATTAGCATGCTTGGTTGTAATTTTTCCGTATTCAAATATTGTTGAAGTCGCAGTTTTAGCTGCAATTATAGATTTGATTCAACGATCGATTAGTCCTATTAAAGAATTTACGGGGAAGATTTCAAGTATTCAACGAGCAAGAACTGGTATCATTAGAATTGAAGACTTTAACCAAGACCTTGCAAGACTTCCTTCGACAAAGAATACTCAAGAGATCCATTTAGACGGAATCACAAACTTTGAGTTAGATTTGCCTTCTTTTATTTATCCTCAACGTGGGGATGAAAAACCTTTTGAGTTAAAAGATATCAAGTTGAGTGCAAAAGCAGGAGAGCTCATAGGACTTGTCGGACAATCGGGATGTGGAAAGTCAACGTTGCTAAAAATTTTATCCATGGATATTTTGGCAAAGAAAATACATTTAAAAATTTCAGACGGTAAAGAACAAATAGAACTAAGTCCTAGCGACAACTCAAAAATAATTGATTACAAACGACAAGTGGGAATTGTTTCACAAGATTCACATGTTTTTTCTGATTCATTAGCTTTTAATATTCATTTAGGACAAAAGTCAGATGAAGAATTTATTGATTTTTGGAATGATGTTAAAAAGAAAATTTTATACTTGAACCATCAAGGAAAAATACCGCTCCTGCAATTGGATTGGCTGCCTTGCATATATTTAAAAGGGATTCAGATGCAGTGATGGGTGTATATCCTTCAGATCATTTAATTGTTGGCGATTCCAAATTTAAGAAGATCATTA
>CATLVU010000101.1 GCA_950061135.1 uncultured Oligoflexia bacterium
TCTTCGGATGATTTTAATTATTACAAAGTTGGAGAAATAAAAAATGGTTCAGATGTTATTGGATATATTTTAAATAAAGCTGATTTTATTTTTAAAGTAGTATCTCCTTGGTTTATAGACCTTTTTAAGCAATATTTTTATTTGGGGGCAGTGTTGTTCCCAATAGTGTATCTATCTAAATTTGATGAGTTTAGAATAAATATTGTGGAAGGTTTCGGTTTAAGGGAAAAGGTTAATAAAATAGGTGCTAGTGGAGTTTATTTGGGACGTAATCAAGATGATCGTCCTATTATTTTAGATAACGAGACTTTAAATCACCACGTTCATGTAGTAGGTGCATCAGGTTTTGGAAAGACCACCTTCTTATTAAATATTATTAAAGAGAAGATTGAAGCACATGAATCGGTCATATTTGTAGATTTAAAAGGGGATATTGATACCGTTTGCGAGATTACAACTTTCGCAAAAAATGCTAATCGCCTAGATGATTTTGAATTTTTCTCCATTTCGGAAGATTTCTTAAGTATGTCTAAAGGATTGTCTTTATTTAAAAATGGAAACGCTGTTGAGATTAAAGATAAGATCATGGGAGCATTTAACTATGATCATGAATATTACAAAAAGAGAATTGAATCTTTTTTAAATCTCTCATTAAGAGCATTAGTTTACCTTAGAGATGAAAAAAAAGAAGAGTTTGATTTAGAATCCATTTATAAGCTTCTTCTAGGTTTTGAAAATATTGAGGCTCTATCTTCAAGAGTCGATAGCGAGGATATTAAAAAGGATTTAATTTCTTTAATTTCTGATAAAAAGCTAAAAGAAGATTTAACAGGGCTTAGGGCCGATATTGAAGGGCTCATTAAAGCAGATTTTGGAGGGCTGATTTCAAAAGGGGATGGAATCAATTTTTATGAATCCATGAGAGATTCCAAAATCGTTTATATTCATCTTGATTCACAAAGATATGAAGTTAGTGCAGAAAAGCTTGGAAGATTAATTTTGCAAGATATAAAAACAGCAAGTGCTAAGATTGTTACAACGACGTCAAAATATGACAGAAATCCTATAACTTTAATCGTTGATGAGTTTGCAAATCTAGCAACAGAGCAGTTTGTGGGGTTTTTAAATAGAGCAAGGGCATCTGGCATTGGAATAGTTATAGCTCACCAGGAATTAAGTGATCTTGATGTCTTTTCTCCAGTAGTTAAAGATCAAATAATGACAAATACTTCAACGTTATTTAGTTTTTTACAAAAGCTTCCAAAATCAGCAGAAATGATCTCCGGGATTGCTGGAACGTATACTACGGAAAAAGAAACTACTCAGTTTGATGAATCCGGAGGATTTTTTTCCTATCAGGAAAAAACTGGAATGGGATCTCTTCGTGAAGTGGAAGAGTATATTATTCATCCAAACCTTATAAAAGAGTTAGAGCGTGGTGAGTGTTTTATGATTTCAAAATATCCAAAAACTCACATAGCAAAAGTATTTGTTAATTATTTGAATTACGATCATATAGATAAAGATGAGCTTATGGAGACTTTAAAAGAGCTTAATGGTAATAGTAATCAAAATATAGTTCAAAATACTAAAAAAGAATATAAACAAGAAAATAATGAAGATTGGTTTGAGGGAAAAATATGAATTTAGAAAATGAAATGTTTCAAAAAGATGTACCTAGTTTTGAAAGTGTCCTGTATTGGATCGATAAAAAAGATCAGGCAAAAGATATAGCTGATATGATTAGGATGTATAGAAATGAGCTTGAAAGAGATGAGGAAAGCTTTTATGAGTTTCAATATGACTTTTGTAAAAGAGCAATATCTCTTCTTATTCATTATAAAGATGATTCTGCCTATGAGGATGTCTTTTATATTTATGAAGTCCTATATTCCGATGAGGACGAAGTTCTTTTGGGTACATGTGAGAGCTACTTAAGAGATCTTTCAAGTGAAAAACAACAAGCTTTTGTAAAGACTCAATGGGAAAGACTTCTAACTGAATGGGATGATGAGTCTGATATTTTATTTATGGTTTTTTCCTTTTTGATAAGGTCAGGATATAGAGAAGATGAGATCCATAAATATGTAAAAAAAATTCTGTGGTCTGATAACGACTTTGCTAAGATTATGATTGTATCGGATATAGATTGTATTTCATTTTCTAAAGAAATAGAGAGAAGACTTAAATATATTGCACCCATGATCAAATATGGACCTAAAGGTAGAGGCGATAATTTTTATATGAATGAATGGATTGAGATGGCCGATCCTTATTTAAAACTCTGTAAGGGAATTGATTTAGATGAGTATTATAAGCACGAAAGTATAAAAAGAAGTGAAGATGATAGTTTTCTTTTGCTAGTTCTCGGATGGGAAGATGATAGGGTTAGAGAAGTCAATGAAAAGTATATCTCTGAAACAATGTCTGAAGAATACTTCAAAAAAGCAAAAGAAGAAGTTGAAAAACGAGATCAATTAATGAGCGAGCATTTGCTTGATAAACTTCCAGATTCTCTTGATGAATGGGTTTTATCACCATTTATAGATAGAGCACAAAGAGCTGAAATGGAAGGTTTTATTCATGACATTGAATTAAGTAATAGAGTGGCCACAGATCATAAAAAAGTAAAAGTTGGACGAAATGATCCGTGTTTATGCGGATCTGGTAAGAAGTATAAAAAGTGCTGCTTAAAGTAGAGATATCATTATGGATAAGAAATACTATGACTATAAAGATTTGGGAGAAGGATTTTTTGATTCCTTGGTAGAAAAGGCAAGAGAGCTAATTAACCCAAAAAGAGTTATACTGTTTGGCTCATTTGCTAGAGGGGACGCCGGTAAAAAATCTGATCTAGATCTTGCTTTTGATTTTGAAGATGGTAAATGGTCCGAGCTTTATTGGTGGATAGAAGAAGATTTTAGGACACTTAGAGAGCTTGATCTTGTGGATATGAGAACTGCGGATAAGGAGCTATTAGATTCGATAGAAAAAGAAGGAGTGGTTCTTTATGAGAGATAAAATTATTAATTCTATTAAAAACTATGAAAAAGCTCTTAAGAAACTTCATGAGTTTATAGACGAGCCTATTGTGAATGAAAGAGATAGGGCCGGAATTATTCAGGCATTTGAATTTACTTTTGAGCTTGCATGGAAGACCTTTCAGAAAGTTTCAAAAGATGAAAAAATGGAAATTGGTGGGCCTAAAACAATTATTAAGCAAGCATTTAGATTAGACTTAGTTGAAAATAATTTTGAAGATGACTGGAATTTAATGCTTGAGGATAGAAATTTAATGAGTCATACGTACAAAGAAGATCTATCGTATATTGTTTCAGAGAGAATTAAGGATAGATATGTTATAGCATTTGATCACTCTCTTAAAAAGTTGAAGGAGCGATATGAGTAGAATTAATAAAGAATGGTCATTTATATTAATTTTAGGGGCCTTCGTATTAGTTCTTGGTATTTATGCAAAGTCTATGAACCAAGAATCTTTTAGGGAAGTTGCCAAGATTATCTATGCTGTTGCTCCTGAAGTTGGAAACCTTCGAGAAGGACCGACAACTAATTCAGAAGTTATAAAAAAAATGAAGCAAGGTGATATTTTTAGAATTTTAAAATCGAAGGGAAATTGGTTTTTTGGAAAAAGCTCCCTTTATGAAGGTTGGGCACATAGGAGCATTTTAAAGAAGTATCTCTATTTGGGATATTATGACGAATACATTCTAAATAAGTCTACATTTGAGCTTGAGTGGAACTAGAAAGGATTAGAAAAATGCTATTAAAGTGGCTCTCAGGAGGAGATAGTAAATATTTATCTGCAAGAGAGTTTTTTGATGGGGCCACGAATATGGCCCGAAAATCTCTAAAAGATGATCCTTATTTAATCTATGACATGATTAGATTACATGGAAAAAGAATTCAATATGATTATTTATCAGACTTTTTAAAGCATGCTGGACTTGAAGAATTTTACGATGAAAGGACAAAGAAGCTAAAAGCATTAGAGTATTCACATCTTTGGATCAATGCATATGATGATAGTTTTGCTCCTGATGAGTTTAGATGGTTTTTAGATGAGGTAATGCATAGAGGACAATCAAGGGATGGGCAAACCACTGCTGATTTAAACTTTGACGTTGTACTTCCATGGCCATGGAGGGGAAGTCGATTAACAAATTGCCTTAAATCGATTGGAGATGGAAAAAGTGCAGGTGCTTGGCAATATGATGACTTAAATCACACTCTTGATTATTGGGAAGAGATAGGTATATTCTTTGTTCACTCAGGAAATCATTCAATTGCAACAGGGATTATGAAAAGTACAGGCAGTCTTCCTTCCCGCCATAAAACTGATATGAGTTTTATGTATAAGTATATCAAATCGGATGGAGCTTATTATTATAAAAAAGATGGTGATAGTTTAAAAAAGTTATGTGACGTAGTAGATCCTAATTTTGCCATTATTTATGAGCTTGGACGGTTAGCAGTGGAAAATGACCTTAACTATCAAGAATATAAAAAAATGCGATTAATGCAGAAGTGCTCAAAATCATAGACCACTGTTCAAAGAATCTACATATAAATAATACAGATATTTTGTGAAATCTTTATTTATGCTCGGAAATACTGGCAATATATGAGCATTATATGAATTTTAAACATTATCTAAATAAACGATCAACCTGGAATGAATATGAGAGTTCTATTAATCATTACTTTTGTTATATTAACAAATTCTCAATTTGCCGACGCTAAAGGTAGATGTATCGTAGGTGGTTTATCACAAACAGAACTTACAGAATCTGAATATTTCGAATTAAAACATGAACAGGACATTTTAATCGAAGAAAGTGTTTCTAATTTCTGTAGACAAAATATACAACTTAGATTTTTGAATACGAAAATTGATTTTAATGAGCCAAATTACAAAGTGAAATGCAAATTTTCAAGTTCTAATATTTACACTTATGAAAGCTTAGTTAACACTGTTCGGTCTGAACTTGTATACAGAGATGAAACCAGCGACTCTGCAAGAGCAATAACTGCTCCCTGGCAATCTTCGTTATTAAGTACTTATGAATCTAGAAATAGTGCTATTGAAAAAGTTGAAGAATTAGCTAGTTTTGCAGCTCCGAAGAGAAAAAGCCATAAGATACCTTTATTTAATTCTCATAACGATAATTATAAGAAGCTAAACGAAGTATTGAATGGACTAACAAAATACTCTGATAATATAAATGGTTACAAATTAAAGAACCAAATGAAAGAAGAATCTGGACGACTTTACTTGTGCAATAAGTACACCAGTCTAAAAAACGTCCTTAGTTGTTCAAGTGCAATCTCTCTCCTACAAGACAAAATGAGTCCTTTAATTTATAGAAATAGCCACTTTAGGCGATATATGATCAGGGATGTAGACTTGTGGCGATCTGTATTCTTTCATAGCCAGATTGAGCCTCTTAAATCTGCTGTGAAGAATCTTGTAACTGATTTAAAGACTGCCTTAACTAAAGACAAAATTGAGCCTCAGCAAAATATATTTGATGATTTAGAATTATACTTGACCAAAGAGGGACTTACAAAGCAAGACGCGACGGAGCTAACTTGGAATGTTTTAGGACTTTTTGGAAATACTGGCAGTAATCTTGTTTTACGTCTAATAGAAGTAAATCATTCAACTCTTTTGACTGACTTTGAAAGAAACTTATCTCAACTTTTCACGATAGGGTTTGGTATTGACTATAATAAAGCAAATAAAAACCTCAGTCTTTACACCATACCGCAAAAAATCAATTCTTCATGTGACAACACGAAGTCATATCATTTTTGGAAATCAGGCTTTTTAACAAGATATCTTCTAAGGAAAGGGTACAATAATGAAGTAAGTCTTTATGCTCCTTATATAGCTTCTATTGGCTACCAAATGAAAAGGTCTCTGGTTAATGGCGAAGTTGAACAGAAGCGCTCAATTTTGAGTTATGACCAAATTGATCCCTTAACAACTACTATACGAAGCGATTTGCACTTTGCCGCTGCTGGATCACTTTTTGCCGTTAACACCAATAGAATATTTAAAAACTCTCTTGATATTGCAATGATTAAATCTTTTAAAGAAGTTAATTATCAAAAAAGGGTATCTTCTGGTGAGTTAAAAAGAAAAAACATAGTTGAGCAAATTTCCATTTTTGAAAGCTTGTATCAACCAAAGAAAATTTTTGAGAATGTAAAATCTGTTTTAGACTGATCGATATTTAGTTCCTCTATGAAATTAGAGTAAAACAAATGAAACTGTAGTCTTAAAATAAAAACTTTGAACAGAAGGTTTAAACCACTAGTTAACTGAGCAATTATCATACTTTTAAATAAAGAATTTTCGAGCGTCTATGTGACGCTCTTTTTTTGTGTGCAAAACCTCTTGTTTTTGCACAGCTAAGAACTAATGGCTAAAATCCGCTTAAATACTGGCCATAATGAAGGCCTATTTCAAAAGGATTTTGCCCATGTATAAAAGAGTCGCTATTTACAGCAGAGTTTCTACTCAAGATCAAAAAACCCTAGAAATGCAAATTAAAGCCTGTGAGGAATATGCAACGGCCAGAGGTTGGAAAGTAATTCACAAAATATCTGAGATCGGATCAGGGACCAAAAAACGAGAAAAAAGAGAGGATCTTTTAAAGCTTTGCAGGCAAAGAAATATCGATGTCCTTATAGTATGGAAATTAGATAGATGGGGACGATCTGTACCAGATATTGTGTCTACCCTACAAGAACTTCAGATTTTAGGAGTTCAGTTTGTATCAATAACTGAGGCCTTGGATTTTACAACTCCGATAGGCCGAGCAATGAGTGGGCTTTTGGCGGTATTTGCTGAATTTGAGCGAGATATGCTTAGCGAGCGCGTCAAAGCAGGAGTTAACGAAGCTCGCCTAAAAGGAAAAAGACTTGGGCGTCCACCAACAGCAAAAGATCAAAAAGAAGAGATAGAAAGTCTTTGGAAGGAACATGGCAACAAGTCGTTAATTGCAAGAAAGCTGGGGCTTTCGAGAAGGTCTATTGGAAGAGTTTTATCCTAATTTACTGGCCAAGTAACGATTTTCAGTTTTTAATTAAAATTGAGCAAAAACTAAAAATGAGGTTTTTATGATAAGTCCAAATGAATGCGCAGAGTTATTATCTATTAGTCATATGAGGGTAAAGCAACTACTTAAGGAGTCTTTCGACGAAGATGAAATATACAGGACGAAACCTGAAAATGGCCAAATAAGACTTTCTCCCAACCAAACAAGAACGCTTGTTCAAAGTAGAGGCATGGAGTTCAAGAAGTCCCTGGTCACCTTTGGAAATGAAAAAGGTGGTGTAGGTAAGAGTTTACTAACTATAAATGTAGCAATTAGAAGAGCTCAAATGGGTGCAAAAGTTTTAATTATTGACCTTGACCCAGAGGCATGTGCAACAAATTTTCTCCTGAGAGAAAATGATTTCGAGAAAGACCACATCACGATGCTTGAAATTTTTAAAAATAATTTAAGCTTCAAGGATGCTGTCATCAAAACTAGATATGAATTTGTTGATATCGTTCCTTGCCGAGGAAAGGCAAGAAGAGCAGAGAAATTTGTAAGGGATGAAAATTTAGCAACTCTTCTAAATGATAAACTAAGTGAAGTAAAAGAAGAGTACGATTTAATTCTATTTGAAGTCCCCCCAACTTTTTCAAATATAATAGCCAGTGCTTATATTACTAGTGACATCGTTGTTATACCGACATTTCCGGACTCTTGGTCACTGGAGTCTGTAATGCTTACACTTGAAGATGTTGAAGAAGAAGCAAATAAATGGCGCATTCCCGTTCCTGAGATGAGGGTTCTCTTAAATAAGTATAGGCCTGATAGAAATGCTTCAAAGGATGCATGGGAAACAATGATGAAAGAGTTCGGTAGTCACGTACTTCCTTTTCAAATTAAAGAGTCTGCCGACTTACAAAACTCTATAAATGATGGCAAGTCTATATTTGAAAGTAGATCCCCTAAAATTGTGAAAGAAGCCATATCAATGCTTGGAGAACTCGTTTGCCCAATAGTAACAACATTTAAAAAAGATCATCTTCACTAAATCAGGTAATCACAAATGAGAAAGCTTCGAAGACAAAGTCGAAAAGATGAAATCAAGATAAAAGATAGTGACACAAACGGTACTCAGTCGGAACACAAAAACGACAAGAAACATATTATCGGAACACAAACGGTTAACAAACGGTACCCACAACCTGACACAAAAGGGAACACAAACGGTACTCAATCGGAACAC
This sequence comes from uncultured Oligoflexia bacterium, assembly GCA_950061135.1. Classification (GTDB taxonomy): domain Bacteria; phylum Bdellovibrionota; class Bacteriovoracia; order Bacteriovoracales; family Bacteriovoracaceae; genus CATLVU01. The sequence goes on from CATLVU010000101.1 coordinate 8,311, forward strand.
AAAAACGACAAGAAACATATTATCGGAACACAAACGGTTAACAAACGGTACTCACAACCTGACACAAAAGGGAACACAAACGGTACTCAATCGGAACACAAGACAAACTTTTCAGCACTAACAGGAAACCAAAGAAAAGTAACTCAATTCCTATACGATCTTTCAAAATATTCCAGCTCAAGACTTACAAAAAAAGTTACAATTCAACACATATCAGAGAATACTAAAATCCCGAAAGGTTCGATTAAAACGACAATAGCAAGGCTAAAGCAAAAAAATGTAATAAGCTTAGCTGAATATAAGGATGGCCGTGGAGGTTACTGCAAATATATTTTAAACGAATCAATTTTCAATGAAATCTTAAGAGACAACGAATCAAAACGGTACTCAATCGGAACACAAACGGTTAACAAACGGTACCCACAACCTAACACACAACCTGACACAAGTCCTTCTAGTAGTAATAGTAATATATTATTAAATAATACTATTACTACTAAACCATCTAAAAATTATGACTGGTTGCAAGATATTCAAACTCCAGAAAATTTAAAATCTCTAGGTTTTGGAGTAAGTCATATTAAGCAATTGAAAGAAAAGTTTTCAATAACACCTGAAGAAATTCAAAATGGGTTAGAAGCTTTTTCTTTTGACCTTGCTCAAGGAGAGCTTGAAAGACTTAAAGCTCGAGGTATTCAAAATATTATTGGTTATTTCTTTGGTGCTATGAAATCTGGTGGCTATAACTCTGTATCTGATGGGTTTATTTCTGCTGAAGAGTTAGCAGAAAAAGAAATGCTTGAAAGGCTAGAAAGAAAACAAGTAGAGAGAAAAGAAAGAAAAGAAAAACTTGAGGCTCTTCTTTTTGAAGAATGGCTTGAAACAAAAAATAAAGATGAAATTTTAGAAATTGAACGACCAGTATCGGGATATTTAGATATAATTCATAGGGCGGGATTAAAAGATTACTTTTTAAAAAATGAGTTTGATAATTTCAAAAAGGAACTACAGTGAATGATTTAATTTTTGATATAAAAACACCACTTGGTTTTAAAGTTAGATGCTCAAAAAATTATTGGGAAAATACAATTCTTAAAAAACATAAGGTTTTAGAAAATAAACTTGATGAGGTAATTGAGACTCTTCAAAATCCAATTTTTATTAGGCAAAGCAAAAAAGATGAGTCAGTCTACTTGTTTTATACAGGAGATTCTCCACGCTGGATGTGTGCAGTCATAAAGGATAGAGAGGATTATGGATTTTTAATAACAGCTTACCCGACGGATGCTGTGAAGGAAGGCAAAGAAATATGGAAAAAATAAAGCTTGTTAAAGATGTTGTTGGTGGCACCCTAACTATTTGGTTTGGAAATCCTGATGATGAATATATTTGTGAAGAAGCCGGAGACGGCATTGTATTGATGAAAGACGCATCTGGCAAAGTAATTGGTTTTGAGTATCTATACTATGGATCTGAGTCTGAAGATTTAAATATTGAAACCTTGATTGCTAAAACTGCTTCATAATCTTTAAAAAAATGCATTTGATAATTTCAAAAAAGAGGTGAATGTATGAAAAATAAACAATGTCCTATTTGCAAAGGAAAAATGGAGAGAGGAAAAACAAGTGTGACATTACGAAGAGATCGAAGTGTCGTTGTTATTGATGAAGTTCCTGCTGATGTTTGTCAAAACTGTGGAGAATCAGTAATTGAGTCGCATATTGCCCAAACTGCTTATGAATTA
>CATLVU010000102.1 GCA_950061135.1 uncultured Oligoflexia bacterium
CCATTTAACATCTTTAACTTTAGCTTCAACCCAATTAGACATACACATCCTCAATTATTGTTCCTCTATTAAAAGTGGCAACAATTAGTTGAATTTTCAAGTTTTAAGGGGCGGTTGCGAGATGCGGGCAGGATTTTACTCGAGGTAAATAAGTGAATGATAATCGGTCTGTTAACTTATAGCTAAAATGAGGATTAATGACTTCCCATCCTAAATTCAATTCATCTCTTCTTTTTGAATCTTCACTCGTTGGTAAAACAAATGAAGTTCCTGGTGAGAAAGTTAACTTTTCGGTTAATTTAAAACTACCAAAAGTTAACATCACTTTTGTGTCTTTGATTTTTTCTTCATATGATGTCGAAAGGTCTTTACCTATTTCTATCCAAGAAGAAATTTTAAAATGATCATGAAATTTGTAACCTGCTATTAAACGTAAATCTGTTGAATAGTTTTTTGTTTCACTCTCCACTTCTTTATTATCTGTATTTAAAAAAGCTGAAAAAGTTCCTGAAAACTTTGAGGTTTTCTTTTTTGTTACTGAATCTGAAATATTTTTTTCGGTTATGTTTACTGAAGAAGCTTGCTTCACAGAGACCGAATCTTTGGTCAATTGCTCATTGCTCTTAGTTACATTTTTTTTCACATTTGAATTATCAAGTGCAGTCAACATAAACATGACTGCTAGCACAACACCCATTTTTCCCCTTTTTCAAATCCATTTGAATTAAAATCACAGGCCATTAATGCAACTTTAGTGACAACACACAATATCAAAGGTAAAATTTATAGAATGACGCAACTTAACAACAGAGCTAAGTACTTAATATTATGAGTAAAATAAAATTAAAAAAAATTCTAACAAAACAAAACAAACCTATTGTTTTACCCCTTCTGGCCTTATTTTTCGCTGTGCTCTACCTTGGAAGTGGTGCTATAAGTAACCAATTTGGTAGCCTATTGCCACTACTTGAATGGGAAAAACTGGTACCATTTCTCCCATGGTCTATTTGGATATATATGGTTTTTTATCCCATTTATCTTGGGCTTTGCATTGTCGTCTTATTAAAAAATAATAATCATGAAATCTTAAATAAAACTATTTATGGATTTATACTATTAACGATACTCTCTTGTTTTATATTTGTACTACTACCTATCTCTTATCCACGTATGAACTATCCACTTTCCCTTGATGATAATTTAACCAATTTAATTTTTAGACTTGTAAGAAAGACTGATACTCCAAGTAACTGCTTGCCTAGCCTTCATGTTGGATTATGCTTTTATTTTGCTTGGTGCACACTTAAAGTCTCAAAGAAGTTTTTTAACTTTGGGATTTTCTCTTCAATTATCATTTCAATTTCAACCCTAACTACCAAGCAGCATTATTTTTACGACATTATTGCAGGCTTTTTACTAGCAACACTTATCTTTTGGTTAATTGATAGATATACTAAAATTACAGGGATCTTTAGCAAATAAGTTGATTGAGCTTTCTAATATCTGACATCCGATTACCGACTAATCCGAGTTAATCCATAAACTGTGATCTGGCGGAAACCGTAACTGAAAAACAATAACTTCAACTTAAATGATATAGAGACAAATTACTGATTAAGCGGATTACTGTTTAGTTTCTCATTAGTATAATCTTCTAATTTTTTAGCACTTACTTCTTTAGAACTCCAAGCGGGATAAATATTTAGCTCTACTCTCGCAAACCATCTTGTAAAGAATGTTTTCCAACACGATAGTGCTTTGCCATTATTAACACGACTAAAAAAACTTCCCCATAGGCCATTTAGAGTCATTGGAATAACAGGAACTGAAACTTCATTTAGAATTTTTTCAATTCCGGTTCTAAACTTACCAAGTTTTCCATCTTTAGTTATTTCTCCTTCAGGGAAAATACATAATAAATCTCCTGCTAGTAGGCCTTTTTTAATCTCGTTCATTCCGTCTTCTAAGATTTTAGGATCTTCTTTTTTTTGTGCAATAGGAATGACTCGCGCATCCTTAAATAAGAATCCAACAAGCGGTACTTGCATAAATTTATACCACATAACATATCGAGGTGGTCTTCGGATTCCAGCAGCTATGATTAACCAATCGACAAAACTGACATGGTTACAAATTAAAATAGCTCCCCCCTTAGAAGGAATGTTTTCACTGCCATGAACCTTAAATCGATACATGACTTTAGTTAGAAGAAAACTAATAAACCTCAGCATGAACTCAGGAATCACGGTATAGATATAGAGTGATACAATTAAATTCAAAAATCCTAAAATTAAAAATATTTGTCCAAAACTTAAGTTTAATGCATACAAAATTCCCAAAAAAATTGCAGAGAAAACCATAAAAAAAGCATTAAGAACATTATTCGCAGCGATCACTCTCGAACGTACTTCCTGTTTTGAAAACATTTGGATAAAAGTATACAAAGGCACAATATAAAAACCTGAAAAGATTGAGAGGCCTAATAAGTCTATTGTCGCCCGGATACCATTAAAAGTTGAAAAAAACTCAATGATTCCTACTTCCGGACCATTTAATGCTTTTATAAAAAATAAATCTATTATAAAAACTGACATACCAATTGTTCCAATAGGAACAAGCCCAAGTTCTAGTTTTTTGTCACTCAATTTTTCACAAAGCATACTACCTATGGCCACACCAATACTGAAGATGGCTAAAAATAATGTCACCACATGCTCATTACCATTAAAAACATTTTTCACATAGACTGGAAAAATTGATAACAAAGATGCTCCTAAAAACCAAAACCAAGAAATACCAAGAACAGACAAAAATAAACCTTTAGTTTGTTTAATAATCTGAACTACTTCCCAAGTGGGGCGTACAATACCAAATCTTATATTCAGTCCGGGATTGGTTGGTTGAAGCCGATTAATACCCCGTGAAAATAAATATCCCTTAAGAGCAAATAATAGAACTGCAAAAGAAACAAAGATTTTTCCACTTTGTTCAATACTAATTAAAACACCACCCAAAATTGTCCCTAATAAAATGGCCAAAAAAGTTCCCATTTCAACTAAGGCATTGGCCTCAACTAATTCATCTTTTTTAATAATTTCAGGAAGTATTGAATACTTAATAGGCCCAAAAAATGTAGACTGAAGCCCCATCAAAAATAAAGTAATTAAAAGTAAGGGAACATTTTCTAGAAAAAAGCCCAATGAGCCTAGAAGCATTACTACAATTTCCCAAACTTTGATATAACGAACAAGCTGATCTTTATTATACTTATCACATATCTGGCCTGCGACAGCAGAGAATAAAAAGAATGGTAGAATGAAAACTCCACCACAAAGAGCAACCATTTGTTCAGTTCCAAGACCCAGCAGTTTGTATGATTTAAATGTAATAAGAATCACTAGTGCATTTTTAAAAACATTGTCATTAAATGCTCCTAAAAATTGAGTCCAAAACATAGGCCAAAAACGTCTATCAAAAAATAATTTTTTTTCCATAGACTTAATTGTACATAGAATATGAGATTTTTAAATCTAAGACTTTACTTGAAGATCGTGCATGACCAACTCAACAAGTCGGATAATGTCCTCTTTAAACACTTCTTCGTTCAAACCAACCGATGAAAGACTTTGGCATATATGCCCATTGGATAAAATCAGTGCTTTATGAATAAGATGACTGAAAATAACTCTTACACCCCAGTTTATATCATCTTCCCCTATTTCACCTAGTTCATCTTTGATGCAATAATTAAAAAAGTCTCCTCCTGGTGGCCCTATAAAACGAGGAAACTCTTTACTCATTCGTTCATGAAAATCTTCCGATGATAAAATAAGTTTAAAACTGGCTTTTAGCTTTTCTGAGTTATTTATAAAAAGCTGAAATACATTCAAAGAAAGTAAGCTTACTTTTTTTTCTGGCAAGCTCTCATAAATTTGTTGAATATCACTCGAAAGCTGAATGATTGAACTCTTTAAAACCTCAAGATATAAATCCTCTTTTGATTTGAAATGATAATTCACTGCTGCGATGTTAACTTCACACTCTCGAGCTATCTCTCTAACACTTACACCTTTAAAACTTTTTTCTCCAAAAAGCTTTAGGGCCATCTGTAATATTTTTTCTTTAGTTGTAGCGTTCATCAATTCTCTTCATAATTCGAGTTAATAAATTATTCCAGTCTTCGATAATCGCATAAAAACAAGGAACCCATATTAATGTTAAGACCGTTCCAGAAGTTAACCCCCATGCCATTGCCATTGTCATTGGAACAAGCATAGCATCACTTCCCCCAATACCATAAGCCGTTGGCAATAAACCTGAAACTGTTGTTAAGCTTGTCACTAAAACTGCTCTTAATCTAAGCCCCGAAGCTTTAGAGAGAATTTCTGGTAAAGTTAGTTTTCCTTCTTCTCTTAATTCATCGATAAAGGATATGAGAATAATTCCTGAGTTAACAATTATTCCTGCTAATCCAATAACGCCAATCATAGCAAGAAAGGATATGGGTCTTTGATGCAGAAAAAATGCAATCGAAAAACCTATTAAACCTAACGGTATTGTAGACATTATAATCATTGGTCTAAGATATGATTTAAATAAAAATACTAATAAAGCAAAGATACCAATCAATGCGAGTATTAATGCTTCTCCTAAAGACTGCATTGATTCTTTAGTAGATTCCTCTTCACCTCCAAACACAAGGGATACTCCATTATATTTTTTATTCAATTCAGTATAAATTTCTTTTAATTTCTTATTGGCCTCGAAACTTGTAATAAATTTATCATCAACACCACCTGTTAAAGTTTTTGATCGCTTAAAATCAAAACGTTTTATTTCAAACTGTCCATTAGTAAGCTCTAGCTTTGCAACAGTACTAACAGGTACTAAGTTTCCAAGCTTATCCATTACTTTTACATCTTCAATATCTGTTAGGTTCACTCTACTTTGATCATCAAATCTTACATTTAGTTCAATTTCTTTATTATTCAAAATAACTCGACTTATACTTGATCCTGATAAGGCGGTTCTAATCGCCCCCCCAACAGCATCAACAGAAAGACCAAGTTGATCGGCTTTTTCATAATCGACTATTACTTTAATCTCTTCCTCTCCTAAAATATCATCAACCTTAAGATCGATGATTCCTTCAATTTGAGATAATTTTGTAATAACATCGCTAATCATTTCATCAAGCTGTTCAGTACTATTAGATCTAAAAGTTGCATTTATTGCCTCTCCAACAGGAGGTCCATTTGCTTGAGCTTCAAAAACTAAATCGTTAGCAATTGAACTTTTCACCTCACGACACTTGGCCAAAAAATCATTATAGTCGACATTGTATTTAGCAAAGTCGGAAGCATAAATAGTTATCAGCCCATGATTAATCCCCGTCGCCCCTTTAGGGTCAGTAGGGCCTGCCTTCGATATACCAGCTCTTGCGACAGTTCCTCTTTGCCAATCTCCAAGAGTCAGTTCTAAATTTTTTTGTATTCTTTGTATTTCTTTTTCTGTCTCTTCAAGTGTCGTTCCTCTTGGCATCTCAACTCTGCCTAAATAAATCTCTGTTTGCTCTGCAGGAAAAAGAATAAATTTATTTCCAACTCCCATTAACATAAATGAACCCATCAAACAGAAAATGAAGCAACCTAAAGCAATATATCTATGCTTTACGCAAATAAGCATAAACTTTTCAAACTTCTTTATAGGGCCATCAAACCAATCAGTATTTTTTTCTTCTTTTTGACGATTTGCCCTAGTTCTTAAAGACTTAGGTATAAAAAATAATAATTTGGATAATTTCTTATCTGTAAACCTTAGTCTCATTGGCAAAAAGAAAAAACTTTCGACTAAAGATATTAACAGGGCAATAGTAACGACAATAGGGATCCACTTTATGAACTGTCCCATAATCCCTTTTGTAACTAGCATAGGTAAAAAGGCTGCGATTGTCGTGAAAGCGGTAGAAGTAATTGGTAGCCATAACTGCTTAACTGACTCATAAGCAGCATCAACGGCAGTCATATTGTTTTCTTTTTTTATTCTTACAAAGTTTTCAGAAATAACGACAGAATTGTCTACCAGCATCCCTAATGCAATAACTAATGCTAAAATGGTAATAGCATCAAGGTTCATTCCAAAAATTGGCATAAATCCAAAGGTTACAACAACAGCTAAAGGCAGCGAAATACTTGAAACAATTCCAACCTTGCCTGGAAGAAAAATAAAAAGAAAAATCACAACTAATAAAAGACCTGAGAAAGCATTTGAACTCAATATAGAGAGCTTCTTTTTTACTTTTTCTGCTTCATTATTATAAACATGGTATTTGAGTTCTCCATTACTATGTGATTTAAATTGATTTAGGATTGTCTCAACCTCTCCTACTAAGGCAATTGTATCTGCCCCTGCTTTTTTATTAACAACAAGTAAGGTTGCTTCTTCTCCGTTATATGTTGCTAATATTTGTGCATCTTCTTCTCCGTCATAGACATCAGCGACATCTTTTAAATATATTTTCTGTCCTGAAAAGTTGGACCTTAAAACTAAGTTAGATAGTTCTTCTGCGCTTTGAACTTTTCCTTCGACTCTTATCAACTTTTTAATTCCATCCTTCTTAAGATTACCACCTGGTATATCTAAGTTTCTTGTGGCCATTTTTTGCAAAATTTCTTCAACACCAATATGGTGCTTAATTAATAACTCTTTATGCAAACGAATATTAAATTGTCTTTTTAAATAGCCAACAAGACGAACATTTTTTACTCTTTTTGAATCCTCAAGCTCTTCTTTGAGCCTGTCTGCAGTAATGTCCCGATGCCTATTATTATTCTTCCCTATGACTGCGATTTCAATTGCAGGAAACTCTTCAGAATTAATTTCTGTATACTTTGGTTCATCTTTAAGATCAGAAGGAAGGTCAGATACAGATTTAACTGCTTTTTGAAGTTCATCTAAAACTTCTTCCTCATCTTCATTGTCCATATCAACTCTGACAAAAATACTGGAAAAGCCAGATTTAGAAATAGAGCGAACATCTTTTAATCCTGACACTTCTCGAATTTTATCTTCTATTGGTTTTGTAATTTTTGTTTCAACATCTTTTGCCGTTGCCCCGTCATATCGAGTCTCGATACTAACCGTTGCAAAGTTAACTGATGGGTAAGACTCAGAGTTCAGCTTAAACATCCCTTGCATACCAAATACAACCAACATAAATGTTAAAACGATTGTTAATTTATAATTATGTAAAAAAAACTTAACTAAGTTATTCATGGTTTTTCCTATAGATTAAATTTACATGGATAATTTTGAAAGACACTATAATAATCAAGAAGAGTATTTATTATTTGTAACTGAGTATCGATAATTAAAATATCACTTTGTAATAAAGCTTCTTGATCTTGAAATAATGCATATTCGGGTATTCTGGCTTGAGAATATTTCTTCTTCATTTCTTTGACTCTAATATTAAGTTGCTTAGAATTTTTCTTTTGGGCCTCAATTACTTCAGCCAAAATCCCCATTGATCGTCTAACCTGCGTATGTGTTGAAACTAATTGATTCTTCAAAAAAGTAATTTGAGAATAGTATCTTTTCTCATTGATTTTCTCTTGTAACTCTTTCGTAGTTTTAGCAGTTTTTCCAAGAGGAATAACCAAACTTAAAGCCGCGCTCATACCTGAACGATCATTATCACTTAGATCATCTAAAGAGTCTGTATAGTCTCCTTCAAAGTTTGTATTATCATCTGAATTACTTGATAATCCTTTTTGCTGGTATTTTAATTGTAAATTTAAATCAATATCATCATGATTTTGATCAATTTTTGATTGTCTGTTTTTTTGACTCTTAAGAAGCTCTACAACATTATTATATTCCGATTTCTCAAATGGAATACTCGAATCGACAAGAATTTTTCCTGAGCAAGCTAGAATCTCAGCAGTTGCTCCTTGCTTGTTATAAGAAGCAAGTGCTAGCTCTTTGTTATTAAGCTCAGGGAAAAGCTCTCTTAAATTTTTAAGTAGAAGCTCTTTTTCGTGTTTTAAGTAAAGTAATTGCCCTTTTCTTTGAGATACTTTAGATTCAAAAATCGCAACTTCTGCTTTATCGGAAACAGAACTCGCCTGTCTTCGTTTAGCATCTTTGGCCTGTTTTAATGACGTTTTTAAAAGAGAGTTTGTAATTTCTGTTTTTTCTTGATTCGCGACAAGCGCCCAATAAATTTTTCGGAAATTCAAGCCTACAATTTTCCTAGAGATCAACTCTTCTTTTTTTGATTGAAGTTCTAATTCTTGTAAATTTTTAAAATTTCTTCGTGAATTAATTCCTAGAAAATCTTTCCACAAACTAATATTCATTCCAAGTTCATATATTGTTGTATGAATATCATTATAAGTCGAACCCGTTTCCGAGTCTCCACTTCGTGTATCTACAGACTGACTTAAATCCACACTCACGCCATACATTGTATTTTTTTTCAGTCCTACTTCGTATTGATTACTGGTTTTAAAAATTGGCTGAAATGGAATCATCGATTTTTCTTTAGTATCGCTATGCCCATAATTTACATAGGCCTGAGCTTGAAAACTTTCTTTAAATTTACTCTTTTGAAGCTGCGTACTAAGTTGTTTTGTTTCAATGTCCATCAAGGCAGGAACATTGCTTTTCATTAATTCTTTGTAGCTATTTTCAAGTAATTGATATTTACCTGCATAAGATTGAGTAGTGATTAAAAATGAGGTAATTAACATAAGTAGCTGATATTTCATTAAAACTCCAAACATGTGATTGAAACAGATGTTTGAATATAGCATAAAAATAGATTTTTTCAAACAATTGTTTCAAAAAAAAAGCCCTCAAAATGAGGGCCTATAGACAAGAAAATATTTTAATTTTTGTTATTTTGTTACGCTAACTACTTTTTCTACTTTCTTTGGAGTTTTAAGATCCATCTCTGAGTGAGTATGAGATTTTAAAGTAATATGAGGTGCAATAATCAATGAAACAATACTCATTAACTTAATAAGGATATTCATTGATGGCCCTGAAGTATCCTTGAACGGATCACCTACAGTATCTCCAGTTACAGACGCTTTATGAGCATCAGAACCTTTATATTCCATCTTGCCATTAATCTCAACACCAGCTTCAAAAGACTTCTTTGCATTATCCCATGCACCACCAGCATTATTTTGGAACATACCCATAAGAACACCGGAAACAGTGATACCAGCTAGAGTTCCACCAAGAACCTCTGGTCCAAAAGCAAATCCAACGATTACCGGAGTAATAATCGCAATTGCACCTGGAAGAACCATTTCACGGATAGAAGCTTGAGTAGAGATAGCAACACACTTCTCATATTCTGGCTTAGTAGTTCCTTCCATAATTCCTGGAAGTTCTTTAAATTGTCTTCTTACTTCTTTAACCATTTCCATGGCCGCACGACCAACTGCTGCGATAGCAAGAGAAGAGAAGATAAATGGGATCATACCGCCAACAAATAGACCAGCAAGTACGTCCGCTTTATAAATATCAATTGAAGAAATACCACTCATTCCAACAAATGCTGCAAAAAGAGCAAGAGCTGTAAGAGCAGCAGAAGCAATTGCAAAACCCTTACCAGTAGCGGCAGTAGTGTTTCCAACAGCATCTAGAATATCTGTTCTACCTCTAACCTCTTCAGGTAGACCACTCATTTCTGCGATACCACCAGCGTTGTCAGCAATTGGGCCGAAAGCGTCGATAGCAAGTTGCATAGCTGTAGTTGCCATCATACCAGAGGCTGCAATTGCTACACCATAAAGTCCTGCAAAATGGTGAGAAAGGAAGATACCAGCGGCAAGAACGATGATTGGAAGAACTGTAGACTCCATACCAACAGAAAGACCACCAATAATATTTGTAGCGTGTCCAGTATCAGATTGTTGAACAATTGAAGTTACCGGCTTTCTACCCATAGCAGTGTAGTACTCAGTAATGATACTCATTAGAGCGCCAACAATTGAACCAACAACAATTGCCCAGAAAACACCCATTTGAGTAAATT
>CATLVU010000103.1 GCA_950061135.1 uncultured Oligoflexia bacterium
GGGGCGAAGGGGCCCCACTAGGGCCGGTGTGGGGTCCGGGGCGAAGCCCCGGCTAATCAATGACCGCCTGATAGGTCATCGTCGCCATGTCTGGCCGAACGTTGAGGTGCACGTAGGGCCGGAGCTGCTGCATCAGGATGCCGATGATCTCTTCGCTCGGGTCGACCCAGAAGATCGTGCCGAACGCGCCGCTCCAGTAGAAAGAGCCCTCGGACCGCGGCGTCCCGGACGGCCCGAGGTCGGTCACGATGGCGTAGCCGAGGCCGAAGCCGTATCCCGGCCCGGCGAGCCAGATCCCCTTGTCGCCGGTGTGGTTCGTCGTCATCAGCTCGACCGTCTTCCGGCTGACGATGCGGATTCCCTCGAGCTCGCCGCCGTTCAGCATCATCTGGTGGAACCGGAAGTAGTCGCGCGCGGTCGACACCAGACCACCGGCGCCGCTGAAGTAGACGTGGGGCTCGGCCACGTAGCGGCTCTCGGCCGTCGGCGCCTCGGTCAGGGCGGCCAGGGCGGCCATTTATTTGAGTTTAAAAAATCAGTATAAATCGAAAAGTTTTTAATATTAGCTTTAACAAGCTTATTTTCAATGTCTTTAATAGATGTTTCTCGATACTCAAGAGGCCCTTGATTTTTAAAAGGATTATTGTCAGGAATAACGATTACAGGAAAAAACTGTGAAGCAAATGAAACACATTGCGTATGTCCATCATGCCAAGGATTAAAGCTTCCTCCATAAAAAATTAAATGCTCATTAGCATTAGTCGAAAAGTTACTTTTGACAAATTCAGTTAAAGACAAATCTCGATCCTCTTGTATACCTTTATTTCATTTTGATTTAATTTGCACTGATAAGCAAGAATCTCGACACCATTCGCAAATGCTTTTTGTAACAACCGCGAGTATTCAGGATCAATATTTTTAGCAGGTGAAAATTTATTAATATCTTCTCTAGCAATTATATAAAGCATTACCGCCCTATATCCTTCATTTTTTATTTTAATGAGCTCTTGCAAGTGTTTTTGTCCTCTCGTTGTTACGGCATCTGGAAAAATTGCAGTTGAGTAATCATTTAGTGTTACATTTTTTACTTCTACGAAAGTGTCAGCAAATTTTTTATGTCCTGATAATTTGAAGTCTAACCTTGAGTCTCCGTACTTTTGTTCAGCTTTAATTTCACCATAATCGTTAAGTTCAGTAATGATTCCTGTTTCAATTGCTTCTTTTGCTATTTTATTTGTAAGTGAAGTATTAACCCCAATATAACTTTTCCCATTATGGGTCATCTCTAAAGTGTATGGAAGTTTTCTTTTTGGATTATCAGACTTAGATAAAAGTGCGGGCCAATCAGGGGCCCAACAATTAGTCATAGCACCTGTATTTGGTACATGAGCGGTAAGTTGTTCACCTGAGTCGCTAATCGTAACGTCGGCTAAGAATCTTTTATATCTTTTTTGAATAGTGGCTTGAATAAGTTTATTTGAAAATTTCATTAGGTTATTTTTAAATAAAAAAGGCCCTACGTAAAGTAGGGCCTCATGGATTATAATTTCTAATTGTTAATTATAATTCAATTCCGTTTGCTTCTAAAGCATTACCGTGAAGTTCTTTAATTAATGCTCTTGTATTTTCTTCAGAAGTTGCAAAGTTTGAAGCAGCTTCGCTAACTAGTGCGTCTAGTTCAGCATTTTGTCCAACTTGCGCTTTACCTACTGCAGATACGATTGCATCAGGGTTAACACCATATAGTTTTTGAGCAAAGTCTGCAATATCTTCAGAAGTTCTATCTTCTAAAACACTGTAGTCTCTTACATTTTTAGCTACTTTTAGTGCTTGCTCACTAGATAACTCAAACTTATCAGCATAGTGTACTGCCATTCTTTCAAGCTTTACTGCTTCAATGTCAGCAGCATCAGAAGTGATATCTAACTCTCTAGATTCAACCTCTCCTGCAACATTATAATATTCCCAGTAACACTCATCATACATATAGTAACCATATTCATCATAGACAGCATAACAATTGTAATGGTAATCAGGTTCGTAATCGCTACCGCCTCCACCGCCGCCACATGCAACGAGGCCTGTAAGTAGTAAAACTGCCGCTAAAGATTTTAATAAATTTGATTTCATCATATTTCTCCTTTTTGCTCATCCTCGAGTCGTTTGTTAGGTACAGGTATATTTTTAATATAGTGGTTGTCTTTTGTAAGGTATAAAATGCCAACAAAACCTTACTCAATTTATGGACTTTTTCAGTGTCAAACTGTCACTTGGAATCACTTTGCACCTGCAAAATGCTACTTTTAGATGGTAATCATGTAATAAATATAAACGAGGTGAGTTAAACTCAAGTTGCGAGAGAAGAAATGACTAATTCTGTAATTGATCTTAGATAGTAAGGGAGAGAATTTTTTGTCCATCAACACAGATGTAATAAATCTTTTCCTTTTGGGCCGTTTGAACGAGGCCGATTTCAGAGCAGCCTTGATCAGGAAAAATCCTAAATTTAGTGTTGCTGATAAACTCATTTTCCTGGTGTGCCTCAAACACTTCACTTGTAAAGCCTGGGCTTTCCGAGGCTGGTAAGAAATAACCAGGTGTGTAATAAAGGGTTTGGAGCCGTCTTCTTCTTGTATCTACTTTTGATTCTCTTGTGACAGACTCTTGAGTATTACGATTATATAGAGTTAGTTTGTGGTTAGTTTGATAAAGAAAATAGTCATCACTAACATGGCCTAGGTATTTAATGGACTCATTAGGAGTAATATTTTTAATTAAACTTAAATCTTTTTGAATGGCCCCATCATACGAAAGTACCATTGAGTACATATTTCCAAATAAAGATTCCATTTGAAATACACCGTTGTCACTTTGATAATTTAAGGGAAGAGGACGAGGAGTAAAAAAATCAAAATAATTTTCATCAAATTTTATTTCGGTAATCTTTTCAATCTGATCAGAATATTTGTATAAAAAATACCTTTTAACAAAACCATTACCTAGAGAGGTTATAAAAAATGCTGAATGATTTTGAATGCTGTTAGGAGATTGGAATAAAAAATGTAATGGTAATTCATCATTAGAAGGTAAAGTTTTATGTTTTAAACCTTTGGCTGTTAGGTAATATATGTAATTGCTTTTTTGTGTTCCATAATTAGTCCAAGGTGAAGTATTTAGGTCTTGTGCATTTTCACCAAAACCAATCCATGTTGGAACCAGTCTATCTTCAAATGGAAGCCATTTGTAAATTCCTGGAATAAAAGTTTTATCATTGGCAAAAGTATTGTTTGGTGAAATCAAATATCTTTTAGGTTTTAATTGATCATCAAATATTAAAAACTTTGTGATCTTATTACGACTTTCTTTTTCTACATAGACATAAGTGATAACATAATCTTTTTTACCATCTAAATCTAAATCTACTTTTGTTTGATTTAAAAAAACAGGGAAGTTCTCTCTTAAAGAAATCTCCTTAGAGACGATATAGCTTTCGTCTGTCTTTTGAAAGATACTTAGATAGGATTTTGCTCCCTTATTTCTGACGGCCAAAAAATCGACTTTATTATCTTGCACGAGATTGTCGAACTCTTTTAGTTTTACACCCTGAGGAATGTTTCCTGCAATTGATGTTTTTTCAAAGTCCTCAGGAATCACAGAGGGAGTTAATAAACGAATACTATGAGCAGTTATTGTATACTCTTTCTTAAAACTCTCGCTAATAATATTGAGTTGAAATTGAATTTCACTATCTCTAATATAAGAGGATTCAAAAAATATATCCTTTGTAAATACTTCATTGCTTTTTAATGAGCTGATATTAAAAGTATCATTAAGAATCTTTATGTCTGGATTTAAAGGCTTTAGAGTGAATTTTACATTCTTGGTTTGGTTCCCATAGTTTTTAAGTTTTAATCTTATTTTTTTGGGATTCTCTTTTGTCCATTGTACTAAGTAAGGAGCTTTATTAAGCGGATATATGAATGAAAAGTCTCTAACTTTAAAGCTATTAGAAAGATTAATATTTCCTTGGCGATATCCATGGTTAGATAGTTTTTTTTCTGCTCCTTTTAACAATGCGATTTTAGCTTGATTAGGTGTATGACCGTGGTTTAATAGTTTTGCAAGCGCCCCAGAGACAAGCGGAGTGGCCTGAGATGTTCCACTTAGATAATCAAAACGATTATCTTGATTAAATAGTCTTGATCTAATCGTACTGGGCCAGGTACTTAAAAGATCTGTTCCTGGTGCAATAATATCAACTTGTGTTCCTCTATTTGAATAGGAAGCAAGGCTTCCTGTTTTATCAAAAGCTCCTACACAAATAACATCATCATAAGCACACGGATATGATAAATCACTATGAGAGTTATTTCCTGCTGCTACTACTACTAAAATATCTCTTTCTTGTGCTGCTTTTATCATTTCTCTGACAACTGTTGAGTCATTTTGAAACTTCCATCCCAAAGATAAATTAATAATATCAACATCATTTTTAATGGCGTAAAGAATACCCTTCGCTATAATATCAATCCCATCAGAAGAAGAGCCGCTTTGGGCGATTTGTATCGGAATGATTTTGGCATTTTGTATAACACCATTAGTTCCTTGATTGTTGTTTTCTGCGGCAATTAATCCGGCTACGTGTGTTCCGTGTCCAACAATATCATTGAGATTTGGACTTCCATCTATTTTAACTCCAGGATAAGAGTCGTCTGTTAAATTCCAGCCATGGCAGTCTAAAGGGTAACCATTATTATTACTATCTTGCGAGGCAAATTTCTCATGACATAGTTTATCTTCGCTTGAGTCGCTCGATTCTAAGCATGTTTGATATTCTTCTAAAAGTTTGCATTCATTTTCGTTGGTTAAAATTTGGTTTTTTAAGTCAAAATGTTTTGTATCAATCCCGCTATCAATAACTGCGATTTTAATTACTTTATTTGTTTCTTTTGGTATTTGATCTAAGTGTAGATCAGCTTCTGAACTAGTGGCGATAGTAATCGTATCAATATCAGAAGTTCTTGTTTCTATATTCCCGCCGGGATTATCTAGATGCCATTGAAGTTTACTATAGTTACTTTGAAGCTCTAAGGTCGGAATAAACTCAGTCTTATAGTTACTTAAGATACCTTTTATTCTTTTGCTATCTTGCTCTTCATAGGAAACAGTTAATATATTAGATTGTATATTTTTAGGTAATAGTAACTTTTCTGAAGGACTATAGAAGTCTTTAATCTTAATCGTAAATGGAATTGATTTTAGGCCATTAAGAATTTGTTGTTTTTCATTCGAGTTCTTATAGAACACATGAGCAGTCTTTGAGAAGACATTCATATTGAAAATAAGAAATAAGAGTACGATTAAGCTTATTTTCATTAAAACCCCGGCGTGTAGTTTAGAGCTCTTAATTCATAAGGAGCTATTCCAAGTAAGGAGCTGATATAGTCGAATACTCCTGTCTTTAGTTCTTCATCGTATAGGCCATATGAATTAGAAATATAATCAATATATCCAAACTCAGAGTTTTCCTGAAAACCGGTTAGCCTCGTGCTAGAAAAGAGATTTTCACTTCCTAATAATTTTATAACTTTATCTTTTTGGAAATGTTCAAATAGTGAAGCGATGATGAAATTATACAATTTAACTTTTTCAACTGAGTTTTGAGGCAGTTTTTTATTTTTTAGTGCAATTAAATTTTTGATAACTCTAGGGACACAATCAGGGTTTCCAGGTCGTTGTAACCTTATTGGGCCTGGAGGATTACCTAGGCAATGCCTTTTTAATTTTTTAATACCATATAGGTTTTTTAAAACCAATATCGCCTCTGGGGTTGATGTGTTAAGAATCATGTCTAGAAATTTTTGAACAGCTTTTGGATAAACAATGATAGTCGTTCGGACCTCGTACCCTTTGATTAAACCATTACTACGAAATGATTCTCTGTTGATAAGATAATTTTCTTGATCGGTTGGAAACATTGCTTCAACTTGATTGAAAATATTGTCGAGTTGAGCAAAGCTAGTACTCCAGCCTTTCCATACAAAATCAATTTTAGTGGTGATAATATTTTTTATTCCTGCTGTGATATCTGCTTCTGATATATAGTAACGGGCGGTACTTGATCCTTTTATCGTTTGCCCATAGTCGGCAGAGTTAGATCCTAAATTTATAAAACGGGAAATTCTAGATAGGGTAGTGTTTATAAGTGTATAAAGACTTTTTCCGTCTCTTTTCATTTGTGCTGTGGAGAATAAGTTTTTAGTTCGCTCTTTAGCAGAAAATGTTTCATTGTCCTGTTGAGGCAATATTATTTCAACATAATTGTCTAAGTTTACGATGTCTGTTCTGAGCCATAAAAACTTAAACTGATTTAAAGAGGCATGAACTTCTTGATCTACGAGTATCGGCTTGTAATTACTTTCTAGGTTAAATTGAGACCCTGATATGAAAAGTTCTCTTAGAGTTTTTAATGCTATTTCTTTTTCTGTTTTATCCAAACCTTCTGTTTTGATAAAATAAACTTCCGAGTCTTTATTTCCTGTTAGAAATGTTTTTGAACCATTTAAAACTTCAATGAAATACTGAATGCCCATACCTAACGACTTATTAATATTATCTTGTCTTTGAATATTAACTTCAAAGCCTTCAGCTTTTTTTCGAATAAGAATACTTTGCAAAATACCTTTGACGTAGTCTGATGATAAATTAGAACTTAAAGGAGTAGAAGTGGGGCTCGGTAGAGGAATATTTGCTTGAGCTCTAGCTGAGAGCATTATCGTATCTGTGATAATAAAGGTTTCATTAAGTGCGAATTCTTTAAGGAACTTATCCATATTTGTTTGTTTAAGGTCCTCTATTTGAGTTTCACATTCTTCCGTTTTATCTACAGGCTTAAGTAAGATAGTACCCTCATCAACACCAGAAGAAATTAACTCTTCTCTTTTTGCAATCGCTTCGGCCTTTGCACCACTGTTATTCTTATCATATTTGATATAAGTAATTATTTGTCCATTGAACTCTTCTTCTTCGACAACAATGTTTTCTTCTAAGGTACATTTGAATTCATCGTTAATTACATGCCCTAGGCTTTTTAGTAATTTAGGGATGAGAAGTTTTTTTACTTTTTGTGAAGTAGCTGTGGATAAATCAGGCATTGCTCTTACATGTGAGTATGACCTTCCCATAGAGGCATTAAAGTTTATGCTTGGAAGTATTTGATCGTCTAGTCCTGTGATCTGATTGAAAAGGCCAAGATTTGCTTCTGCTGAAACGCTATCGACTAATTGAATAGGAGCAAATGATCCTAGATGTTGTCCAAAGACAACATTTCTGTTTGCATTTGCTGTAACATAAGCTGTGGGATAGCTGAAAATACCTAGTGGAAGTACACCATCAGTTGAAGGATTTTCTGATCTAAAACTTTGAATTTGTTCTTGCACATTTCTTGTTGCATCATCAACACGAAGTCCAGGGACAAATTTTTCTATAGATTCATTTAAAACAGTACTAAGCGAGTTATAAACAAGTTGTGTTCTAAATAATCGAAAGAGCTCTCTGAAACGATATGGTGATTCTTCATCTTCTTTATAAAACTCTACAACATGATCTTCATATAGGTTCGATTGGAGTTGACCTTTTCTAAGATTTTTACCACTAAGCATTCTATTTACTGAAAATTTCTGCTTTAAGGACAAGTGTTTACTTAGGGAATTAATTCTTGATTTGATCTTTTGAAATACTAGTTCTGTAATTTCTTGAGGGTATCCAGCTTTAGAAATGGCCAGACGAATTTCTTGCTCACTCAAACGATTTAAACGCTGAACAAACCATTTTAAATCTTCTTTTGATACATCCATGAAATGAGATGCATATGGGTGATTGATACTTAGCACTTGATTAAAAACGCGGCCTACTTTCCAATTAATTGCGTTGATCGATTGTGGAAAGTCTGTAATCAAGTATAAAGCGAGAACAGATCTAAAAATTCTTCTATTTTCTTGTCTCGCACGGGTCATAACAGGCAAATAGAGATTTACATTATCAAGTTTTGCAGGCTCTAGTGTAACATCTTTAATAATTAGGCTTGTACTACTGGGTTTCTCACTGACCCACTTCGTACGTTTTGTTAATGTTTGCTCACCCATTTTATCTATAAATTCATCCCGTGCTTTTTCTGAGTCAAAATTAATTTTTAAGTTTTTAAAAAATAATGGTGTTGCGACATCGTAACCTAGGAGTCTCAATATGTTCGCTCTTATAATATTTGTATGATTATCTAGAGATGCTGTTACGGTATAATTTGATTTGGAATCTTTAGTTGTAATAATGGCCCTGAAAATTTCAGTTGGTGATGCCTTATAGCTTAGAAAGTTAAAAGATTTATCAGTTATAGTGCTTTGTTTTAAGCTATGTTTTTTATCTTGCCAAAGATTACTCTCATACGGGTTGAGTTTGGATAAGTCATGCCCATTGCGTTTAAGCTGTAAGGCCTGATAAGTATCTATTCTATTATTTTTGTAAACTAAGTCTTCAGGAGGTTTTCTATCAAGGTTGTTATCATCTAATGGAATCGTAACTGTACTTGCACTTAAAGCAGTACTAATGAAAAGCCCCAAAAATATAGTAATTATATACATATATATCCCCAGCATGCCTTATAACATTGAGCAGAAAATGTGCAAGAATTGATTGATAGCGTTGTAAAAAATGCAAGGACCTAATGGTCCTTGCAGGGGAGAGATTATCGGCCGCTTATTGTTTGGCCCATAATATCTGGTATATCTCTAATCCTTCTATGGCTTTTTAAGCAATAAAAGTGCCAGTTCTAATTGCTTTTTAAAGATTCTTGTCTTATGTTAACTACCTGTAATTTAACAAATTACTCATACTCAAATCTACGCTTAGTGTTAGCACTGGTGGCATTATGAAACTGGCTAGTAGGTTCAAAATGTAACCAAGTTAAATACTCAAGAAAAACAGGTGAGTGCCGATGAGTAAAAATATAAGAATATTTTAAAAGGAGAGTCTTGTGACAAAATCTGTAAAGCTGAATCTTAATGAGAAGGAAATAGAGCTTCCAGTCTTAGAAGGTACAGAAGGAGAGAGAGCGCTTGATATTTCAAAGCTAAGGGCCGAAACCGGTTTTATTACTTTCGATAATGGATTTGGAAATACAGGATCTTGTTTAAGTGATATTACATTTATTGATGGTGAAAAAGGAATTTTAAAGCATCGTGGTTATACGATTGAGAACTTATGTGAAAAATCATCTTTTTTAGCTGTTTCTTATTTATTATTAAACGGAAATATTCCCTCTGATACAGAATTGAAGACTTTTGAGTCTGCAATTAAGGAGCATTACAATTTACCAGAAGGAATTAAGGCACTTATAAAGTCTTTTCCTACATCTGCACATCCAATGGGTATTACTTCTTCAGCAATGGTTGCTCTTTCAGGTCATTATCCAGAGTATACAAAAGAAGATTTAAGCTCAGATGAAAAGAAAAAAGTTTTCCCTTTGCTTTTGGGGCAATTAAGTTCAATTGCAGCAGCTGTGTACAGACATACAAGTAATCAAGACTTCATTGAGCCAGATGCAAGTTTAAATTATACGGCGAACTTTCTTTATATGATGACTGGTACAAAGCCGCTTGAAGAAGTTGCAAAGGCATTAGATGTTTTATTGATTTTACATGCTGATCACGAACAAAATTGTTCGGCTTCGACGGTTAGAGTTGTTGGGTCATCTAAGGCCAATATTTTTGCTTCCCTTTCAGCAGGAGTTGATGCATTATGGGGTCCATTACATGGTGGTGCTAATCAAGCAGTATTAGAAATGCTTGAGGCCATTTCAAATGATGGTGGTGGTTATGAAAAATTTATTTCCAAGGCAAAAGATAAGCAAGATTCCTTCC
>CATLVU010000104.1 GCA_950061135.1 uncultured Oligoflexia bacterium
TAGAGAGCAAGTTCAAGCAATATTTAGCGCATCAGCTTTCAGATAAGAAAAAGTTTTTTGAAGTTCCTTTATGGAATGATGATTTAGTAAATCTACTCGAAAAAGAATTATCTAGACAATTAATTAGTTATAATGGGAAAAAAATTAAATCGACAGTTGATTCGGAAGATTTTGAAATAATTCCAGTGAAGTTCCATTATGGTTTGTTTGCATTAAAATATATCCGTGATAAAAGACTAGAAAAAAACTACCAACAGAGTATCTTGACTTTTAAAAAGTAGATACCATTTTAAATACATGACTAAAGATTCGAAAAAAAAACAAAACGAGAGGGAAGAAGATATTAATAATCTTTTACCTGTGGTTCAGGCCAATACCGAGATTACTCCTTACGAGCAAGAGTACTTAGATCCTTTAAAAATTTATATAAAGCAAATAAGTAGATATAAGCTGCTTTCTAGAGAAGAAGAGGAGCAATTGATACATAAATTCCAAGAAACGGGTGACCTTGTTTATGCAAAAAAGCTAGTGATGGCCAACCTTCGACTAGTTGTAAAGATTGCAATGGAATATCGTAATGCTTATCAAAATGTGATGGACCTGATCCAAGAGGGCAATATTGGGCTTATGAAAGCTGTTTCAAAGTATAACCCAGAAAAAGGGGCCAAACTTTCATACTACGCTAGCTGGTGGATAAAATCTTATATTTTAAAGTTTATTTTAGATAATTTCAGACTTATTAAGATTGGAACGACGGCCGATCAAAAAAAATTATTCTATAATTTGATGAAGGAAAAAGAGAAACTGGCCGCTCAAGGTATTGAACCCAGTGTGAAGTTATTATCAGAAAACCTTGGTGTCTCTGAAAAGTCAGTAGAAGAGATGGATCTGCGTCTAAGTAGCTATGGCGCAGAGCAAAGTTTAGAATCACCAGTTCCTGGACAGGATGAATCAGACTTTAGCCTAATTGATGGTATAAGTGCCGATAATCCTGAAATTGCTGACGAATTAGAGCATTTGCAAGACCTTCATATTCTAGAAGAAAATCTAAAAGACTTTGTTCAAGACCTTAAAGAACGTGATCGTGATATTTTCACTAAGAGACTACTTAGTGAAGTTCCACCATCGCTTCAAAGTATTGCGGATGAATATGGGGTTAGTCGTGAAAGGATTCGCCAAATCGAAGCGAGATTACTTGAAAAATTAAAGGTTTACATGTCTGAGTTTATCAGGTAAAAAGCTCCTTTAAATTGAATCTTGGACCGGTATTTTCTGGGCCTAGATGGTAAAGGAGATAAAAATGCTTACAAAAGAACAAACACAAGAAATTATCACTAAATTTGGTGGATCAGAAAAAAACTCAGGAAAGGCAGAAGTTCAAGTTGCACTTTTGACTGCTAAGATTGGATACCTTACTGAGCACTTTGCTTCTCACAAACTAGATCATCATTCAAAAAGAGGTCTAATGAAAATGATTGGTAAAAGAAGAAGACTTCTTCGCTATATCAGTTCTCAAGATGAGGGCAGATACCAAACGGTAATTAAAGAATTAGGACTAAGAAAATAAAAATAAAAAGGGAGCGAAATGCTCCCTTTTTTGTTTCTCAATTGGAATTATTCAACATAATATAAACTCAATATGCTTAATACTTTGTTCGTTTTAAAGGATAGGTGGAATTTGAAGCAATAGCTTTAGGTTCTTTTTATCTTTTAAACAGGCAAGTGTTAAGCATCAAACTGTTAAATGACAAAATAAGGAGTCAAAATGCTTAACAACAAAAAAGAAGTTACTTTTAAGTATGGTAACCAAATGGTTACTTTAGAAACTGGAAGACTAGCAAAACAAGCTGACGGAGCTGTTTTAGTTACTTCAGGAAAATCTCAAGTTTTAGTTACTGTATGTTCTGCCCATGAAGTAAATGATGGACAAGATTTTTTTCCGTTAATGGTTGATTACAAAGAAAAATTTACAGCAGCTGGAAAATTTTTAGGTGGATTCATGAAAAGAGAGGGGAGACCTTCAAATGATGAAATCTTATTAATGAGAATGATTGATAGACCACTTAGACCTTTATTTCCTGAAGGATATATGACTGAAACAATTGTTATGGCACAAGTAATGTCTTTTGATCCTGCTGTTGATCCAGAGGTACTTGCTGGTCTTGGTACTGCAGCTGCTCTTGAAATTTCAGATATTCCATTCCAAGGGCCGATAGGATTTTGTAAGGTTGGAAAGATTGACGGCAAGCTTACATTAAACCCAGTTAAAGCAGATTGGGAAAAGTCAGACTTGGAGCTTGTTATTGCAGCATCTGAAGAAGCATTGATGATGGTTGAAGGTGAGGCAAATGAAGTTTCTGAAGAAGATATGATGGAAGCGCTTCAGTTTGGCCATGAAAATATCAAAGAATTTTGTTCTACACTTAAAGAGTGGGCGAAGGAAGTAGGGAAAACTAAAAGAGAGTGGGTTTCTGCTGCTGCGAACACAACACTTATGCAAAAAGCTGAGGTGTATGCTGATGATGCAAGAGAGTGCTTAAAAATTAATGACAAACTAGAAAGACAAAGAGCAGTTTCAGCTTTAACTAAGAAAATGAAAGCTGCCATCGCTGAAAATCCTGCTGATTATAATGTTGCAGATGCTAAAGATGCTGGTAAAGAAGCATACAAAGCTATTGATGAGCTTTTATATAAAATGATGAGAAATGATATTTTGAATGAAGGCAAAAGAATTGCAGGAAGAGGTGTGACTGAGGTTCGTGAAATTGAAACTGAAACTTCTGTACTAAAAACACCACATGGTTCTTCATTATTTACAAGAGGTGAAACTCAAGTGCTTGCAACTGCTACTATTGGTGGAAAAGAAGGTGAGCAAATGAAAGATAATATTCATGGTTTAAGCTATGATAATTTTTATCTTCATTACACATTTGCACCATACTCAGTAGGTGAAGCTAGAGGATATAGAGGCGTAGGAAGAAGAGAAGTAGGCCATGGTAACTTAGCTGAAAGAGCATTAAAGAAAATGATGCCTAAAGATTTTCCATACACTGTTCGTGTGACTTGTGAGGTTACAGAGTCAAACGGTTCATCTTCAATGGGATCTGTTTGTTCTGGTTCAATGGCTTTAATGGATGCAGGTATTCCTTTACAAAAGCCTGTTGCTGGTGTTGCGATGGGGCTAATTAAAGATCAAGATAAATTTACAATCCTAACAGATATTTTGGGTGATGAAGATCACTTAGGAGATATGGATTTTAAAGTTGCTGGAACTAAAGATGGTATAACTGCAATTCAAATGGATATCAAAATTACTGGTATTACAAATGAGATTTTCACAAAAGCAATGGCGCAAGCTAAAGAGGGAAGACTTCATATCTTAGGTGAAATGGCGAAGACTATTGAGACTCCAAGAGAAAGCTTTAAAGATGGTGTTCCGACAATTCAAACTTGTAATATCAAGCCAGATAAAATTGGAGCGCTGATTGGACCTGGTGGAAAAAATATTAAAGCTATTCAAGAGAATTATGAGGTTAGTATTGAAATTACTGAAGAAGGACTTGTTAAAGTTCTAGGAACGAATAAAGAAAACCTTGATACTGTTGTTAATCTAATTGATCTTCAAATTAATGGGCCAAAAATTGATACTGTTTACAATGCTAAAGTTGTAACAATTAAAGAGTATGGTGCATTTGTTGATATTGCTGATGGAGTTTCAGGCCTTGTTCATGTGTCAGAGATGGCAGAAGAGAGAGTTAACGATGTTAATGAATATGTTTCTGAAGGGGACATGATTGATGTTAAAGTTTTAGATGTTGATAGATTTGGAAAAGTAAAACTATCTGCTAAAGCAGTTAAGCCTCTTGCAAAAAAAGGCTAAAACTTTATGAGCTCGATCAAGATAAAAAAATTAGAAAACTTTGATCAGCGTTTACAACTGCCAGCTTATGAAACAGAGCTGGCAGCTGGTGCTGATATCCGTGCCAACCTTCCAAGTGGAGAGTTAGTTATTAAACCTGGACAAAGAGTTTTAGTACCAACTGGACTTTCTTTTGAAATTGAAGCCGGATTTGAAGTGCAAGTGCGTCCTCGCTCAGGGTTATCTTTGAAGACAAACTTATTAGTCGTAAACTCTCCTGGTACAATTGATGCTGATTATAGAGGTGAAGTTAAGATTATTTTAGGGAATTTTGGAGATAAAGATGAAGTGATCGAACACGGAATGAGAGTTGCTCAAATCGTGTTGGCACCTATTACTCAAGCTAAATTTGAAGTTGTCCAAGAGCTAAGTGATACTAAAAGAGGCGTTGGTGGTTTTGGATCAACTGGAACTAAATAGGATACAAAATGGATTTATCAATACCTTATTCAAATACAACTAATAAAGAAGATGCTTTTTCTAAAGCAAAGGAAGCTATCACCCCTGAGATGCTTGCAAAATTTCAAGTCAAAGCTGAAATAACTTATGATGACTATTCGGTGAAAGCTAAAGGTAAAGGTTTTGAGCTAGAGCTTGCTTTTAACGATGAAGCTGTTGATGTGAGTTTAAACCTTAGTCTGATGCTAAGAGCTTTTAAAGGCAAAGTATTAGAAGGACTTGAGAAACAAATTAAAAGAGTTGTATAAATGCCAATAATCAAAGTTGAAGATAAAAATATTGAAATTGAAGATGGAGCAAACCTTAGAACATCACTAATTTCTAACGGCTATCAAATAACTTCTACATGCGGTGGTTGCGCAAGCTGTGGTCTATGTGTAGTAGCTATAAAATCAGGAGATGAAAATCTTAGTGAGTTTACTTTTGAAGAAAAACAGATTTTAGGAAATGTTTTTCATATCACAAAAGAGAGACTTAGCTGCCAAACTTTTGTTAATGGTGATATTGAAGTTGATGTTTCTATGCACCAGCAAAAATCTAATAGCAATTCTAAAAATAAAACTATAAGAAGAAAATCAGGAGAGATACCTGAAAAAGTAGCAGTTGAAAGACCACCAAAAGAAGGTGGTTTTAGACGACCACGTGCTTTTAAGCCTGAAAAGGAAAATAAATGAGTACCGAGAAATATCCTTCGCAAATAAAATATATAGTGTGGAATGAAGCCTGTGAGAGGTATTCCTATTACGGAATGAGATCAATACTCGTAATTTTTTTAGTTCAGTATTTATTAATAGAAAAAACAGCAGCGACAGCTGATTATCATTTCTTTATTAGTGCATGTTATTTATTTCCGCTTTTAGGTGCGTATATCTCAGACCGTTTTCTTGGAAAATATAAAACAATACTAAGTTTATCTTTAGTGTATTGTTTAGGACATTTACTACTTGCTGTTTTTGAGCATAGTAAACCTGGCTTTTATACTGGTCTTGCACTAATCGCATTGGGTTCAGGTGGAATAAAGCCTTGCGTCTCTGCCCATGTTGGAGATCAATTCAAACCTGACCAAAAAGACTTATTGAAAAAAGTTTTTGATTTATTTTACTGGATGATTAATTTTGGATCTTTTTTTAGTTCATTATTAACTCCTTGGACATTAAACGCCTATGGGCCAAGTGTTGCTTTTGGGATTCCTGGAGTTTTAATGCTTATTGCTACCGTTATATTCTGGATGGGAAGAAAAGAATTTGTTCATGTGCCTCCTACAGGGCCTAATCCTCACTCAACTTCAAAGGTTTTATTTTCTGCTTTAAAAAATCTGGGTAAAGGTCAAGGCTTTTACGGTGGAGCACTTATAGGCCATCCTGAACAGGCAGTTAATGATGTAAAAGCTGCCATGAATGTTGGTAAAATATTTATTGCAATTACTATCTTTTGGGCGCTATTTGATCAGCACGGATCAAGTTGGGTACTGCAGGCCAAGGAGATGGATCTTTCAGTAAATATTTTTGGATCAATTTTTAATCTTCTGCCATCTCAAATTCCAGCTTTAAATCCAATCATGGTCATGGGCCTAATACCTTTATTTACTTTTGTAATTTATCCAGGAATTGAAAAAGTATTCAGGTATAAAATGACTCCTCTTAGAAGAATGGGGATTGGTATGTTTGTTGCCGCTTCAAGCTTTGTTTTTGTGGCAATTTATCAATATATCTTGGATGGTGGAGTACAGATTTCAGTATTATGGCAAGTGATTCCTTTTTTAGTAATTACGATGGCCGAAGTTATGATATCCATAACAGGACTTGAATTTGCGTACACTCAAGCTCCTCGTTCAATGAAATCTACTATCATGTCTATGTGGCTCTTGACTGTATTTTTTGGGAATATGATTACTGCTTACATTGCTAAAGTTAATGTTTTTGAAGGCGGAAACTTTTTTATGTTCTTTGCAATATTGATGGCCGTTTTTGGTGTTGTATTTGCCTTAATCGCAAAAAATTATAAGATGCAAGATTTTATGGAGAATTAGATGCTCCCTCTAATAAAATTGTTAAATTGATCGTGTTCCGTTACTTCTAATTCACATCTATCATTTGTGAAGACATTATTTGTAGAGTAAAAGTCATCCCAGTCTCCAGCATCGTTCCACGGCATATCCGTGTCATAAAAGTCATTGTTATCCATTTTAGGTTCACCGCTACTTGTATCAATATCACTTACTTTAGATAAGTAAATGTTTGTTTCAGAAAACTCTCTATCCCACTCACGAATAAATAGTCTTATCTGTGCCTTTACATCATAGGCTTTATCGAGACATTCAAAGGCATAATATGGACTTGTTGAATAGGCTGATCTAAAGCTACTACTAGCAAAAGATATTCTATCAGTAAGGCCATCTCCGTTATCGTCATATGTTTCTGTTAGTGAGCCTGCGGTATTTCTAAATCCTTCAACCTCAAATCCTTTAAACAGTAAATTCTCATATACGCCATCAGCATTTTTGTCTGAAGTTGTACTCGAACAAATTCTAGAGTAGTTTGCAAGATATCGATTTGTTCCATCTTCTCTGTTAATTGGTGCCTCATATGAAAACTCTTCTGTTAATTCATTGAGCTCAATATTATCAAAAATTAAGCTTGAAAGCTCAGGATCTAAATCTTGCAAGGCGGGACCTTCTAGGCAGTTTAAGTGATCACCTCCACATTTATTTCTACTACTGGCCTGTTCTCTGAACCCTACATCAGCATCAGTTGAGCAGTCTGGTTCAGTTTCTCCGGTGGGATTTCCATCGTCATCAAGAATGTCTTTTTCACCTATAGCAACTAGCTGTCTATTTATGATATTGATTGTGCCTTCATCACAATTTGGAAATCCTGTTGTATCAGAATAATCATAATTACATGTTGTGGCCGCATCTCCATCTGCATCAGTGAATGTTACTCCAGATACAAAAGGGTCGCCATCATCAATTCCACCATTAGCTGTGAGGTAAGTTTTATCACAATCAGCAGGCCTTTGGTCCGCACAAACAGAGTCACATGAAACGTTGTAAACAGTTCTTACTGTGCTTCCAGGTTGAAACTGCATAAATCTAAAAGGCTTATATCTTACATACTCACATAAAAAGTCATCAACTTGAACTTCAAATTCGACACCCTGAAAATACAAGTCTAATTCTTGTGCTTCTAGTACACAGTCAATCGCATAGTTTTTATCTGATTTCCTATAATCTTCAGCATTAAAACCAAGGGCCGGTGCCGATAGTTCACATGCTTGATCAATAGTACCTTCTTTGTGCATATAAAAAGAAAGCTCATTTCTCATTTTATGAACTAATCTAATTGATTTATTTTCAAAGTCGATATCGTTTTTACCGCTAATATCTGATGTATTTTTAATTTCATCTGCAATTTCTTCATTACATCC
Source organism: uncultured Oligoflexia bacterium (assembly GCA_950061135.1). Lineage (GTDB taxonomy): Bacteria > Bdellovibrionota > Bacteriovoracia > Bacteriovoracales > Bacteriovoracaceae > CATLVU01. The sequence continues at coordinate 7,805 of CATLVU010000104.1, forward strand.
AACGAAGAAGCTACTCAAAAGACAAATTATTAAAATGTGAACTAGTTTCATATCTTTACCCTTATTCATCCTTTTGAACCTATCGGTATAATTTATTTAAAATTGAACAGATTTTATTATATGGCCATGCTTTTACGAGTTTTCAGTAGTTTAGCTATAAGAGACTGCTAAATATACGAAATAACGTGAAAAAAAGTGAAAATAAGTTAAGCTATATATATGATTAAATTATTTTTTTCTATGAAACTGACATTTTTATTGGCCATTTTGTTATTTTCAAATTTTGTTCAAGCAGCGCAATGGGCCACTGTTAAGTCAGATAAAGCGATTATCTATTCTGATGCAAAAATGAGCTCTAGTATCGGTTATATTTCTAAAGGAAAAAAAGTTCGTGTAGGTTCAAAAAAGAAAAACTATAGGCAGGTGCTTCCAATTATTGTCAATCAAAAAGTTGCTTATATAAAAGTAGAAGACTTATATACAGAAAAACAACTTGAAGAAATAGAAGCTTTAAATAAACGACTTGCCAATTTAAAAAATAGAAAAAGAGTTGAAAAGGTAATTTCATTAAGAGCTGGAGTATTGTCATCTACCGTAAGTTATGGAGGGGATGATAAACTAGGAGAGGACGAGTATTCTGCAAGTTTTACACATACGGGTCTAACTACTTACTTTATTGATCATCAAGAAAAAAAGACTTCACGATTTAGTCTAGATTATTATCAAACTGTGAATGATGATGAAACGCTTAGTATTGCATTATTGGACTTTGCTTTTGTCAGAAGCATATTTCACAGTTTCTCATCACAACTTAGTTACTATGCTTCTATCGGATTAGCTCCATATGTGATGTATAAGTATTCTGATTTAGTTGAAGTCAATGGACAAGGTGCTGGTGGAAAGGTTGGTATAGAGTACTTACAAGAATTACTTTTTAATATGACTTTTGCTTTGGATGCGAATTATAGCTATATCAAAGTTTTGAATCTCAATATTGAAGATACATCTGTTTTTGCAGAAACTTTAGAGCCTGTAATTCAAGGTGCAAATATTTCATTTTCTTTAGGTTTTAAATTTGACTAAGGGATATAAACTTGTGGAATATCAAATCTGATTTTAATAAACCTTTTCATTTGTTTAACTTTTAAGGCCCCGAAATTTAAATCAGCTTTTAGCTTGCTTTTGATATCATTAAAAGAAAATTCATAATTTTGCGCACTTGCAGGAAGCCCCAAAATTAATTCTAACCGCGATAAAAAAGCTAATCTTTGTTCTTCAAGATATAGAGAAAAACTTAAGTCTAGAAGATTCATTTCTTCATAGATGCTGATAAGGTCTCTATCATCAAATTCGTGGATATATTGAACTAAGAGAAAAAAGAATTGAAATTTTTTTGTCTCTTGATTTTTTGTACTATTAAAAATTCTTATCTGAAGTAGGTGATAAAGCTCTGTCGTATTATTCTTATCAAATGCCTCTTGGATAAGTATAAGCTTTGGATCTATAGAATGTTCTAAAGCTAATGTTTTATATTCCTTGGTTTTTAAAAAATTTTCATAATATGCATATTGATTATTTTGAGAGGATAAAAAAAATAGCTTTGATGATTGTAGTGAAACTTCAGAACTTGAGAGCTTAGAGTTTGATATTTTTTTTAAAAAATTGTTTTTAGTATTTTTGTGATTAAAGTCAAAATTTTTTAGTTTCTGTTTTATGATTTGGTGGTTGGATTTAATTTTTTCTCTATGCCCTGATAATACTCCCAATGATGACTTTAAAGGGGTTCCAGAGAAAATTAATTGTTGGTGATCATTTATATTATATGTTTGAACCAAGATCTCTTCACCGTAGAGGTCTACTTCAGCAATATTATCACCATTGTCGCTAAGAATAACTTTCCAACCCGTAAGTGAAATAGACTTTCTTAAAAACTTAATTGCATCTGTAGTATTTTTACATTTATTGAGCATTCGAAATAAAATTTCAAAAATAGGAGTTCCTTGCTGAACAAATAAAGG
>CATLVU010000105.1 GCA_950061135.1 uncultured Oligoflexia bacterium
AAATTTCCTCTTCTCTCTTGTGCTATTTTTCTTCCGGCCCACCATGTTCCACCTTCCAGTACTTTAGCTAAGGGAAATTCTGCCGAGCTTAAACCTAGGGATGATTGAATTTTTTCACCTAATATATCTAAAAGCTGCACAGTAAGCGCACGCCATTCAATAATTAATTCAGACGAAGGCTCATGCACGATAGTGAGATTTTGTGGGTCTCTTAATTTAATAAGCTCCATATCTAGCAATAGTCCTCCATTACGATACTCAGCAAGGCCTGTAAGTTTATCTACATCTGTAACTTCTATTCCTGCTTCGATAATTGGCTCAATTAATGAGTAGGTCATCCATTGACTTAACTTATGGATACAGACCAAAGAGTTGGGGCCATACTCTCCAAAAGGAGCATAATACCAAACATCTCCAAGATCAGTTTCTTCTTCCCTTAGACGAGATGGCCAAATAGGGCCTAGGCCATAAAGAACAGCGTTCAAGATATCAGGAGCAGATATTTTTTTTGATTCTTTTTCTAAAAGATAATCAATAATACTGCCAGGTCTTTTTAATGGGAAATATTGAGAATGCTCAACGACCTTCCCTAGTTTTTTAATGAGATGAGCTCTCCCTTCAAGGCCTTCTAAAAAATTCTTTTCAGACACTTGAAAGCTATGACTTAAAGTTTTTTCACTATAATCCTGAAGGCCTTTCGCATCTGCAAGTAGTTTTTTATCACTGGAAAAATCACCATTTAAAAAACTGTAAAAGCTTGCAATCCCAAGCCCCTCTGAACGAGAAAAGTTTTTACTTGTTGATTCTTCAAAATAGGACCATTTATCTCCCGCACCTGCGTCTAATAGCACTGATGTAATTACTAAATCGAGTTTTATACGAGCGACTTCTAATTTATCAAGTCCTTCTAATTTCTTATCTAAGTCCTTAGTTCGATCAACACTGCCAGCTCTAAAATGTCCCCATCTTGAATGAAAAGGAATTTTTAAATCAGGATAATTTTCTTTTATTACTGTTAAAACGTAACTACAAACATCATCGGTCTTAGATAAATCAACTTCAAAATTAGTCTTTCCGGCCAAGGCCTGATCATAAATTTTCTTAGTAGTTTCACGAACAGCATTTGCTGATAAGATATAATCAATATCAAATTTACTCATCTAGTTTTCTTCCTTGAACTTTATTTAGCTCTTCACCATCCTTAACATCATCCGGAGTGAAGTAGCCTGCAGCTTTTTTTGCCTCAATTTCTACTTGAGCATCCTCAGGTATAAGCTCTGAAGGTATGGATAAACGGTTAACAACTTCAATACCTGAATTAACAATGGCATCATATTTCATATTACTCATTGAGTGAAGATTATGAATTTTTTTAACACCTAAATAGTTTAAAACATCTGGCATGAACTCTTGAAATCTTGCATCTTGTACACCAGCAACGCATTCAGTTCGGTGAAAATAAGTTGCAGCAGAATCTCCACCTTCTTGTCTTTTTCTCGCATTATAAACTAAAAACTTAGTCACCTCACCAAGCGCTCTTCCTTCTTTTCTAAAATAAACAATTAAACCGACGCCGCCTCGTTGAGCTGTTCTTGCTGCATCTTCAATTCCCCAAGTTAAATAGGGCCTACAAGTACAAATGTCTGAACCAAAAACATCTGAACCATTACATTCATCATGAACCCTACAAGTTAGTTCAGTTTCCGGATCTTGAAGCTTGTCAATATCTCCAAAAACATAGGCAGTAGTAGAACCAATAGGAGGTAAAAGTAGTTTTAAATCAGGTCTTGTGACAAGTTCAGGAAACATTCCTCCTGTTTCTTGAAATAAGATCTTACGAAGTTCTCCTTCATCAATATTTAATCTTTTCGCCATACCAGGTAAATACCAAACAGGCTCTAATGCAATTTTTGTACATTTAATTTCTTTATTTTCTTTTACTATTTTACCATCAACCTTAATTCTTCCAGCATCAACTGCTTGTGCGATCTCTGGTATATGAAGATGAGCTTGAGTAACAGCTATAGTAGGCTTAACGTTATAACCTTCATCTAAAAATTTTTTAAAATGAATATTTACATCTGCGCCCCATGGATCGATAGTCACAATTTTACTCTCATCAAACCAAGCATCATGAGGTTTAATAGAAGCCGTTCCTTCCGTGTTTGTAAGCTCAGGTCTATGTGCTTTGGGAAAATGTCCCGAAGCAATAGATAAAGCTCTATAAACTGTGTAAGACCCTGAATGACTTCCTATTGCATTTCGATTTTCTTTTTCTGAAACCGTAGCAATGACAGGGCCTCTTTTTTCTGGATCTTTTTCGCCCCACTTTACCTGAGGTATATCTTTAAAAAGTTGATTTGAATGTGATGTCAAAACCACATGTGATGTTCTTTCGTTACTCATAATTTTTCCTAACTCATCCAGTTATGGTCTTTTTGTAAGTTCCACTTTGTTGTTATTTTTTTCATATCTGTCCAAAAGTCTAAGCAATGTTCACCAGTAATATCGCCATGGCCAAATTTAGATGTCTTTATTCCTGCAAAGCTAAAAGGCTCTCTTGGAACAGGTACACCAATATTTATACCAAACATTCCAGCCTCGCATCTTTGTGATGCATATAAAGACATAGGTCCTGAGCTAGTAAAAATACTCGCAGCATTTCCATAAGGACTAGAGTTTTGGATTTCAATCGCCTCATCAATATTTTTGCATCTTATAATACTTAATACAGGACCAAATAATTCTTTAGTTGCAGCTTCTGATCCTGCTTTCACATTATCTAAAATAACAGGTCCCATCCAATTGCCAGTAGCATTAGGAGCTTGCTTTTTACGGCCATCATACAATAAAGTCGCACCATCTTTTAGCGCGTTATCAATTGCAGTATTTAGAAAGTCTACCTGCTCCTTAGTAATAATTGCTCCCATGGTTTCACCAAGTATTTGAGAGTCTGATCGTTGAACAATTTTTTCTATATGCTTATCTACATCGCCAACCGCTAATAAAACAGAAGCGGCCATACATCTTTGTCCCGCGCATCCAGTAAAAGAGTCTGAAATTCCAACACCGGTAACATCAAGGTCAGCATCCGGCATTAAAATAATATGATTTTTAGCGCCACCAAGTGCCAGACAACGTTTATTGTTTTGAGTTGCTCTTTGATAAACAGTCTGCGCTATTTTTGTTGATCCAACAAAAGCGACTGCTTTTATATCTTCATGATCAATAATTTCATTAACAACATCAGCGCCACCTTGAAGCACAGTTAAAATCCCATCAGGTAGACCTGCTTCTTTAAAAGCTTTTAAAATAAGCTCCGCTGTTAATGGCGTTTTCTCAGAAGGCTTCCAAACATATGCATTCCCGACAGCAATAGCGATCGGTATAGTCCACATTGGAACCATTGCTGGAAAATTAAAAGGAGTAATTGAAGCAACAACTCCTAAAGGCATTCTTTGGTACTCACAGTAAACATTAGAGCTAACTTCCATTTTGCCACCAATATCAGAGTTTTGCAGCGAGGTTGCAAACTCTAAAACCTCGATACCTTTCATAATACCGGCTTTTGACTCAGCAATAGTTTTACCATTTTCTTTAGTAATAACCTCTGCAATAGAATCTATATCTCTTAGAAGAATTTCTCTAAATTTAAAAAGAATTTCTGCTCGCGACTTATGGGTCAAAAGTCCCCATGATTTTTGTGCTTTTTTTGCTTGAGCGATCTGAGTTTGAATTTCATCTTTATCAGCAAGTTTAACTTTGCCAATAACACTATTGTCTAATGGGCTTATCACATCCATGGTACACGCTTCCTTTTGGAATTTTCAATAACTTAAAAGAGGTATTTTAGGCATGATTAGACCTTCTCGTCCAGTGAGATTGCTCAATAGACAAAATATTAGATACTTACACATTATTTAAACAATTTCTTAATGCAATGCACTCTTGCTGAGTGTATAATATACAATCAACAACGAAGGAGAGAAAGATGCCTAATTTTACTCCCGATCTGAAAGGAAAAACTCCTAAGGACATCCTGCTCAAAGAGGTGATGTATAATTCACCTGCTACATTTAATGAAAGTACAGACATTTTTTCTGCAATGGAAAAGCTTATTGATTTTAATTTATCTGGAGCACCTGTTATTGATAAATCAGGCCAACTTAAAGGCTGGTTATCAGAAAAAGACTGCTTAAAATTTGTACTAGAAGCAAAGTACTACAACAATCCACCGGAGTCGATCGGACAATTTATGTCTAAAAACGTAGTATCACTTCAAGCAAGTGATAGTTTATTTCACGCCATCGATTTATTCACTCGCTATCATTTCCAATGCTATCCGATTACAGAAAATGATGTCGTTGTCGGGGTTGTCAGTAGATCTCAAGTTTTAAAAGCCGTTGGTAAAATCGCACAAACAACTTGGTAGTATCTTGTTTTCTTTTTAGTTTGTACTTGTATAATAGTGCAAACTAAAAAGAGAGCTTATGTCAATTTTATGTAACCTTCAAAATATCAATCTGGCCTTTGGTGAAAAAGTTATTTTCAAAGATGCAAAACTCACCATCTCGAATGGTGACAAAATTGGATTAATCGGTCTGAACGGGCAAGGTAAATCAACACTACTAAATATTCTATCAGAGAGACTTATTCCAGATAAGTCGGTTCCGCCATTTATTTTTGATAAAAATAATGACTCCTTTGTTTTGTTTTATATCCCACAGGAATTAACAATAGAAGGGTTTGAAGACCTCAGTATCAGTGATTTTTATCTCAGCTTTTACCCTGAGCTCTTAAACTTTTTTAGGCAATTACAAACTGTAGAGAAAAAATTAATTGAAGATTATACGGATGAAAAATTATTAAATAAGCAGCAACAACTTCTCGACCAATTTCAAGAATTAGGAGGTTGGGATATTCAAAATCGCTATTTAAATTATCTGAAAACATTTGAATTTCACACATTGAATGCTGATATAAAAAACTTAAGTGGAGGAGAACTTAAGAAAATAGCATTAAGTATAGGATTATCCTCTACTGCAAATTTAGTTCTCTGGGATGAGCCGACAAACCATCTAGATATTGATACCATTGAAAAACTTGAAGATGAGTTCCTAACTACCAATAAGACTTTTATTCTCATTAGTCACGACAGATATCTCTTAAACAATGTAACAACTCGAATCATACAAATCGACCAAGGTAAAATTAACTCTTTTACTGGAAATTATTATCAATACCTAGAATTTCTAGAGGAAAAACAAAAAGAATTAGAAAAGAATTTAGATAAACTCAAAAATAAAGAAAGACGTGAACTTGCATGGCTCAGACAAGGTGTTAAAGCAAGAGGTACACGTTCAAAGAAAAGAGTAGAAGGTTATCATGATTTAAAATCTCAAATTCAAGGTTTAAAAGATTTAAGTAAAAAGTCTGTTGACCTAAGCCTTGCCCATTCTGGTCGAAAGTCAAAACTCCTTATCTCCATTGAAGACGGCTTTTTTTCATACAAAGATAAACCAATATTTGAAAATTTGAATCTTAATATTTCATTTAACGATAAGATTGCATTAATAGGGCCTAATGGTGTTGGTAAATCTACCCTTATTAAAATTTTTGCCAAGCAGCTCTCTCTTACTGAAGGTCGAATGAATCAGGTAGACGGTTTAAAACTCGTTATTTTTGATCAGAAAAGAGAAAGCCTAATCGATGAAATGTCGATATTAGAATTTATTGGCGAGGGGGTAGACTTTGTACACCTTCCTGATGGAACTAAAAAGCATATCGCAAGCTATCTTGAAAGCTTTCTATTTAAAGGACAACAAATCTACTCTCCTATATCTACTTTATCAGGCGGTGAAAAAAACAGACTACAACTTGCCAAGTTCATGGCCCAGTCAGCAGACTTATGGATTTTTGATGAACCCACTAACGATTTAGACTTAGAGACTTTAGAAATTTTAGAACGCGAACTTAAAAGTTATAAAGCTCCACTCATTATCATAGGTCACGACAGGGCTTTTCTAGACAATACCTGCAACAAAACTTGGTTGATTCATGAAAAAATGATTGAAGAATTCATTGGGGGTTACTCAAGCGCACTTCCTTACTTAGATGCATTGAACTTAGAAAAAGAGCTGAAGCTTAAAGAAAAGAACACTATTGTAAAAGCACAAGAAAATACTGAATCAAAAGCTAAAGGTAATAAATACACTATAGAAAAGCTAGAGGCAGATATCGAATCAATAGAACTTAAAATATCAAAATTAGAAAAGAAGTTAGAATCTCTGGACTATAACTTGAATGAAAAAGAATTCTTGGATTTGACTCAACAGATAGATCAACATAAAGACCAATTAAATACTTATTATAAAAACTGGGAAGATATAAATAGCTAAGCCTATGAGCTAAGAAATTGTTTTTTTATTTTTAAAAAGACAATCTTTTGCTTTGCTTTAGGTAATTCTTTAACAAAACTTGTAATAAAACTAATTTTTTCATCATTAGTTAATGGCCTATTTGCAAGTCCAACCAATGCCTCATATGAGTCATTAAACTTTTTTAATTCTAGATCTGCAATCTGTGGAATCTCAATATTATTAATAACTTGGCCGAATAAATTTGCAGAAATCAGGCTAAACTCTCTTTGAGTTAGTGGTTCCATTTTCTGTGAATAAAGGTTTAAAGGAAGTAAAAATAGAATAATTAAGCAAATACGCATACTTAAGTATAACACATAGCGCGATAAAGCGCAATGCATCATTTGAAAAAGTTTACTTACTCACATTAAGTTTTAGATAAACTTGCTTTTTATGTAGCTCCTTCAGAGTTTTACATTCATTGACATAAGGAACCAGATTCAAAGGTGACTTTCCTGCAAAAACAAATTCATCTCTGATGATGAAGTCAGGATTTATCTGATATTCATAAATTCTTTTATTTTTAATTTTCTCATAGCCAGATACCAATCCATTAATTTGGGCATTAGTCATGGTGCCAGCGACTTTTCTTTTATGCAGGGTTAATACTCCTGAATTCTTCTTTCCAGAATAATAAATGGCCTGATCATCGGTTTTAATATCGTAACGAATATCAACTAAAAAACAAGCCCGGCCATCATTAATAACAAATAACCTAAAGTCTCTTGGCTCAGTAAAGGCAAGATAAAAAACCCAAACCAAAACTATAATTAACGTTGAAAATATCCCCAAATAAACTAATTTATCCTTCATTTATTTTCTCCACCATTTTTTTTATGCCAGGTAGTAAAACACCAGAATAGCTTGGTGCATTTTCTCTAATTGCTTTTATCAAATCATGGGGCATCTGTACCTGTAATAAATTAACAAGCCAAGTTGGAATTTCGCCTTTAGGATCAATATGTAAATACATCTCTAACCATGTTGAATTATCTTTAAGAGGTGTAAAAAATATTTTACCCGTAAAGACCTGGGCTCTAACATTTCCATCCTGAACTGACTTTTCTACTGCATCTGTAGATTCAAAAGATAAAACCAATTGCTTTTCATTTTTTCCAAATTCAAGTTTGTAATGCAAAATTAATTCGCGATTAGCAACAGGCCATGGCATTTTAGTAACATCGAATAATATTGCTTCAGTATCCGAAATTGTCTTTAAATACGACCTTTGAGCTAAGTCAGGAACCCAGTTTATAGCATTTTCTACATTCCTAAGTAATGCCAGTACCTTGCCGATAGAAGCTTTAACTTCACCATCTGCCCTAAGTTCTTTTATTTTAGATTTCTCGGTAGACTTTGAATAAACCCTTATATCATCTTTAGATCTTATAAATTTCCAATCAGGGCCTGGAGCCGAGACTTGCGGGTGGTGATGGTCTCCGATCCCATGAGCTGATATTTCTGCTCCTGTGATAGCTGTAAGTATGGAAAAAAAAATAAAAAAATAGCAAAACTTCATTGATTAGGCCTGAAAATTACTTTTCACATGATTAACTTGTGAACTATACAAATATTAACTAAAATAATTGATAAAAAAAGGAATTTTTTGGCAAATTTAGAAAGAAGATTAGGTTTAGGCTCTGTAGTTGTTATTGGCGTTAGCTCCATGATCGGTTCAGGAGTATTCTTACTTCCTGGAATCGGATTTGATATTACAGGTCCTTCTTTATATCTAGCATTTTTATTGGCAGCTATATGCTTACTTCCAACAGCTTTAAGTAAAGCTGAGCTAGCAACAGCAATGCCAACTAGTGGTGGAATTTATATTTACATTGAAAGGACATTCGGCCCTTTTGCCGGAACAATAGCAGGACTTGGATTATTTATTTCCATTCTTCTAAAGTCAGCTTTTACCCTAATAGGAAGTGGTCTATATTTATCTGCTGTAGCTAATATTGAATTGATTCCGGTCGCTCTAATATTACTTCTGGTTATAGTTGCATTAAATATTTTGGGTGTAGGTAAAATTTCAAGTTTATTTACAATAACATTAGTAGTGACTCTTATTGGTCTTTCAATTCTAGTTATTTTTAGTGTTCCACATTGGCAAACCGAAAACCTTAGTCCTGCCTTAACCTCAGGTCTTGAAGGGTTTTCAGTTGCAATGGCATTAGTATTTGTTTCATTCGCTGGAATTACTAAAATAGTAACTATCGCTGAAGAGATTAAAACACCTGAAAAAAATATTTATAAAGGTATTATTATCTCGCTTCTAATTGTTACCTCTCTGTATATTATTATGAGTTTAGTGCTGGCTTTGAGTTATCAACAGCAAAATATTGCAAATGAACTTAAACCTATTTTTCGATTAGCTCAGGACTCTTTAGGAAGTAACTTTGCCATGGTTATGGCCTTAATCGCTTTTTTTACATTAGTGAATACTACAAATGCAGGTGTTCTGGCCGCCTCAAGATTTCCTTTTGCTATGGCGCGAGATAATATCTTGCCAAGTTTTTTAGGAAAGCTAAATTCTAAGTTTTTAACACCAGTCTCTAGTATTATTTTATCTGGTGTGATCATGTCCATTCTTATAATTTTTCTAGATATTGCTAAAATTGCAAAACTAGCATCAGCATTTTTAATTTTTCTTTTCGTTCTAACAAACCTTACGGTGATAGTGCTAAGAGAATCACAAATCCAATGGTATAAACCGAACTTCAAAAGTCCTCTTTATCCATTTCTACAAATTTTTGGCATTCTATCTGGATTAATTTTAATGGGAACTATGGGCCCTATTGCCCTAATTGCAATTTTATCTATCACAATACCTGGTGTGTTGATTTTTATTTTTTATTCTAGAAAAAATGAGCTTAAAAAGGGCGTTATTGGAATAAAAGGAAAAAGAAAAGATCTTCTGGCAAATTCAAGCCCTGAACTATACCAAGACGGTTTTTGTAGCTTTGATCTTAAAGGAGATGCACAAGTAGTAATCACTCTTTTTGGAAGAGAAAGATCACCTGAAACATTAGTCCAAATGGGACTTGCACTTGCTGAGCATAAACATATAGAAGTCTCTTATATCCTTGAAATACCTGAACAAACAGATATTCACGATGTCCTCGAAGAGCCTGTAGAACTTAAGTCTGTTAGAAGAAGGGTCTCAAATCTTGCAAAAGAAATGGATGACTCAATAGCATTTGATCCAATAGTCAGCCACGATCTTTCTAAAACAGTATAT
>CATLVU010000106.1 GCA_950061135.1 uncultured Oligoflexia bacterium
CAGATGTTCGCCAATGTCGTTCTTGGGATGAATGGAAGTATTCTAGAGTCTCAATTAGAAGACTTGAAAGAAGCAAGAAATTATCATGAAGATACAGAACTAAATGTAGAAGACTTAAAAGACCTAGTTACTGTTTACAAGCAAGTAATCTTAGAAGAACTTGGTCGAAGCTTTCCTCAAGACCCAATGGAGCAATTATGGGCGGCTGTTGGAGCTGTATTTGGTTCATGGAATAACACAAGAGCTAAAAAGTATCGTGAGATGAATGGGTTTTCAGATGATTGGGGAACAGCTGTTAATGTCCAAAGTATGGTGTTTGGTAACACTGGAGATACTTCCGCGACAGGAGTGTGTTTTACCAGAGACCCATCGACAGGAGAGAAAACTTTTTTTGGTGAATATCTTGTAAATGCACAAGGAGAAGATGTTGTTGCAGGTATTAGAACTCCTGCGCCGATAAATGAAACTTCGAAAAATGAATCAAACAAAACTTTTGAAACTCTAGAAGCAATTATGCCTGAGGCGTATAATGAATTGGTAAAAATTTATCAAAAACTAGAGGCCCATTATAAAGATATGCAAGATATCGAGTTTACTATTGAAAATAAAAAACTTTATATTCTGCAAACTAGAAATGGAAAAAGAACTATTAATGCTGCATTGAAGATTGCGGTGGATTTAGTAAACGAGAATGTTTTAACTAAAAAAGAAGCAATCTTAAAAATTGCGCCAGCAGAGTTGGATAAATTATTACACCCACGACTTGACCCTAAAGCTGAGAAGACTTTATTGGCAACGGGCCTACCTGCTTCTCCTGGAGCTGCTTCAGGATTTATCGTTTTGGACTCAGAGACTGCACAAAAATGGGTTGATGAAGGTAAAAAAGTTTTACTTGTTAGACAAGAGACAAGCCCTGAAGATATTGGCGGCATGAATGTTGCTGAGGGAATCTTAACTGCGAGAGGAGGAATGACTTCTCACGCAGCAGTTGTAGCAAGAGGGATGGGAAAACCTTGTGTTGCAGGCTGTTCTGCAATGGCAATAAATGAATCTCAGAGAATAATTATTATTGATAATAAAGAGTTTAAAGAAGGTGATGTCTTAACTTTTGATGGCAGTACAGGTGAAATTTTTGAAGGAAGTGTTGCAACGATTGATGCCGAGATTTCAGAAAACTTTGCTGAGTTTATGAGTTGGGCAGATGAAATAAGAACATTGAAAATTAGAACTAATGCAGATAATCCACAAGACTCAACAACAGCATTGGAATTTGGAGCTGAAGGTATTGGACTTTGCCGTACAGAGCATATGTTTTTTGAATCAGAAAGAATTTTATCTGTAAGAGAAATGATTTTTGCAGAAACTTCAGAGGAAAGAGCAGTTGCTCTGGATAAATTACTACCTTTTCAAAAAGAGGACTTTGTTAAAATCTTTTCTGTCATGAAAGGAAAGCCTGTTAATATAAGATTACTTGATCCTCCTTTGCATGAGTTTCTACCTCATAAACCAGAAGAGGTGAAAGAGTTAGCTGATGTTTTAGGTGTAGAGATTATCACTGTTGAAAAAAGATTATCCCAATTACATGAATTTAATCCAATGCTAGGCCATAGAGGTTGCCGACTTGGAATTACATATCCGGAAATATATAAAATGCAGGTAAGAGCAATCATTGAAGCGGCATTAGAAGTTTCTTCAAAAGAGAGCGTTTTACCAGAGATAATGTTTCCTTTAATTGCAGAGAAAAAAGAATTAGATTTCTTAGTAGAGACTTCTAAAAAGTTAATTGAAGATATTTTCTTAGAAACTGGTAAAAGAATCGAATACAAGATGGGAACGATGTTAGAACTACCTCGTGCTTGTATCACTGCGGATAAGATTGCTGAAAATGCAGACTTTTTCTCTTTTGGAACTAATGATCTAACACAAACAACTTATGGTTTATCTCGTGATGATTCTGGAAAATTCTTACCAAAGTATCAACTAAGAGGGATTTTTCAAGAAGACCCTTTTGTTAGCCTAGATCAAGAAGGGGTGGGTTTTCTTGTGGAACATGCAACAAGAACAGGTAAGGCAAGTAATGCTAAACTACATTGCGGTATTTGCGGTGAACATGGCGGAGATCCAGCATCAATAGACTTTTGCCATCGTATAGGTCTTGATTATGTTAGCTGTTCTCCATTCAGAGTGCCTATAGCAAGACTCGCTGCTGCTCAGTCGGCCATTAAGCATGCTTAATGAAGTTGAGAAAAAATTAAAAAACTATCTACAACAATCAGATGCTGATCAAGCAGCTTTTGCTGTGATTGACTTTAATAAGCATTCTAAAGAAGCAGTTTTTGTAGGAGATGAAAAATACTTTGATCTCGCTAGTTTGACCAAGCCATTATTAAACTCGTTTAATTATTTAAAATACAAGTTAGATGATAAAAACTTAGAGTTATTATTAAACCATAGAGCTGGATTACCAGCTTGGGGGCTGCTTCCTCGAGTTGGATGGCAAAATCAGCTATTGAGTTATGATGTGCGAGAAAGTGAAACATTGTACTCCGATTACTCTGCATTAAGGTTCAGTTTAGAGCTAGCAAAAAAAGGAATTGATTCATTTTCTATTATTGAAGAGTTTATCGATGTTTTTTTTTGGATACAAAAAAGCGGATATATTGTTCATGACCCAAATGCATTCAATCTAGGTAAGGAGACAACTCATGCAGGGTTGTTTGGAAGTATTAATGGACTAGCGGAGACATTAATAGAGATGAATAAAAAATATGATTTTATCCAAAAAGTTCGAGATAAAATGCAAAACCATGATCAAAGGTTTGTTCTGGGTTTTGATACAGCTCAGGATTTAACAACAACCTTGGCCGGACAGGGATGTTCTAAAAATACATTTGGGCATCTAGGTTTTACGGGAACTTCATTTTGGATTGATGCTGATAAGAATATCGGACATATTTTATTAACAAACACGACTAAAAAATACTGGTTTAACAGATCGCTTCTTAATCCGCTTCGCAAGGAGCTAGGAAGTTTAAGTTGGAAGTACATAGACTAAATTACTTGCTTCAACTATGATAAGAGCATGAATTTAAATAGAATGCTTGAAGGATCAAAGCTAGCTCAAATTAGATCCACCGTAAAAAGAGTTTTTTTCTACCGAATTTGTGGAACAGGTATGGGAGCTTGTGCTTGTCTTGCAACTGAAATGGGACTTGAGGTTGAAGGTTGTGATTTGTCTTTTTCCCCTCCGATGAGTGATTACCTTGAGTCATCAAAAATCAAACTTATGCATATTGATGATGTAACTCATGAGTATTTAAAAGGCTTTGATTTAATTGTTGTTGGGAACTCGGTTCCTCGTGATAGTAAATATGCAAAGTTTATTGAGGAAAACCCTGTGTCTTTTTGTTCTTTTCCAAGTTTTTTAGGAGAGTTTGTTCTAAAAGATAGGGAAGTTATTGGAGTGAGTGGTACCCATGGCAAGACCACGACGACCTTTTTTGGAAAACAGATTCTGGACTTTTTAGGAGAAGACACCGGATATTTTATTGGAGGAATATTGGATGGTATGCCTCCGGCTAAGCTAGGTAGTAGCAAGTATTTTATTATAGAATCCGATGAGTACGATAGTGCTTATTTTCAGAAAATATCTAAGCATCGTTTGTATGAAATCGATCATTTAATCATAACATCATTAGAGTTTGACCATGCGGATATATTCAATTCAATGGAAGATATAAAAGATGAATTTCGTGCAACTCTAAAAAAGCTTAATGGCAAAATCGTCGGCAACGATGAGTATCTTGCAATTAATGAATTACAGGATGAGTTTTTAGGTAAAGACTGGAAACGCTACGGAATTAATACCGATAATTTCAAGATAGTTGAGAAAAGTGAAAACGGAGTTTCTTTTTCCGTCGGAGATAATTTAATTAAAACTAATATTCTTGGACTTCATAATATTTTGAATATTAATTCACTATTCAATCTTTTTAAAGAACTGGGACATGATGTTTCAAAGCTTAAAATCGCCATAGAAAATCTGAGTTTAGTACGCAGACGTCAGGAAGTGCGTGGGACCTTTCAAGATGCCATTGTGATTGATGATTTTGCTCATCATCCAAGGGCGGTAAGCTATACAATTGATTCAATAAAGGATCGTTTTCCTAAGCATAAAATAATTACGGTATTTGAACCCATAAGTGCGACGGCAAGAAGCGATAGATTTCAGTTAGAATTTACAGATGCTCTTGAGAGTTCTGATGAAGTGATCATTGCTGAGAATGAAATCTTACGAACAGGCAAGCAGCAATTGAATTGTTCTCAGATGGTTAAAGATTTGAACTCAAGAGGTATTTCATCAGTTAAATGTCAGCAGCTAAATGAACTAATGGATCAGATTAAAAATAAAAGTGATAAGAATAGCGTTTTATTAGTTTTAAGTAATAGAACATGTTTAGGGCTATGGGAGTCTGATTTTGTTAAAAAATTATCTAAGTAGTTTCATTCTTATATTTTTTCTTCCACTCACAGTTATGGGTGATGTCGTGGGATATAAAGGAAATCCTCATAAAGCAATTGTTGAATATAATAAATTGCACCGTCAGTTTTTTGCTAAAATGTGCGGAGCAGGAGAAGATCGTGAATACTTTAAGCTTCTAAAAAACTACCGAGGAAAAGGTTTTTACCTTCCGACCTACAAGGATCATATAGACAAAAAAGCCATTTCTTCAAATATGAAGACTTTAAGAAAGAAAAAAATATATATAAAATCGCTACTTGATAAAGTTCAAAAAAATGATTTTCCTAAGTATAGTTATATTTCTCTTGCTCTGAATGAGAGTTTGGAAAAACTTCTGCAATATAAAAAAGAATATCATCTAGAGCTTTTAGAGGTAAATAGAGAAAAGATTAAGAAAAAATCTGAAAAAGAATTAGTTGCATTCAAAAATAAATTAAATCTATTTTTTGACCAAATATATTTTTTAAAAAGTTTTAATTTTCCAAATGACTTTATGAAATATCGTCGTGAATATGAAGAAGCCAAAAACGACAATGATAAAAAGGATTCTAATAAAATTTATTTTTTTAGAAAAATAGTTGAAGATGGCGCCTATGACTCAAATCATTCTTGGCCTGATAAATTTTTAAGAACAACTTTGGATACTGTGCATTTATCAATACAAAAAGATGATGTCTTTTTATCTGAAAATGTAAGATACGATATTGACTGGATTTTAAGTGGTGTCGAGAGAATTTTAAATAGAGGAAAGAAAAAACAAATTGAGCGTTTGAGTGAATGGTACTCTAGAACAGATGAGGCGATAAGTTTTTACGAAGAGATAATAAAAGAAAAGAATAAGAAAAAAGCTGATGCCCTAGTTGCTACAGAGAATGAGGCCACAGAAAAGCTTAATAAGTTCGTTTATCAAAAACAAGCGGATGTATATGAGTTTTGGTCCAAGCAATCAGAGCTAAACCGCGCTTTATTTAGTTTGGAAACAATTTTGTATAATGAAGTCGGAGTGGTAGATGGACCTCATGGGCTGGAAAGATTTGAGGTCGCCCAAGTTGTTATCAAAAGGTTTTATGATGACTTTTATAATCAACTGGCCCCAAAACAAAAATTAATGACTTATTTAAATGATAAAATAGAGCATAAAAAATTTAAATGGCTCAATACTTTATTTAGAGTAGGAGAGTTTTCTTTCACTTATCATTATATATCAGCAGTATCGCATATTTTTTGTCCTGATATGAGTTCTCGGGGGAAAAGAATTCGCTACCAGAATCTAAAAATTTCATTAAATGCTTTAAAGGAATATTCTAAAGACTTTGAAGCTATTCGATATTTCTCTCGCACATCAATGCTTGGCAAAATTGATATGTCATCAGTTTGGACTGATTATAAAAAACTGCCAGAGAAAGTAGGTTTGATGGCGGATGCTCAACGTAGACTTGCCCGTTACTATCTTGCTGATAAGTACCGTTATCTTTATTCATTCTTGGATGATAAAAATGTTGAATATTCAGTTTTAGAAATTGAAGGGAAAAAATACTCTCAAAGATGGATAAAAGGAAAACCAGCATTCTTCGATTATCGTAGTCCTCATTTATTTTCTTATTTTAAAAGAATAGATTGATAAAAAATAAACTCCACTGTATAAACTAGTGTATTATTTGTTTAATTCAGGAGATCGCCATGCTAAAAAACTATATATTTACCTCAGAATCAGTTACAGAGGGACACCCAGACAAAATTGCAGATCAGGTAAGTGACTCAGTTCTTGATGCTTTATTGGAACAAGATGCTAAATCGAGAGTTGCCTGTGAGGTAATGGTTACTACTGGACTAGTACAAATTGCAGGTGAAATCACGACAAAAGCAAATATTGATTACCAAGATATAGCAAGACAAACGATCAATAAGATTGGTTATGATCATTCTGACAAAGGATTTGATGCAAACACTTGTGCTGTTAACGTATGCTTAGATAAACAATCTCCGGATATCGCTCAGGGTGTTAATGAAGGCGAAGGAGTTGACCTAGATCAAGGTGCAGGGGACCAAGGTTTAATGTTTGGTTACGCAATTAATGAAAGTGATAATTATATGCCGCTTTCAATTGATTTATCTCATAAGCTTGCTCAAGAGTTATCAGCTGTAAGACATAACGGAACATTACCTTGGTTAAGACCTGATGGTAAAACGCAAGTTTCTGTTCAGTATGAAAATGGAAAGATTAAAAGAATTGATACTATCGTTGTTTCAACTCAACATGATGCCAATATCACTCAGAAAGATTTAGATGAAGCAATTCGCGAAGAAGTGATTAAAAAAATTGTTTCTCCAGAGTTAATTGATAATGAAACAAAATTTTTAATTAACCCTACAGGGAAGTTTGTTATTGGTGGCCCAATGGGGGATGTTGGATTAACAGGTAGAAAGATTATTGTTGATACTTATGGCGGCCATGGTGCTCATGGAGGAGGAGCTTTTTCTGGAAAAGACCCTTCTAAAGTTGATAGATCAGCTGCGTACGCTGCAAGACAGGTTGCTAAGCATGTTGTTGCTGCTGGATTATGTGATAAAGCATTGGTTCAAGTTGCTTATGCAATTGGTGTTTCAAAGCCAGTTTCTTTTTTAGTTGATACATTTGGAACTAATAAAGTAGACGAGGAAAAAATCACAAAAGTAGTAAATGAAGTTTTTGATATGAGGCCTAAAGCTATTATTGAAAGATTAGATTTATTAAGACCAATATATGCTCAAACAGCAGCTTATGGACATTTTGGTAGGACTGACACAACTGGGTTTACATGGGAAAACTTAGATCTACTAGATAATTTAAAACAATACTTCTAAAATAAATTAGTGGATATATTTTATTTTTTAATTCGACATACACCTTTTTGGAGCATCCCTTTGATGTTTCTTGGTTTTGAATTCGCTTACATGGCATGGCTTCGTAAGAAAACAAAGTTTATATTAATATCATCTAGTTTTGGCTTTATAGGTCTTGTAATGTCAATTTTGTATTATTATTATGGCGGTCCAGATGGCCTTGCGAGTCAAGTACGTGAATTCATATATTTTCTAGCTAATTAGACATTTTTTCCATGTGTCTAAAAATTGACACAGATCAATAGATTAGATAGCATTTTTATAGGAACAGTCACTTCCTATAAAGAGACATGGAGAATTAAATCAGATGGATGATATCAACTACTTAAACTCAAGTTTTCAAAATAATTCTATAAAAGATACTGATGATCTCGAGTCCTTTGGTCTCAATCCTCAGATTTTAATTGTCGAGGATGATAAAGTACTAGGTTTAAGTATAAAAAAATATCTTCTAAAAAAACTCAATTGCAATGTTGAGCTTTTTACAAACTCTATTGATTGTTTAAACTTTTTACTTCAAGAGCATAATAAAAAAATTCCTTTTTGCTTAATAACGGATATAAGTCTTGAGCAAGGAGGGGACGGCCTTTTATTAATTGATAATTTAAAAGATAGAAATTTTAACTTTGTTTCAATTGTTATGACTGGTTTTGCATCTATCGAAACAGCGATTGCGGCTACTAAAAAGGGTGTGTATCATTATCTTACTAAGCCTTTTGAACTTGAGAATCTATCAAGTTTAATTGTTGAAGCAATATCCAGTAAGCTCGGCTTTGAAATTAGTACTAGAAAAAATATTCGCAATAAGAAGCAAACAAAAGCAAAAATTGAAAGTCCAAATGAAGAGGATTTTTTCTGCGGCATGATTGGGCGTTCACCTGCAATGAAAGAGGTTTTTACTAGAATTCAAAAAGTAGCTCTTACAGAGTCTACAGTTTTAATTACTGGCCCATCTGGTACAGGAAAAGAACTGGTGGCAAGAGCAATTCATAAAAGCTCAGAGCGAAGAGAAGAAAATTTAGTTTCTGTAAATTGTGGGGCAATTCCAGGTGAGCTTTTAGAAAGTGAACTTTTCGGCCACATGAAAGGCTCTTTTACAGGGGCAATATCAGATCGAAAGGGAAGGTTTGAAATTGCAAATGAAGGAACTATTTTTCTTGATGAAATTGGCGATATGCCTCTTATGCTTCAAGTGAAACTACTAAGAGTTTTGCAAAATAGAACTATCGAGCCGGTAGGTTCAAATAAAACTGTAAGCATTGATACAAGAGTAATTACTGCCACACATAGAGATTTAGACTCAATGGTTAAGGATGGTATCTTTAGAGAAGATCTTTTTTATCGATTAAATGTTATTCCGATTAAAATTCCACCACTTTGTGAAAGAAGAGAAGATATACCGTTATTGATTTCATATTTCACTGATAAGTTTGTTAGTGCAGATGGATCTAATGAGATTACATTTTCAGAAAAAGCGATCGAGTTACTTTTAAACTATGATTGGCCTGGAAATGTTAGAGAATTAGAAAATATTATTGAGAGACTAGTTATTTTACGTGGTGGGAACGAAATTTTACCAGAGGATTTACCTGCTAAAATCTTTAGGCATAACCCTCTTGAATCAGATCAATATAAGCATATATTTGAATTACCGAATGAGGGCATTGATTTAAAAAGAATTCTTTCTGATATAGAAGAATCATTAATTGCACAGGCGCTAAATCTTACGGGCGGAAATAAAAATCAAGCTTCCAAGCTTCTTTGTTTAAACAGAACAACATTAATAGAAAAAATTAAGAAAAAAGCCATCACCTTATAGCTTGGTTTTTTTAACAAATAAGTTGATAAGATGTATTTCAGATCTCTGATAACCGATTACCGACTAATCCGAGTTAATCCATAAACTAAAGCACCTAAGCGGTCATACCTTCTTTCTAACTCTTTGTGCTTAATAATCCTGATGAGACATTGAACCTCTCTTGTTGACCCCATAGCTATGGAGTAAAAACGCTTTTGGTCCTTTAAGCTTGTTCTCCCACTTCCTTCCGTAACATTCAAGGCAATACTCAAGGATGCTCGTAATAACTGATCCCTGACAGGATTTTTTAACTTTAACTTTTCACATTCTTGATACAACTCAACTGCTAA
>CATLVU010000107.1 GCA_950061135.1 uncultured Oligoflexia bacterium
TTGCCACAACGGACTATTTGAATAAGTCACCTAAATTGACTCAGGTTGAAGATTTAAAATGTCATCAACTTGCTATTTTCACAGATCTTTTTGGAAATCCAATGAATAATAAATCTTTAACTGAACTCAAAGTACAATTTACATCAAACTCACTTCCCGTGCTAAAAGACTATGCTCTTCAAAATAGCGGAGTAGCAACAATCCCTACTTTTTTATGTAAAAATGAAATACGAACAGGCCAAATTCAGCATGTGCTTCCAAGTTTTACATATTTGGCAAATCCTCTTTTTATTTTATCTAGGCCACAAAAATCGACGCCAAGAAGTGTTCAGTTATTAAAAAGGTTTTTATTCGAAAAGATTCAAGAACTGATGTAATTATATTAAAGGAGATAAAACAAAAAGATTATCTATAGTACTACTTTTTGTATCGACACCGATGATGACATTATTGTTATTATCTATAACCATACCTTCTGCTTTTTTTAAGTCACTCGGAAACTTATAAACTTTTTTAATTTGAACTTTACTATTATTAACCTTAAGAGAGTTTCCAATATCAACAATCATATGATTCTTATCACTCAAAAGAAAAAGCCTATTATCCTTATTTATATTGATACCACTGACATCTTTAAAAAGATTTTTAAACCCTTTATCTTTTTTCCATGCGGATACTGAGTAATAGGTATTCTCACTGTCCAGATTCTCTACTGGAAATACTCCTCCATTTTCAAGAGAAAGCTTAGTTTCATAACCAAATGCTGAGGACTGACCTCTAGAGAACTCTACTAGCCTTTGAGGTTTCTTTTCTTTGGCAATCAAAATATTTCCGTTTCGTAATAAGGTTATTCCTTCAGGCCCTGAGTTTTTTTTCTCATCCCAACGCAGTTCTTTGTTCATCTGTTTTGATATCTTTAGTTCGATTGAAAATTCTATTTTTTCTAATTTTCTATCAGTAATAAAAACTTGAGAACGATCTTCATGGAGTAAAAATAATCTCCCACTATCATCTGAAGCTATAGACTCAAAGCCACGATCAAAGCTTAAACCTTTTATATTAATTCTTTTTAAACTTAGTTTTTCCTTTTGAATAGGCCAATCAATTAAAAGAATTTCATTGCTATCATCTCCGATCATCGCAATTTGTGTTTTATTTTTATACCAACACATCCCAGAGATTTCTCTTAAAGGTATTTTATATGAATCAATAATTTTCAGGCTTGCCTCTGGAATATCCGAATGACAAGAGGATAAAAACAATAAAATGATTATCAAATATTTCATCTTGTAATTATCCTTTATAAAGGAGCTCTTAACAATCAATAATTGACACTCGTTTTTCGATATCGTAATTAGTAACTATGCGAATAAATGAATTTTCATCAAGCTTTATTAAAATTCATATTCTACATCATTGTAAAATTGGGCCCGTCTACGGCGCTTGGATGATTGAAGAGCTAGAAGAACATGGTTATAAAATTAGCCCTGGTTCTTTGTACCCCATCATGCAAGGGCTCGAAAAAAAAGGATTACTTAGCTCTAAAATCAAACAAAGTGGAAAAATAAAAAGACGTTATTACAAGATTACTCCAAAAGGAGTTCGTGAATTAAAAGATGCTAAAAACAAATTAAAAGAATTGATCGGAGAAATATTAAATGAATAGAATAACTGAGGTATTTAAACTTTTTTTTCATCTTGGTATTGTCGCCTTTGGTGGTCCTGCAGCACATATCGCAATGATTCACAAAGAAGTTGTTGATAAAAGAAAATGGATGGACGAAAAGCATTTTCTGGACTTAGTTGGGGCCACATCATTAATCCCCGGCCCTAATTCCACTGAAATGGTTATTCACTGTGGTTATCAGCGAGCTGGTGTCCCAGGCCTCTTTGTTGCTGGTATATCTTTCATTTTACCTGCTTGTGTTTTAACTGGCATCTTAGCATATTGCTATACTCTCGCATTTAATATTCCAAATTTTGAAGCTTACCTAATCGGTATTAAACCGGTCGTTATCATTCTTATTTTTCAAGCACTTCAAAAGCTATGGAAAAAAGCTATTAAAGGTTTTGAACTTGCCCTTGTTGCCAGTCTAGTATTGGCACTTGGTTTTACAGGCGTAGGAGAAGTGTATGCTTTATTTATTGGAGGACTTCTAGGATTTATTATTCTAAAAACAAAGGAAAAATTCACATTAAACAGTGTTGCAATTTCCTCCATCCTTTTTGTGTTTTTAAAAATAGGCTCTGTTTTATTTGGCAGTGGTTATGTATTGATAGCCTATCTACAAGATGAGATCGTCAACAAACATGGTTGGCTTACAAGTGCTCAAATTGCTGATGCGGTTGCGATCGGCCAGTTTACACCGGGCCCTGTTTTATCGACCTCAACATTTATAGGTTATCTTTTAGGTAATACACCTGGAGCAATTGTTGCCAGTATTGGAATCTTTTTGCCTTCATTTATATTTGTTCTAATTCTTAATCCTTTAATACCTAAAATGCGTAACTCAAAAAACTTCTCATTGCTATTAGATAGTGTTAATGCCGGAGCAGTTGGACTTATGGCCTATGCACTATATCCTCTTGGAAAAGTTGCATTTTTTGAACCTATTGGAATCGTTATTTTTGGACTCATTTTACTAGTTCTTTGGAAGTGGCCTAAAATTAGTTCTCTAAAGTTGGTCTCTTTAGGTATATTTCTTGGAATTATAAGTGTTGAAATTACTAAGTATTTAAAGTTTTAGTAAATATTGATGAATAAAATATCCTATTGCTAAAAAAGAAATACCTAAAAAATAACATTGCCAAAAACCAAGATTGAGTTTTTGCGCAAATAAAAAAGGTACAAAGAAAAGTAATGATACAGGAATTGCAATGAAAACACTTTTAGCATATTCAACTGATTGCTTTGGATCATTCCACTCTAATTGAGAAAATGCTAATGCTAGTAAAGTGGTCAGTGGTAATGCTGTAATAAAGCCTGCTAGGCCTGTCTTCTTTCCTGACAACCAAGAAACAAAACTTATCAAAATAGCGGAAATAAAAATCTTAGATAATGTAAAAATCATCTAATAAGTTTAGTCTCTACAAGATAAAATATCCAGCTGATCTTGTTTTTTAAGATTACTAAAAATAGAGTTCAAAATAAAACTTCCATGGGTAAACAATAAATTCATTTTATCAGTTTTTCCATACCTCATAAATGCACGAGCATTTACCCCATTTATTTTTCCAGAGCGATCTACCACAGGTCCGCCACTCATTCCTGTTCCAATATCTATCGCAGCAGAAATATTTTTCTTACCTACTTTAGCTCTCATTTCACGACTAAAACCTTGTAAGTCTGTGCCAAGTACCGCGTCTAGAATTCTCGTTGTCCCTTGAATGACATTATACTTTACAGGCCCATTCGACACGAGTAATTCAAGATCATCCCACCTTTGTACAGATTCTCCATTTCTTTCATTAAATGCATCAGGATAACCGAACGACCAAAGTTTCTCACCTGATTTAGGAACAGTTTCTCTTATTTTTAAACACTCTGTTTCTTCAGTCGTCTGAAGTTTTAATATTGCATAGTCCTCAGCACCATAAGAATCTAAATAGGAAACACCATATCTTTTTCCGAGTAACAAAACTTCGGCGTCATAAGATTTTGAACCAGCATACATATCTTTAATAATGTCTTGAGGGTAAATTGTATTTCTTGGTGTAAAAACCGTATTTTCACGAAATAAAAATTCCCAACGGCGAACTGTCGAAACATCCTGTTGAACTTTAGGGTCTAACAAAACTTCAACACAATGAAGTGCTGTTAATAGATGCCCCTTTGGAGAAATAAAAGCCCCTGTACATCCCATCCCTATTTCGACTGTTGCATTAACAATTCTTTCAAGCTCTTTGGGTGAATCTTTTAACTCAAATGGCCTTACGAAACTCTCTTGCGCTAAAAGTGAAATTGAAAAAACTAAACTTGATAAAAGAAATAGGTATTTAATATCGACTCCTTTGTGAATAATTGAATTACAGTAGACTAGAATCTTAAAAAAACTAATCTACTGTAATAACTACATTATTATTTCATCGAAGTATTAAACACTTAACGCTAGTGGTCGCCGTGATTATCATCTGAATTATGATCGCCATGGCCTTCGCAATCACAATGGGACTCAGGCTTTCCACACTCTTGGCACATCATAACTTTTTTTCTTCTCTTTTTAGTTTCACTCTCTTTTGTTTGTTCTGTAGCAGGGGCCAATACCTTTTCTACCGATTCAGAAGCGTTACTAAAATTAAAAACAAAGAAACACATAATAAAAATTATTCCCACTTTTTTTAGATTCATATTTACTCCTTTATAAATCTGTTAATTGCATTTTCAAATCTTGAATAGACAACAGGTAAAACTATCAATGTTAATATAGTCGATGAAATTATTCCGCCAATAATAACTGTAGCTAGAGGTTTTTGAACTTCAGCGCCAAGTCCTGTTGCAATCGCCATAGGTAAAAAACCTAATATATCTGTTAAGGCCGTCATCATGACAGGTCTTAGTCTTAGAACTGATCCTTCAGTGATAAGCTCTGCTCCTTGCTTACCTTCTTTTCTCAAGCGAGCAAAATTATTGACTAAAACGACACCGTTTAAAACAGCGATACCAGATAGAGCGATAAACCCAACTCCTGCGGATACACTAAATGGAATGTCTTTTACCACAAGAGCAATTACACCTCCCACTAACGCAAATGGTACACAAAGGAAGATAAGAAAAGTTTCATAAATATTTTTAAAGGCAGCAAATACCATCATTAAAACTAAAACGAGTGCTAAAGGCGCCAAAATCATTAAACGATCCTTGGCCTCATTTAAGTTTTTAAAATTTCCTCCCCACTCCATATAATAACCAGCAGGAAGATTTATTTCTCGCTCGACGACTTGCTTTGCTTCTTGGATAAAAGACTCTGTGTCCCTACCTCTAGGATTAATGAGCACAGCGATTCTTCTTTTCGTTTCTTCGCGACTAAAAGAACTATAATTATCTTTGAACTTTATTTGTGCGACTTCTTCTAAAGGCAATGTTGAGCCACTACTTAATCCAACAGGAAGCTTCTTTATTTGTTCGATATCATCACGGCTATCGCTTCCTAAACGAATTATAATAGGAAATCTTTTAACCCCATCATAAAAAATACCAACTTCATCTCCTCCAACTGCAATACCTATTGTTTCCAAAACTTCTTGCGCTGAGATTCCAAGTTTTTTCAGTGCTTTATTATCAGGTTTTATTTCAAGCACTGTCATTTTTCCTTTTGCTTCAAGCTCAACATCCCCAGCTCCATCTATTTTTTGAATAACGTCTACAATTTTTTGCGCTTCTTCAGTTATAATATCTTGGTCTTCACCAAAAACTTTTAAAGACACATCAGAACGAGTCCCCTCCATTAGCTCATTAAATCTTAATTGTATCGGCTGACTCACAAGGATTCTTTGTCCTGGAGTAGTCGCTTCAAGCCTTGTCACAATATCTTGGATAATTTCTTCTTTGGTTCTAAGACGGCCATCAACTTTTGGTCTTTTGCTTTTATCTTTTAACATGACATAACTATCAGAAATATTAGGGCCCATTGGATCCATTGAAATTTCAGCAGTCCCTACTCTTGAAAATACATGAGAGACCTCGGGTGTATTCTTTATAATCCTTTGTGAGATTTCCTCTAAAGCAACTGAATGAGAGATACCAACACTCACAGGGCGAATCATTTGGATTGCAATTGATCCTTCGTTTAAAGTTGGTAAAAACTCTCCTCCAAGTCTAGTAAAAATAAAGACAGAACAAACGACCATTAAGATGGCACCACTAATTATGAGACGTCTAACTTTCAACGAGTAATTAAGTACAGGCCTATAAACTTTCTCAAGTCCACGCATTAACAATGGCTCTTTATCTTTAACATTACCTCTTAGTAACAAAGTCGCTAAGGCAGGTACAAAAGTAAAAGACAGAGCAAGTGCCGCCAAAAGTGCAAAGATAAAAGTTGCCGCCATCGGAATGAACATTTTTCCTTCAATACCAACAAATGCAAAGACAGGAAGAAAAACAACCACCACTATCAACTCTCCAAAACCTGCTGACTTTCGTATCTCCATTGTAGCTTTGTGAATTGTATTTTTAATTTCTTCTAAAGAGAGCTTTCTTCCCAAGACTTTTGTTTGCTGTTGTATATGACGAACACAATTATCAAGAACAATTACTGCACCATCGACAATAATACCAAAATCTAATGCTCCTAAGCTTACTAAATTTCCAGAAATTCCATATTTTCTCATTAAAATGAATGTAATTAGAAGTGATACAGGGATTACGATCGCTGTAATAAGCGCTGCTCTAAAATTCCCCACTAATAAAAATAAAATTATTATAACAAGTACTGCACCTGTAATTAGATTATGCTTAACTGTATCAAGTGTTGCATTCACTAAGTCTGACCTATTATAAAGAGTTTCTATTTTATATTCGCTAGGAAGACCTTTTTTAATTTTTTCGACTTGTTCTGCCACTCTTAAGCTAACTTCTCGACTATTTTCTCCTAGAAGCATTAATACCGTTCCAATGACTACCTCTTCACCATTATAAAGTGCAGCTCCTGTTCTTAGTTCTTTTCCAAACTTCACTTGGGCAACATCTGAAATCGTTATAACATTTAAATTTCCTAAAACTTTAATCGGAACATCTTCAATATCTTCCATCTTCTCAAATAAGGCACTTGCTTGAACGATAAACTGATCTGCAGTTTGTTCAATATATCCACCACCCGCATTTTTATTCACATTCTCAATAGCATTTTTTATATGCCCAAAATGTAAACCGTATTTCGCAAGTGCTAATGGATCTGGCTCGATATGATATTGCCTCTCGTAACCACCGATAGTATTTACTTCAGCAACACCTTGTATATTTAAAAGTCGCGGTTTTATATACCAATCTTGTAATGCTCTAATTTCTGTTAATTGCTTTAAACGCTCTTCACCCGTGGCCATTTTCTTTGCTTCAACGACATAATGAAAAATCTCGCCAAGCCCTGTACTGACAGGGCCAAGTAATGGTTCAACAAATGTCGGTAGTTGATTAGAAATAGATTGGAGTCTTTCTGAAACTAATTGCCGCGCTTTATAGATATCCATATCCTCTTCAAAGACAACCGTAACTTGAGAAAGTCCATATCTCGTAATGGAGCGAACTTGAGTTACACCCGGTACTCCATTTAAAGCAGTTTCTAGTGGATATGTAACAATCCTTTCAATCTCATCAGGTGCACGGCCTTCAACTTGCGTATTGACTTGAACCTGAACATTTGTAATATCAGGAACTGCATCGATTGGTAGTCTTTTAAAACTCTCCCACCCAGCAAAAGCAAAGATAGCAGTAATCATAATGACAACCCATCTATTATCGATGGAGAATCTAACTATATTTGAAATCATCTTATTCTCCTCGCTAATGGGTACAGGAATCAACTGTATCTGAGTTCAAGTCAGCTTCTGTCATTCTTAGGAACGAAACACCTTTAACCGCGATTTCGTCTTCTGATTGTAAGTCAATTGACCTGACTAAATAGCTGTCTTTTGTTTGCTCAACAATATGTACGAATACTAAAGTTATCCAACCATCCCATTTGCGGTATACTCCTGTTGAGTGTTTAATACGAACAAGTGCCGACTTGGGAATTTCCCATGGCCCATTCCCTTTGAGTTGATTAAAGCTTATTCCTAAATTCTTTATCGCTTGCTCATTAAGTTTAAAGCCATCTTCAATAGTAAATGCTGTAACTGCACTACCGGGTTTTAACTCTTTTGTTCCCTCACTTGCAAAACTCAAATTACAAACGACTAATAATAAAATTATTTTTTTCATATTTTCTCCTGTAATAATCGTCCATCAAAATTGTAAATACTCCAAAGAGCATCTAAGGCCTTTATCTCTCGCTCATTTCTGATTCTTAGGTAACTAAATTTTTGCTTTAGAGAATCAAGAAAGACAGAACTTGTAACAACTCCTCTTAAATAAAAGTCTTCAATCTTTTTGTGTTTTTGATAAACAGTACTTCTTTTTATAGTTTTTTTAAGAGTCTCAGTTACTGCTTTGTAAACTTGCACTTGCTCAAATCGTTCATGACTCTCTTCTTTTTGTGTTAGCTTAATTATTTGCTTCATTTCCCTGACTCTACTCTGTGCAACTCTTTTAGCTCCGTCATTTTGTTGAAATAATGGCAAAGGAAGTTCTATATTAATTCCAACCATCTTATTTTCAATATTTTCATCTTTTTCAATATTGATTGAAGGTCCTATTTTAAGATCGGGCCAGGCATTTGATTTTTGAATTTCAAATTGTTGTTTCATGACTTCGCCCATTGACTGTAACTTTAAAACCTTGGCTGATGATGATTCTTTGACCTGAGAACTTATTGAAGGCCATGATTTTTTAACCGCAGGAAGATATTTTTTCATTTCATCTAAAGAGTGCCCAGTAGTGATATGAAAATAATGCTCTAACTCTTTTTGCTCTTCAAAAATTATCGATTGTTCTATTTTGGCTTCTTCATAGGCAATTTGAAATAATACTTGTGCTGTTTCTTGCTCAGCAGTCAAGCGTGGTAAGCTTTCTAATTGCTTTATAACTTTTTTAAATGCATTTAATTTTTGAACTAAAGTAGCACCTTCTTCTAAAACCTGCCGCAATCTATAGAGTTTTAAAATAGTATTTTTTTTAACCCTGCCCTTTACTTCTAAAGTCTCTTTATCCGCTTTTTTTCTTAATGCATTTGCGTGCTTTTTGCGGGAGTCTCTTTTACTACCTAATTCAACTATGAAAGATAAATTAGCTTCTAATTCCGAACTGTCACCTTTTTCAAGATATCTTGTAGATAAGGAAGGGTTTGGAACCTGCGAAGCTTGTTCCAAGTACGTTGAAGCTGTTTCACTATTTAACAGAGACTTTTTTACCTCAGGGTGCATGATTAATGCACATTCAATAATATCATTAGAGCTTTTTGGTAATTCACACTCTTCATGTGTTCCGTGAATATGCTCTTTTTTTTCTTCAAGATGTGCGCTCTGTGAGAGCGCACTAAAACTTAAAATAAGCATAAAACTACCTAACAAGATGGCCATAAATATCCTTATTTTTTTTGATTTGTGTTTTTTCAGTAGTTGATGCACATGAGAGAAAACTCATTAGCATTACTACTAGTAATATCAATTTCATTTAATTCTCCTAATTTAAAATTTAATTTTTTAAATTAAGAAAAGAGAGGAGGCTTTAATGCGGGATCAAGATATGGAGAGCGATAATTATTATAAAAATACCATTGTATTTTAGATGATAATTGCTCAGAAAGGTTTGAATTGTAATTAATTGGCTCTTGAAAAAAACTAACAGAACAAGAACAAAGCCTCATACAACTGCCAGTTTTTCACAATGTTCTTCATCAGGACAATCATGGCAATGATCTTCGCTTAACTCTAGAGTAT
>CATLVU010000108.1 GCA_950061135.1 uncultured Oligoflexia bacterium
AAACATGGCCATTATTCAGAATGTGGGCTATGATCAGCAGGACCTTTCTCATTTTCGGTCTACAGATATCTGGAGAAGTGCCTCTGATGTGGATCAGGTTATTTCAACCGGATGGGTTGCAAGGTATTTGGAGACACTTTATGCCGGTTATGTTGAAAATCCTCCCGAGGAACCAATGGCACTTCAACAAGGTTCAACTGATGGTTTATTGCTTACAGGTAATGAAGGTGTCCCCGGAGTTATTGTCGATGATCCGTCCATTTTCTATAATCTGGTGAATGAAACGTATGAAAGTGAATATAATAATGATCCTCCGGAAACCGCTGGTGGAGATGAACTATCATATGTCCGTCAGATTGACAATAATTCTTTTGCCTATGCTGGTGTTATTCAGGCTGCAGCAGAAGCAGGTCAAAATACAGTGGAATATCCTAATAACAATGTTGGGACCCAGTTAAGTATTATTGCAAAGCTTCTTTCTGGTGGACTCTACACACCAATATTTCTGACCCACCATTACGGTTTTGACACCCACAATAACCAGCTTAATGATCACAATAATCTCCTTACAGTAATGTCAAATTCAATTGGTGCATTTTTCCAGGACCTTGAAAATCTTGGACTTAAGGATCGTGTGGTCTTGCTTACTACCTCAGAGTTTGGCAGACGCCCCTTTGAGAATGGTTCCGATGGTACAGACCATGGAGCTGCCGCTCCCCAATTTCTTTTTGGAAGTAAGGTAAAAGGCGGTATATACGGCTCTAATCCTAGTCTGACTGATTTTGATAACAATGCAAACCTGCTCCATGAGTTTGACTTTCGGCAATTATATGCTACCCTGATGACACAGTGGTTTGAGCTTGGGCAGGAGGAGATTGAAAACATTTTATTTCATCCATTTGAGACTTTTTCCATTATCGATAACCGCTTTTCACAAGTTTCTTATCCTTCAAATAAAGAAGCAGTCTTAGGTATTCCACAAGATTATGATTTGTCAAAAGCCTATCCTAATCCTTTTAATCCAAACACCCGCCTCCATTATGCTGTAAAGGAAAGAGGTTTTGTGGATATTATTATCTATGATTTAAAGGGACGGAGAATCTTCCATCCAGTGCATGAAATGAAGCCTGCAGGTTTCTACAATTTAAATATCAATGGTGGGAATTGGGCCAGCGGCACTTATCTGGTAAAAATGGAAACAAAGGATTTCAGGCAAACCAGGAAGATGGTGCTGTTGAAATAAGAATTTTAAGTATTTTATTTTATTCATACGTTCTTAATTATAGTTACTTTCTTGTCTCGGACTAAATTAATACACAGTCTATTTAAAGAGAATATAGCGAAGTTTTATCGGTCTTTTATGAGCTTGTTAGTGGAGAAATAATGAAAAAATATATTTACAGCGCTTTTTGCCTAATGTCGTTTGTCTTTTCTCAAAAAACCATTGAAGGTCTTCCAATGAGTTTTAGTAATCAATTAACTGAAGAATATCAGGTGATTGAGATGCCAGTTGTAGATGTCCAAAAATTATTGGATGAGGATGCTATAGCACCAGCTGGAACACCTACACGATATGGTAAAAGTCACTATGTTGATTATAATTTAGAGAATTCAGGTACTTGGGAAGTTATTCCAAGCCAGGGCAAAGTATGGCGATTAAAAATTATTTCCAGGAATGCTTTTGCTATAGGGATTTATTACGATAATTATTTACTTCCTGATGGTACTTTACGAAATGATACAATGTTCGAAGATATTTACTATCATATTTGTAGGCCATATCCAAAAACTCTCTCGCCTGTATATAGTTCTTCATTTCTAAAGAACACCTAATTATTCCGTTTAAATTGTCTAAGTTCATTGGTTTTGACTCATAAACACTTTTAAAAAACTGAATTGCTTTTGAACATTGATTTTGATCTTGATAATACCAGCCGACCATATTTAAAAGAGTTGGAGACTTTGTATATTTCTTTTCAATTAATGATATTAGGCTTTGGGCATTTTTATAATTCTGATTGAGAACTTCATAATGTAGTCTTAGACCAATAACCTCTTCCGATAAACGATCAATTTCTACTAGTTTTTCAAGAATAATTAAAAACTTTTTTATCTTACCACTTTCAAGATATAGCCAAGCTAACTGAACACCAGACATAAAGTGTTTTTCCTTGTTAAACTTTTCTCCTAAATTCTGTATTTGCTCTATTTCTTTTAATTTTTGTTTTTTTTCCCAGAGGCTTCTTTGCCTAATTATTTTCTCATTTTTTTTGAATAAATAGTTTTGAGCCCAACGAAGCAACTTATAGATCCTTAAGTTTTGGATAAATAGAATTTGGTCATCAACAAGAGTTCCACTATATTTAAGTGTCTGATCACCATCATTGATACCGATCATGCCAATTACTATGTCTGGAGAATATTGCTTTAACCAATCAGAAATCTTCGATAAAATCACCGCTGAATTTGTTCCATTTATCCCTTTGTTAATTACAGTAACATTACTATAACCTGCATCAACAATTCTTTCGTATAGCTCTAGCGGATAATTATTATAAAAGCTCCCCGCAGTTGTTGATTCCCCAATGGTTAAAATCCGAACTTCTTCTTTTTTAGAGATTAAATAATTTGAATCATCAAAGCCAATAATTATAAACCCGATTAATCGCAATGAGACTTCAACAAAAAAAATCATGATAAAAACGGTAAATAAGAAATAAAAGCTATTTTTCAGTTTTTTCATCGATTTTAACTGCAAGGTCTGCAGTAGCAAACTTCATTAAGCTTGATCTATTTTTAATTTTGTCATAATGCTTATTTGATTTACTAAAAAAATAGGACTGAACATCTGGATCTTTTAAAAATAAGGTATGTCCCTTTCCTGCAAATTTTCTGATAACAAACGGAGAATCTAAAAATAAGATTTCTCGGATTCTAAAATTCTTTGCAACATAAATAATCACAGTATAATCGCTTAGTTCTACTAAAGAGCGTTTCAGCTTCACTCCCTTAGGACTCGTTTTATTTTGCCAATGAATTTTAACCTCAACCTTTTTATTCTCATCATCATAAAAATCAAAACCTCTTTGAGATGATGATTTTATTTGCCGAAGACCTAAAATTGTTTTGGCATACCACTCACCCATTTGGACAGGAATGTTCTTTCCATTTATAAGAACTTTATGATCTTGTAGAATTTTAAAAACTTGATCAACTATTTCAATTGCTTCAAAGATTTTCTTTTGATCTGGATGGTGAATAATAAGAATACTTTTTTTATCTTTTTGATAAAGTTTTCTATTGAATACATTTTGAAACCAGTCAGAGAAACTTTCTAATCCCAAAAAGTCCAACGAGCTAATTACATATCCACTAGACTGTAGTTCTGCGATGTTTTTGATTTGGTCAGACTTCTTTAGAGCATAATTTAAGGGTAAAAACTTTGTATCATTTTCACCTCGAATAAATTGTGTCTCTTTCCAGTAGTCACTGCTCCCGTGAGACTGAGAAGAAAATTCTTCGGCCAGTCCATCTATTAATTCTTTCACTTTAAAACCTTTAAATATAAATCTTTTAAAGTATATCAGATTTAATTCACGAGATAAACATTAGAGATTAAAGGTAGTCATATCCTCTTTAGCATTTGTAATACTATCTTTATAAGCACTCACAATAGGAAGATACTGAGAAGTATAAATTTTAAAGTCGACTATTTTAGTCTCTAAAAAATGCTTCTCTTGATCTCCTTCAAACTCTGATTTTTTCAGTCGAGTATCACTTATAAGAGCTGACTCCATTAATCTCCAGGCAACAATTAAATGACCTGATAGATCAAGAAAATCTTTACATGATTGTAAAACGAGATTCATTTGTTTCGAAGCTGCACATTTTGAAATATGCCCTATTGCTTCTTGAGCAGCACTTAATGAATTCTCAAATATTAGTTTTTCTGCTTCATAACCTTGAGGTAATTTTGCTACCGCATTTTTAATATCATTAACAACATGGCCAAGCGTTTTCCCCTCATCTTTTAAAATTTTTCTCATCACAAAGTCAATCGCCTGAATTCCATTTGTACCTTCATAAATTGTCGCAATTTTAGTATCTCTTACAAATTGCTCAATTCCATACTCGTGACAATAACCATATCCTCCATGAGCTTGAACAGCATCAACAGCGATGTTAAATCCTTGCTCTGATCCATAAGATTTACAAATTGGAGTTAAAAGCTCTATATAACTCTGCCATTTTTTATCTTCATGTGCTTTATCAAATAAGTCAGCAGTGTATAACATTAAAGATCGAAGTCCCCTTGAGACTGCCCTCATCTTGAGCATCATTTTTTTAACATCAGGGTGATTAATAATTTCAGTTCCAAACTGAACTCGCTCATTCACATATTGCTTAGACATTTCATAGGCAAGATTCGCCTGAGCTTCCCCTTGCATACCACAATCCAGTCTTGCTTCATTCATCATGATAAACATATTTTTCATTCCATCAAATTCTTTACCAAGAAGATAACCTTCACATTTATCATTTTCACCAAAGTTTAAAACCGCTGTTGCCGAAATATGTAGGCACATCTTATGTTCAATACCAGAACAAATAACATCATTATTGCCACTTCCATCAAGCTTCTCACGTGGTACTAAAAATAATGAAATACCTTTGGTTCCCTCTGGAGCATTTGGAGTACGAGCCAAAACAAGATGAATATTATTTTCATAAAGATCACTATCACCTGATGTAATAAATATCTTCGTTCCTTTTATTTGGTACCAACCTTCCTTAGCCTCTATCGGCTTAGCAGTTGTCTTTAAGTTACCAACATCTGAACCTGCCCCGGCTTCTGTTAAGCACATTGTACCTCCCCATCGCCCCTCCATAATGGGTTGAATAAAAGTACTTTTAACAAAGTCATCTCCTCGAAGTCTCATTACATTCATTGCCGATTTTGTAAGACCTGGGTAGGCAGACCATCCGGTATTTGCGGCCATATTAAGCGATCGACAAACAGCTGCCATTGCTTCAGGAACTGGTGTACCTCCGATATCTTCTGGAAGTCCTAAGGCGAACCATCCCATTTCATAAAACATTTTAGTTGGAGCGTGCAAGAACTCAGGAACTTTTACTCCTGTTTCAGTAAGTTTTACTCCCTCTACATCAGACTTTACTCTTGTTGGATAAATTTCATTTTCGATGAACTTATCATATTCGCTGAGTATTTCTTTAATAGAAGGTTTGTCTAGGCCATACTTTTCTATCTGATCAATTTTTAAAACATCAAATAGATTAAAAAATACATCTTGGTGATCGCATTTATAGTTGGCCATATTATCTCCTTAAAATTTATTTAAGAAAATTCTAACGGTAAACTTTTCAAATGTTAAATGAAAAAGGCCTAAAAGAGTTTAGGCCTTATTTTTGATTTTACTTAGGTACTTTTTTTATAAAGAAAACTCAATCACATTATCTTTAATGAACTCTTGAGTATTACCACCACCGTAATTATAAGAACTTCTAATACGATGTGGTTGTACTTTTATACTTTTTATCTCTAAGTTCCCGGCCCTTTTTAAAGCTCTGCCAATATTACTTCCATTAAAAGTTACAATTGGATTGGCAATCAATGGAACATTAGAACTCACAACAGCTCTTTTTACGGTAAAAAGTCCCCATCCCTTATCTTTAAAAATTTCTACCAATTGTGCTTTAAGTTTACTACCAGATTTCAATTTAACTGTAGCATTTGAAAACTTAATAAGATCTGAGTTCTCATTTAGCATTAAAAGATCACGA
Source organism: uncultured Oligoflexia bacterium (assembly GCA_950061135.1). Classification (GTDB taxonomy): domain Bacteria; phylum Bdellovibrionota; class Bacteriovoracia; order Bacteriovoracales; family Bacteriovoracaceae; genus CATLVU01. Next base: position 5,803 of record CATLVU010000108.1, read on the forward strand.
AATTGATTTGAACGAACCTCAATTCTATTCATAACATAACCATTTTGCTTAATGTCATCTAATTCAACTCTGTCGGCTCCCAAATCTCTTACAACCCATACCTGATTATTATTTTGAGCATAGTTTTGAATAATATTTCTTAGACTCGAATTATCGCTATAAAAATTATCTTGGTTATTAAATTGTCCATTACAATTACTATTGTATCCTACAGCACAGACACCGTATTGATTATTATTAGACGAGGTATTAAATCCACCATTTACACCAAAAGAAATCCCAAAACTGATTCCTCCACTCGCAGAACTTGTTGATCCAGAATTTATAAAAACAAATGGCATTCCTTCTTCTAGGCCTTCATCTGCTTCTAGGTTAGAAAAATAATCTTGATAATCAGAATAAGAATTGAAACTTTGCTCAACACCTAAAGTTCCTGATCCTGAACCACCTCCTGAGCCACCACTACCAGAACCTCCGCCGGAACCACCTCCACTAGATGAACCGCCACTTTTATTATTATCAGTACAACTTGCAACTGCACCCATTAAAGTAATCAATAATACTAGTTTAACTAAGTTTTTCATTCTCTCTCTCCTCAATAATTAAAATGATCCACTAAATAAACATACAAGACTGATGCCATTTTTATCTCTCGCAATTTCAGGTACTTAAATTTTAAGATTGAATATTCTTTTTATAGGTGTATAAACTTTAATCATGGAACTAGAGAAATTTATTGATCAAACACTTCTTAAAAACACAGTATCGGCAAAAGAGATCGAACAGTTTTGTCTCGATAATAATAAACAAGGTTTTGCTTCTCTTTGCTTACCACCATTTTTTGTCAAAAAAGCGGCTGATATTTTAAACAGATCTGAGACAAAAGTTTGTACTGTCATCGGCTTTCCATTAGGTTACAACACAACTGAGAGTAAAGTTTTTGAAACCCAAAATGCCTTAGACAATGGCGCTGATGAAATTGATATGGTTATAAATATTAATGAATTAAAAAATAAAAACTTTAATTTTATTGAAAAAGAAATTCAGCAATTAGCAAAACTTTGCAAAAAACAAGATACGATATTAAAAGTCATTATTGAATCTTGTCTCTTAGAAAAATCTGAAATAATAGAGCTCTGTCATATTGTATATAATTGCGGTGCTGATTATATAAAAACATCAACTGGTTTTTCTACTCATGGAGCAACAATAGATACTATCCAATTAATGAAAAAACATGCCCATCCTAATTTAAAGATTAAAGCGTCAGGAGGCATAAAAAACAAAGAAACGGCAATTCAAATGATAGAGGCAGGCGCAGATAGACTGGGAACGAGTTCTGGTCAAATAATTATTCAATAAAATTATCAGAGATACTTTTAGTTGTTTTAGCACCAAGGCCTTTAATCTCTTCAACTCTTGAAATAATATTACCTTTTCCAGTACTTAGTTTTTTTACAATATCATCATATTGGTTTTGTGCTCTATCTAAGGTCGATTTCATTTTCTCTATTTCCGCAATAAGTAATGCGAACTTATCATAGAGGGCCCCTGTTTTCTGAGCAATCAGTTCTGCGTTTTGAGATTGTTTTTCAACTCTCCACAAAGAACTTACTGTTTTCAAATTGGCAATTAAATTAATCGGCGAAACTAAGATAATATTCTTTTTTAAAGCATCGTCTATTAACGTTGGAAACTCTTTTATAATATGAGCGTAAACACCTTCGACAGGAATAAATAAATAGGTAAAATCTGGAGACTTTGTTCCCTTCAAATTTTGGTATGACTTTTTACTCAATTGATCCACATGAGTTTGTACTGATTTTTTTAACTCTTTAAGTGCCTGATCACTTTGATTCTCTTCCATTAAATTAAAATAAGCCTTAAGACTTACTTTAGAATCTATGATAATCGTAGAATCTCCTGGAAGTTTAATCACCATATCCGGACGATAGGAACTCCCGTCCTCATCTTTTAAAACCTCTTGAGTGAAATATTCTCTGTCTTTTTCAAGCCCTGTAAGCTCTAAGACCTTCTCTAAAATAAGCTCTCCCCAACTCCCTTGAAATTTCACATCACTAGTTAAGGCGTTTGTAAGGCTTTGCGCTTCCACTTCAATTTTTTGCGCAGAAGTAATCATCTGGTTTATTTTTTCACGTAGGCCTTCTCGGTCTCTTAAATCATCTTTATGAATTGAATCCAAATACTGTTTATACTCTGTGATTTTTTCTTGAATAGGATTAATAATAGTAGTGAGTTCTTTTGTCGCTGAGTCCGAAAAAGATTTTTCTTTTTCTTTTAAAATTTCTTCAGAGAGAAGTTTGAATTTTATCTCTTGGTTTTTTGCTATTAAGTTATAAATAAAATAACAAGCGATCGCAGCTGCGACGAGTCCGACCAATATTCCTATTATTAAATAGGATAACATTATTGAACCACCACTTTGGCCATTCTTAATTTTCCAAGTTTAAAAATATACTCTTCTCCATGCTCCAAATTAAGGCTTTCTTCTTTATATGCCTTAAAATTGACCTTCAGAGCATTTTGTTTCATTAAACGTCTACCTTCGCCATTAGACTTGATAAACTCAACTTCTGTTAAAAAGTCTAACACTTTTAACTCACCTGCTGGCTTTGAAACCGTTAAAATATCATCAGGAATTTTATTTTTCGAAAATCTTGCCTCAAACTTTGATCTTTCTTCTTCTCCCGTACCTGCAGGATGATAATAATTAACAATCATTGATGCTAATTCTTTTTTAGCATCCATAGGATGTTTCTTTCCATCCTTAATACTACTTACAATCTCTTGAACTTCGTCGGCACTTTGACGACAAAGAAGAGTATAGTATTTAAGCATTAAATCATCTGAAATAGACATCATCTTTCCAAACATATCTGTCGCTGTGTCTTCAAGAGAAATATAATTATCTAAAGACTTACTCATTTTTTGAACACCATCAGTACCTTCTAAAATAGGCATCGTTAAAATACATTGTGGTGCTTTATTAAATTGTTTCTGTAAATGTCTTCCCATTAATAAATTGAAAGTCTGATCTGTTCCACCAAGTTCAAGGTCCGCTTCCATTTCTACAGAGTCATATCCCTGCATTAACGGGTACAAAAATTCATGCATATAGATTGCTTCTTCAGCTTTATACCTTTTAGAAAAATCATCTCTTTCTAAAACTGAACTTACAGTCACCTTTGCGGAAAGCTTTATAAAATCCAGAGGTGTTAGCTTTTCAAGCCATGCTCCATTAAAAACTATTTTAGTTTTATTAATATCTAAAATTTTAGCAACTTGATCCGTGTAGGACTTAGCATTAATTTTAACTTCTTCATCTGTGAGAATAGGCCTAGTCTTGGACTTACCAGTTGGGTCACCAATTTTAGCAGTAAAATCTCCAATCAAAAAATAGATATCATGTCCAAAGTCTTGCAGTAGTTTTAATTTTTGAATAATAACAGTATGGCCTAAATGAATATCAGGTCTTGAAGGGTCTGCACCAAATTTAATTTTTAGCGGTTTGTCTTCATCATAAGATTTTTTGAGTTTTTCAAGTAGTTCCGCCTCAGGAATGATATCAACAGTTCCTCTTTTTATTTCTTTTAATTGATCTTCTGCCGTTACTGTTA
>CATLVU010000109.1 GCA_950061135.1 uncultured Oligoflexia bacterium
TACTGTGACACTTTTATTCCCTCAGAAATTTTACTATTAAACATTGCGTCTTACTTAGGCGTTTATTCTTTTTATTTAAACAGAAAAGAGCATCGAATGGATTTAGTGGGCCCTAGAAAAGTCGTGGGTTCATATCTTGAGTTTAAAAACGAAAATGTTACTGCCCTTATGGATGATTTTCATCGATTTATTGAAAGAGAAAGGTTTTAAACCTAATGCTCATGTGAGTGAAGATTCTGCTCTATAACTACCTTGGTAATTGTACCTACGTCATCAGCCTTATAAACGTTATGGGGGTGGTCCTCAGTATCATCTACTGTTAAAACTTTAATATAAATAATATGGTTTTTATCTAACTCCCATTGCTTAAACCCTGTCTTGGAAATGATAGGTTTCTTTAAGGAAAGCTCTTTTTGTAAGTTATCTGCAAAGGTTTCGAACTCTTGTGAGCTTACTTGAACTTCATAAGATAAATGATTTAAACTGGCTCCTGACTCGTCTCCAAAAAGTTGTGCATGAAAATATCTAGTGCCAGGAAAGTTTTCATTTGTCCTAACTGTAATTACAGAGCCTGTATATTCGTTTTGATCTTTGCTTGCGATAGGGGACAGTTGTAATTGATCGATTTCTTGATAAAAGTCCTGAGGATCAATATTCTTATTAAACTTTTCTATCGCCATATTATAATAAGCTTTAATTGATTCATTACGGCTTTTGGGTATTTTGTTTGTTTTTGCTAAGGTCTTACTTGCTTTTATATCTTTAGCTTTATTAATTGGAAGCTTCTTTTTCTTAGGGAGGGTTTCATTTTTTGTATGTGAAATTATTGCTTTAGAGTCTCGATTTAAATAGTAATAAGCCGAAAATGAAACTGTAATGATCAAAAAAAGAAAAAGCTTTTTTTTCATTTTAGAATTTCTCATTTTCCCATTTTAAGAGATAATCAGTAGGGTTCATTAGATCAGATCTTCTCTTAAACTTATTTGGGTAATTAGAATCAGAAAGTTTTCCTGTTCCCTCTCCTGAGTATAATTCAAAATGAAGCATTGGTGGTCTACTTTTACTATCAATTTGTCCTACATATCCAATAACATCTTTAATATCTACTTTAGCACCTTTTCTAATTCCTTTGGCCCTTTTTTTGGAAATTTCTCCGTAGCGAACAATAAAACCACCAGGATGAAGGATGTCTACCGCATATGTTCCCATATAGTATTTAAATGGAGTGTTTAAGACAAGACCTGGGGCGACTGCCAGAACGGGTTCATTTTTTTGCCTATATAAATCACACGCTGCATGTTTTCTTTTTCCACTACTTCTTCTCGATCCAAAAGATCTTTCTCCACTAGTATAAGTCTTTGGTTTTCCTGAAGTTGGAAACTCGCAACAATGCTCATCATTTAGACTTGTTATATCAACTCTTTGTATATCATCATATTTAGAATCAACATACTTACATTTAGATAGTTGCTGAATAAATGATTTTGCAACCCAACCACTTTTTTGATCATTTGATTCTCTATCAGGCAACTCAATATTAACAAATTCATAAGTTACACCATTGATTCTTCTGTAATCTTTTTTGTTAAAGCTTTGTGCTACTTTTACTCGCTCTCCTTTAAGTGCCCAGAATAAAAAACTTTTTTTCGTTCTTTGCATTTCATCTCGTGAGGGTCTAACAGCAAGTTTCGCAGCACTTGTACAAACTACTAGGTCTGTAGAATTTCCAAATATCTCAGTCGTCGGATTTGGTTTTGCTGTCTCAATATCATCTTCAAAATCGTCAACCTCAGCCTCAGTATAAAAAAGGTCTAAATCTTTTATTTTAATTTCATCTTCAAGTCCAGGTACTAACTTTTCTGTATCAATATAGGTGCCGGTCATGAAATCAGCAAAAATATTTGTTTCTTGAGAAGAAACACCGACAAGGGCCTGAGGTGTAATGTCGCCTTCCTTAAAAACTTTAAAAACTAAGTAATTACGATTAGAACTGTTTTCACATTTTAACTTATAATATGATCCTTCAAAAGCAACACTCCAATATGTTCTCCTGTTTAATGTTGCAAAAGGAAATTTAAGCTGCTTGTCTAAGATTAAAACGTAATCTTCTATAGGATTTATCGATCTATGATAAAGGTACCCTTTATCTCCACGTCTTGAGAACCATCTATTTCTTTGAATATCTGGGTCATTATTAACACCAACAACCTCTATATACTTATGGCTCCTCTTAGATTTACCATTTGCATTTTTTACAAGTGAAAAGTTAACTAAATGCGATTGTCTAACACCTGCGTAGTTACGGAGGTTTTCAGTGTCCTTATTACCTCTCCCATAATAACTAGCAAATGAGAAATCAGACTCTCTTGTTGTCTCAAGTTCACAATTTTGAAACTTAAATCCATCTTGATTGTCCCAAGTGAGTAAAGGAACTTCAGCATAAGCGAGAGTTGAAAGAGTAAATAGAATAGTAGTGAAAAGTTTTTTCATACTAATATCATACAAAAAACCAAATAAACTTCATGCTTTTGATAATACTTACAGGGTTGCTGTTAAAAAATAAGACAGCCTAAAGTCTCTAAATTACTTATTTTCCCTATCCTAGTCTTTCAATATTACTAGTTAAGGATTCAAGTTTTTCTTTGAACGCGTTCGCTTCTTCTTTTACTTTAGCAATTATCTCATCAGGAGCATTTTCGACAAATTTAGGATTTTTAAGCTTGTTACTGACTTTATCAAATTCTTTCTGAGTCTTTTCATGATCTTTTTTAAGACGTGCGATATAGCCATCAAGATCAATCAGTCCATCAAGAGAAATAAAAACTTCAGTGTGAGTCGTTGCCTTCATAATAGACTTTGTAGGCCGATCAACTTTTTTGTCTTTAATATTTCCAGAGATAACGCCGGCCAATTCTTTTAGAAAACCTCTTGATTGATAAAAGTATTTTGCAAGGGCTTCATCGTCAGTGAAAAGACTTACTTTAACTTCATCTTTTGGTTTTAGTTGAGCATTATTCCTAAGATTTCTTATCGCTGTAACTATTTCCATAAAATGATCCATTCGATCTTTATCGTTTGAAAATTCAAACTTGGAATCATATTCAGGAAATTCTTGAACAATTAATAGGTCTTCGTCTTCTCGCTTTAAATGAGACCACATCTCTTCTGTAATAAATGGAATGACAGGATGAAGTAGTTTAACAATTTGTCTAAAGCAATAACGTAAAATATTTGCTCTTTGAGTTTTTAAATTTTCATTATTACTATTTAAAATTCCCTTTGAAACTTCAATGAACCATGAGCAAAACTTTTCATAAACAAAATGGTAAATACTATTACAAGCGTCATCAAAACGATAGATATCAAAAGACTTTGTCACATCTTCGATGACAAGATTTAGTTCTGTTAAGATCCACTTTTCGTGGTGATGTAAATCTTCAATTTCAAATTCTTGGTCATTGGTATTTTCAAGGTATGGATGAATGAATCGGAATGCATTCCATAATTTATTTACAAAGTTTCGATAGCCTTCGATCTTAGCTGGATCAAGATTAATATTTCTATTGTACCCAGAGCTTACTGCGAGAGTGAATCTAAGGGCATCACATCCATAATCTTTAATGAGGTCTAAAGGGTCCATTACATTGCCTAAAGACTTACTCATTTTAACTCCAGATTTGTCTCTTACAATGGCGTGAATATATGTGTCGCTAAATGGTGCCTGCCCAGTAACTTTATCGGCAATCATCATCATTCGTGCAACCCAGAAAAAGATAATGTCAAAGCCTGTAACAAGAACAGAACTTGGATAAAACTTATCAAATCCCATTGCTTTCATTTTTTCAGGATCAGGCCATCCTAAAGTACAAAGTGGAAATAATGCTGATGAAAACCATGTATCAAGTACGTCTTCGTCTTGTTTGAAGTTTTTCTTACTACAATTAGGACATGAGTCTGGAATTTCTTCACTGGCCCATGTGTGTGAGCAATTTTCTTCTTGGCAATAATAAACAGGAATTTGATGGCCCCACCATAATTGTCTTGAAATACACCAAGGGCGAGGATTTTTTTGATATGAAAAATAAGTATTCTCCCAGCTTTTTGGAAAAAACTTCATTGATTCATCTTCAACTAAATCAACTGAACGCTTTGCCATTTTATCAGAGTTTACAAACCATTGCTTAGATACCATAGGTTCAACAACTGCGCCCGATCTTTGGGAATGTCCAACTTGGTGTTTATGGTCTTCTGTTTTAACTAGGCTTTCAGTTTCTTTTAAAAGCTCAATGGTTTTTTTACGGCCCTCTTTAATATTAAGACCTTCGATTGCTTTTGCATTTTCGTTAAAAGTACCGTTTTTGTTGAGTATATTTATAATCTCTAGATTATTTCTTTTTCCAATTTCATAATCATTAAAATCATGACCTGGTGTTACCTTAAGGCAACCAGTTCCAACCTCCATATCAACATGAGTGTCAGCAACAATAGTTACTTCTCTATTGCAAATGGGAACAATTGCTTTTTTACCAATTAAATGTTCAAAGCGATCATCATTTGGGTTAACAGCAACTGCCGTATCACCAAATAAAGTTTCAGGTCTTGTAGTTGCAATTTCTAAAACTTGATTTGAGTCTTTCACTCTATAGTGAAGATGATAAAAATGTCCTTGTGTTTCTTTGTGATCAACCTCTGCATCTGAAATTGCAGACTGAAGTTCAGGGTCCCAATTAATAATATAATCAGCTTGGTAAATAAGTCCTTCGTTATAAAGATCAGTAAAAAGTTTTCGTACTGCTTTATTAGGTGTTTCATCCATTGTGAAAGTGAAATAATCCCAATCACAGCTGTCTCCAAGCTTTTTAACTTGCTCAGTGATTTTGCCGCCGTACTCTTCTTTCCACTTCCAAGCTTCCTCTAGGAATTTTTCTCTTCCTATATCGTGCTTGGTTTTACCTTGCTCTTGTTTGAGCTTTTGTTCTACTTTTGCTTGAGTTGCGATACTGGCATGGTCTTGTCCAGGAATCCAAAGTGTTTCATGTTTTTGCATTCTTTTAAAACGAATTAAAATATCTTGAATCGTATGATCAAGAGCATGGCCCATATGAAGTTTACCTGTAACATTTGGAGGAGGCATTAAAATGGTAAAAGGTTTTTTTCCATTTTTATGATCAACTGGTTTAAAATAGTTTTGATCACTCCATGTGGCATACCATTTATCTTCAACTCCATTCGGATCAAATGCTTTAGGCAGTTCAGTTTTATTTTCACTCATCGATTATCCTTCAATAAATTTTTTAATTTCAGTTATATTGTCTTGTTTAAAATTTTTAGCTTCTCTTGTTTCGAGATTTTTTAATTGAATCTCATTATTAGCAGCTTCGTCTTCTCCAATGACGGCAATGAATTTATGTCCCTTCGCTTGTGCCTGCTTGAAAACTTTATTCATTTTAATTTTACTTAAGGGATGATCAATTTTTAGTCCCGCCTTTCGTAAAATGAGTGCTGTTTTAAATGAGTGTTCTAAAACATCGTCACTTAATGGGCATATCATTAAATCAAACTGAGGTGATGAAAAATCAGGTAAGAGTTTATGAACTTCTAGAAAGTCTTTTAATGTAACATCTCCAAGTCCAAAACCAATACCCGGAAGTGGCTCTTCATTAAAAATTTTCAATAAATCTTTATAGGCCCCCCCGCCAGCTATTGCTCTTCTATTATCCGGGTGCTTGTCAAAAACTTCAAAAACAATTCCTGTGTAGTAATCAAGGCCTCTAACGATAGTGGGGTCGTAGATTAGATACTTTTCAAGGTTTAGATTTTTCAGTGTATTGTAAATGGCAAATAAATTTTGAGTTTGCTTTTTTAAGTTATACTTTGTGGAGAACTCTTGAAGAGCATCTAAGTCTTTAATTAAAAGATAATCCCTCAAGGCTTTAACTTTATTAGCTTCAAGTTGTAATTCATTTATTTGAGCATCAAGTTTTTCTTTGCTGATTTTTTTAGATCGATCGAGAATTTTATAGAGCTTATAGGCTTCTTCATTGGTTACTTCTAAAGTCTCTTGAAAAAATGAATCAACAATCTGCCTATCATTAATTTGAATTGAAAACATTGAGCTATCTGCTCCTAAGTTTTCTAGAAAATGAATAAGCATTATCAGGAGTTCTTTTTCACCTGTATTATCTGGTGCCCCAAAAATATCAACATTAAATTGCCAATGCTCTCTTAAACGACCTTTTTGAGGGTTTTCATATCTCATTAAATTTGGAATTGAGTACCAACGAATTGGTTTTGGGGTTTGTCTGTGAGAAGCAGCAATCATTCTAGCAAGAGTTGGTGTCATTTCCGGCCTGATAGCTACGAACCTCTCGCCGCGATCATGAAAAGAGTATATTTGATCGTTAATTAATTCTTCGCCTGATTTTGCTTTATAAAGTTCAACTTCTTCGAGTAATGGCCCATCATAAGGTTCAAAGCCATAGCTTTCGGCAGATTTTTGCATGATTTGATTGAGATATTGGCGTACACGCATATCTTTAGGAAAAAAGTCTCTGCATCCTTTATATGGTTTTTTGTTTAGGCCCACTGTAATCCTCTTAAGTTATTAGAATTAATAGATATATCTATCAGAGAAAATAGCTTCTGTTAATGGATATGATGTAAATCTATTGTAAGTACTTGAAAACATGAGGGTGTCCACAATTAAAATTAAAAAATTGGATTATTTGACTACATACTCTTTATCATTTCATCAATTTTTTCTCTTGCTGGATCTAAATCCTCGACATCAATATCTTTTATAAAGTCTTTAGCCTTTTGAGATTCTTTTTTTCTTTCTTCGATCGTACGAATGCCATCATCTTTTTTTATCTGCTTTTTCTCTTTCAGCATTTTAGTTTTGAGTGTAGGTGTTATGCCCATAAACCATGGAGAAAAGTTTTTGTTATCTTTTTTAGGAAGATGAATTTTATAAATATTTATGATTTGCTCAAGTCTTTTAAAATACTGGTATGTGAAAAGCGTTAACTGTTGATTAAACTCTTCGGGAGTTTTTTGATAAGCAATGGTAAGCCATGGAGCTAAATACTTTAAAGAGCGTTTAAGCTTGTTGCCACGGACGATATCACCCTGAGTTGATTTATAGCTTAAATAATTATTCAGATAATTATCTTTTAGATAAGGGGCAAACTCAGTGATACTTTTTTCAAAAATGCCTTTCGCAAAAGTCGTATATAAAATAGAGTTTCTTTTAAGTTTTATTTTGAGATTACTTAGCAGAGCAGGTGTGACCTGAAGACTTGTTTGCGCATTTAAAATCGGGTTGTCTAAAAAGTATTTATAAAATTCAACTTGTAATAAGTTTTTTGTTTTTTCTACTCCAAGTATCTGCTGCAAAGAGTTTATTTGTTCTAGTATAAGAACAATTTCTTTACTTTGTTTTTCATTAGGAGGAAAGGCTTCCCAATGCTTGAAAATACTTCTGATCTCGCTAACCTCAAATTTGGCATCTATTTCAATTTGTTTAATTACGTCCTGTCCTAACGCCATTTGAAAGTTCAAGATAAATAAGAAAAAAGTTAATCTGATCAATTCTTACCTCTTGTATCAATCTCGCTGGCGGCTAAATCTTGTTTACCTTTAGCAATATAATAATCGTCTCTGAATGGGATGAGAATAAGTGAATCCATTTTAAGGACTTGGGTTACAAACTTTAGTTCACTCAAGAAATTTAATTGTAAGGTTTTAAGATTAATTTGAGCAAGATCAGTAATTTTAATATTTGATTTTTGGTAGTATTCTCTCGCCTTAATAAAATAAATATTTTCCTGATCACAAAGCATTTGGCCTAAGTCAGGAAGTGTAGACTCATAAATGATGCTTTTCTTTTGAAAACCTTGATTATTATAAAGGTCAATCTTGTATATTGTACTTCCAAGATTAACGCCATCTAAGGGAAATTCACCAAGGTATATCGAGTCTTGAACAAGGCATATTTCTAATTTGGTACCTTTAGATTTACTTTTAAAGATGGTTTGAGTTTTATCATCAGTAAATGAATGAAATAATAAAGCTGAAACACCACTGCTATTAATATCAGTGTAAATAACATCAGTTGGGTTAATCATTCTTTTGTGAGGTTTAAAAAAAGGATTATTCTTTTTGGAAAGTTTAATTACTTTGTTTGATTTAGCTGAACTTATTTGGGTGAAATTAATTTCTGATTCTTTTAGATTAAAGCTTGAAACCCAAGTGTCTTTTAATTCAAGTCTAGCACTTACTCCTTGAGAAATTTTAAGAGGGGAATTTTGAGAGCCATAATCACCAATATAGAGATCATTATTTTTCATTGGATCAAGCTTCTTGTGCTGATTTTTTGATACTTCAATTAAAACTTTTTTCTTTTGATCAGATACTTGAGTATAAAAAATCGTATCACTATCGAATTCAAGAAGTTTTGCATAATCATAATTTGTTGAGAATTGAAAAGAGCCTGATTTTTTCTGATAGTATGTTATCTTTCCGTCATCTGAGATAAAGCGAATATACTCAAGAGGTTGTTTTGTTAGTAACTTAGGAAGCTCTTTGGCATATGTGCAAAAAGAAACAAGTAGTATGATTAGTAGGCTAGTAAAACGCATATAACCCCCATAAACTTAAAGGATGTTGCTTTTGATAGCGCTTAAGTCCTGAAAAAATATAACTCCACGGAATGAGTCTTGGGGCATCGATATGATCTTTTGCTGTTCTGGTGGAAAGAGAATAAAGACCTTTTTCTTTTAAATATCCATCCACAATAAAAGGTAGTGGTGTACATTGAGCAAACATATTCATTTGATAATGAGAGGGAAGTAAATCTTCTTCGCAGGCCACCCCCCAAAGAATAGATTGTTTGTGAGTCTTAAACACATTTATAATAGTAGACATATTTGTAATTGATTTATCTTGTTTTTTTAAAAAACGTTTAAATCTTTTACTAAGAGATCTGTTTTCTGAAGAAAAACTAAATGGAAATAAGTCGAAATTAAAATCGAGAGAAATCTTATAATCTTTAAATTCTTTTTGGTCTAGAATAACTTTGAGCTTGCAACCAGAGAGATTACAACCTTTTTTGGACTTTATAATATAACATCCTGATTGGTACTCTAATAAAAGGGGTTGGTAGTCTTTACTTGTTATTATGCGACAGCTTTTTGATTTATTATCAAAACCCTTAAGTCTTGAAAGAATTTT
>CATLVU010000110.1 GCA_950061135.1 uncultured Oligoflexia bacterium
TTCATTATGAACCTTCTCTTCCAAGGAGAATATTTGTTTTTCCCATGCAGACAATCTTTCAATATCAAGTTTTGATAAATATTTTGAAATACGAGACTGTGTCCCACCATTGAATTTTGTTGGCATCTGAGTTTCAACTCCCTCAACTGGTGTTACAATTTTTTGATAGTAATTTGGATACGCCAAAAATGTATACCAAGTAGAAGGTCTTAAAATAAAAGATCTGAAGATAAACCATTTATTCCAAATCGTTGTATAAACATAACCAGTCTGAGTAAAAGAAGCGTAGCTAAACAAGAAGTTTTTAAAGGCCTGTCTAAAAGTTTTTATTTCTTTTGACTTCGTTTCATCTTTGTTCTTCTTTAAATATTTAAAAACATTAATCTTCCCTAAAAAACGCGTTAAAAAACCTCTATTATTCGCTTCTGCCTTTTGCAGTTCTTCTAAAACCTTTTCAACTTCTTTGTCTTCAAGTTCTGTAAACTCACTTGATAAACCATTATTATGAGCTGAGGATAATACATCTAAATACCTTTTATTATATTCTCTTTGCCGATCTATAAAATGTTCTTTATTGAAAAAAGTTTGATAAAACGCTGTTAACTTCGCTCGTGCCTCGCCCTGCCCTCTATTTAGATTATACTGATAATAAGTTGTATAATGTTTCGCTTTTAAGTCCTGATAAAGCTTAATACTGTTGATTACAATATGTGGTGTTCCAATCACAACATATAAGCTAGAAACAATTGCAGCTAGACCAACTCCTAACTTAGGTAGAACTTCACTATTAAAATAAGCTTCTTTTACAACAAAAGGATTGAATGAGCTGACTGTTGCTTTTGCAGCTTCTGACGAAGTATAGGCAACGTTTTTTAATGTACTAAATTCTCCAAAAACAGAGTCTAAAACTGCCTTTGTTGTACTAAAAGACTGGTGCAAAAACCCTGCTAAGTCTATCTGGTACTGCATACCTAAATACGCTCCCACACTTGCAGACAATACTGATGATCCTAGAGCAATATTTCTTTTTGACTTAGAACTTAAAGCATTAAATGTAGTATTTAGAGTTAAAGCATTCTTATAAACTAATGTCTTTTTAATATAAGCAAGAGATGATTTTATTTTCCTTGCTGCATTTGGTGATGGCATGGACATTCTCGCCCATATCCAGTGAAGTCTTGTGGTTAGTTTCCTTGTATTCCCTAAGGTCTCTGTCGCTTTTTGATACTTCTCTTGTAGCTCTTTGCCCTCAAGCATTTCTTTTTCTAAGTTATCAACAGACTGCCTTGAAAATTTTTCCAATAACTCTTTTCTTTGTTCTTCAGTTAATTCTCCAAATTCCTGAAGACTCATCTCCTGCTTCTTAAAGTCTTCTTTAATTTGGTCTTGAAGCATTTTTATCTTTTGATTCATAGCTTCTGCAGCACTCGCTTGCTCTCCAAGACTTTTCCCTACTGCTTCATAAGTAAGAGAAAAATACTTCTTTAAAGCTTCAATAACAGGAAGCGCTTCTGAATAGAACTTAGGATCAACAAGATTCGCTGATATTCGAAAGGCAATCTTTTGTGCATCTGTATAAATTCGAATTAATTCCTTTGATAATTCGACTTCTCCTACTAGAAGCTTATTATTTTCAATTCTAATATCTTTTTCTAACAACTTAGTTTCCAATGGAAGCTTAAACATTGGTATTTCTGACAATGCTAACGATCCTCTATATTCTTTAAGGTTTAAGAAAAATAGGCCCTCACTAGTTTTAACAAAAATTATATTTTTGTATGCTATGACTTGGCTCGCTTTAATATTAATCTTATGAAAAGTTTCGCCCTGAAATGACAATTCAATCTTATTTATTTTTTGATCATTCAGCTCTTGAACAGCTGCTGACTTCATTTCTCCCAAAAGTCCGCCTTCACTAAAAACACTCATCTCCACTTGAGATAAGCTAATAATTTTAGAAAACTTCTTGGCTGCTTCTACACTAACTACCTCTTGTGCCATTAATTTAAATGAGTCCAATTCAGCAATTGACTGCTCAGAGAAACTGACTTTGCTTTTCTCGTACTTCTGCGCAAGTGCTATGAGTTCAGGACTTAGTGCCGAGCTATAAACTTGAAAGCTAAATAATATACTAATTAAGAGTATTAACATTTTCATCTTTTTCTACCTTTCACATCTTCTAAGTTTTTCTGCACTAACACCTTTTTCTTCCATCGCACGCATAAAAGCATTTTCAGCTTTTAAGTGAGGGTCTTTCGCCATCATCTGTCCTGCAAGATCAAACACTGAATTTAATTCTTGAATTTCTTTTTTAGATAAATTTTTTATTAGTGATGCGAGTTGAGAAGGAGTTACAGATTGAAAAGTTTCAATATTTTTGATGTTCAAGACTAGCCAACTAGAAAACAACTCTTTTATATGTGCTAATTCTACCTCTTGACCACGTTTTAGAATAAATGAATAAAACTCTTGAATTTCTTTGTTATTTTTAGAAGTATTTTGTAAAAAACTAAGAACGTCAGTTTCTGAAATTTTAAGATCTCTTGCCACAACATCTTTCATTATTGTTGCCCGGATTAATCCTAGGGTCCCACTGCTATAGGTTGATTGTCCGGAAAGTCGCGAGCGAGCTTCTTCACGAGAACGTGTCTCTAATGATCGGCCAGAACGTTTCGCTAAAACTTCTGAGAAGGGTATCCACAAGGAGCAAAGAACTAAAAGGTATTGTATTTTCATCAAAATCCGTTGGTAAAGTATTACCTTAATTTAATACTTTAGAGCGTTTGAAACAATATTCTGTGTATTCTTTACAGGGGCTGCGCGCCGCACCTTTATTTGCGTTATTATAAAGAAATGAGGCTATTTTTGATTGGATTTTTTATTTGTTTTAGCTTGCTTTCGAGCGCAAAGTCGCCACAGACAGAACAAATACGCTTTATGTCCAAAGCTGAATTTTTCATTCCTCAACACTCAAAAAATCAGTCTATAAAACATATCCCCCTTGAAATGGCACAATTTTACTTGGCACTAGGAGTAAGTGAATACTGGCATTGCATTCAAGATGACGATCCCCTAGCATGCACAGACTACCTTGAAATGATGTCCGATCCAATCAGCCATCTTGGATTTACTATGTTTATGGTGGCTTCAAGAAATGTTACTCATCTGGGTATGAAGTCTAGGATTACTGCCCCTCTTGCTAGTTATTTAGGCCTTGCTTCAGGAATGTTAGTTCAAACAGTATTCGAAGAAATTTATCGCCACCCAGATATGCAGGATTTTTTAAAAACAAGATATATTGAGGATGATTCACAAAGAAAACTTAAAAGGAATGAATCCCTTAAAAGCCTTTACGCTAAAACTTTTGGTGATAAAAACTGGTATCTGGATAAATTTCCCTTAATATCTTCATTACTTTTAGCAGCAGGCTTTTCTCCCGTTATAGTAAAATCAATCTATGCCTTAAATAATATGAGCTACAGAGCACTAAAAAAAGTTTTAGGAAATAAGCGCTTTAAAAAAGTAGATCGTTTTTTACAAAAACAATCTAAAGCATTAAAA
Organism: uncultured Oligoflexia bacterium; assembly: GCA_950061135.1. Lineage (GTDB taxonomy): Bacteria > Bdellovibrionota > Bacteriovoracia > Bacteriovoracales > Bacteriovoracaceae > CATLVU01. The sequence continues at coordinate 3,562 of CATLVU010000110.1, forward strand.
AAGCTCAAACGAAGAATTGCAGTTTCAGGAATAAAAATTGTTACTCAAAGAGGAAAGACAAGCCAACTTGCACCGGTAATTTATATTGGCGAGTACCTTGTGGGAACCATTACATTTCTTGAATTACATCATATTATCGATCGCCACCTCTCTCATTTTTGGACCACGACTAAAGCACAGTCCAAACTAGAAGACTCTCTGGATAAAGTTGAAAATCAAATTTTTGATAGTATGTGGGACAATGATTACGAAAAGCTATCACAAAGTATCAAAGAACTTGAAGCTCAATGGGATGACTATCGCTTAGCAATAACAGAAAGAAGTTTTTCGGTCTATGCAAGACATATTGGCTCATTAAGTAAAATGGAACAATCCATGAACCAAGTTTTTCAATATTATTCTTGGCTTGCAAGAGGTCTTGATCGTCAAGATGAGAGTTGGATTAAAAATGAATCAGACTGGCACGAGCCAGCTTATGATTTATTTAAATTAAATTATTTCACCCAGAAAAATCTTCGTAACGAAGAGGATGAAAAAATTCAAAAACTATTTTGTGGCCCATCTCTTTCCGATGCCATTACTTTTCAACTTGATTACTCTGGCGTACCGATCCCATTTGCAAAAATAACATTAACTGAGTACCAAGAATTAAAAAAGACAATTGGTGAAAAACTAAAGCTAAGATCATTTCAAATAACTCCTTATAAAATTATTGATTACCCAAACACATGTCAAACGTCTCTAAGGAACTTAAATGTCGGTGCTTATGTACCCCACGACTTATCAGATGATTTAAACGATCTAGAAATGCATCTTGATTTCATTTGTCCAATACAGTTTCAAAACGGTAACTTTATAGAAGAAGAAATCATTCAAAAGAAAAAAACATGTATGCAAACAATGCAAGGATACAGACGCTTTATTCTTAAAAATATGGCGAACCGAGATGCATTACTCTCAAGAATTTATGATGATTTTTCTACTGAAATTCCTATTCGACTTGGAATTTTTAAAACTCAAAAAATCAAGCGTTATGAGCGGGCATTACAAAAAGATTTACTCAACTCTCTTGGTGATGAAAATAATTTTGATATATCAGAAAAAATTCAAGATGAAGTGCTTGCTTCATACCAAAATGAAATTCACTACTGGAATAGACTTAGCTCCCAAAATGAAGAGATGGCCCAAATAATCTCACCTATTTTAGCACTAACTATAAAAGAGAATGAATCAGCAATAAGACTGAAAAACTATTTATTAAAAAACATGAGTGCAAGAGACCCTAGCGAAATGGAAAGTAATAATTTATTTAGTGAGGAATCTACTTGGGAAAGTTATTGGTCAGGACTTATTATTAAATAGGCTCACACCAAACGAGGGTTGAGATACACTTTTTCATATTAATACGGTAGCCCTCTTTACATTTTTCGAAACTATTCTCAACTTGATAGCCATTGGCTTTTTCCATGCTACTTACAGAAGAAAGGCAGCAATTATTTTCTTTGCACTTTTCTTTAATTTCATCATAATATTTTTTCTTCAAATCACTATTCGCTCCATAACAACTCGTCAAAGATGTAAAAAGAAGCAAAAAAATAACTCTATTTAATATTTTTTTATTCATTATTAACTTAACCCACTGTAATCTGTTAAAGTCTACTAGTTCTCTCATTTGAATTATACCATATTTTGTACTATGCTTATAAACAGATGATTACTTTACGAAAAAATTCATCATTTATAGTGTTTTAGTACCTACCAACTAAGTAGAAATACTTAGTCTCTACAAATTCTTAAATATTAACTTCGAAAACGAAAGGAACCTCATGAGTAAGTCACATGAAGATGACATCATTATTAATGAAGCAGAAGCTGAAAACAAAGACGCACTTGAAAATTTCGACAATCACTGTGTTGAACCATTTAATTTCACATCTGAAACGCTATACACCGAAGACTGCCTCTCAACTTTATAATTAATTTTATAATTCTGATTAAAAAATGCTAAACTAGCGCCAGTTTAACTATTAACACTGGATGGTGAATGCGTTTTTTAGTTTTTTTATGCCTTCTTTTCTCTTGTAGCGGCCAAACAATAACGAGTAAGAAAAAGTATAATTTTTCCGTATTACAAGGAAGCACGGATCATGAGAGCACAGTGATACGAGTTGTATACCCAAAACTTTTAAAGACTCATTATGAAATAACAGATAATAAAAACAATATTGTAGAATCTTTTAAAGTACAAAGCTTCCAACATCAAGGCTCAGAGTTTAAAGTTGATCACTTATTAATTTCAAAACTAAAGTCAAAGACAGATTATCATCTTAAGGTCTCTTCACCTCAAAAGAACTGGAATGAAACTCGAATTTTTAAAACTTTAGATTTGGAAAAATCAAGTTATGACATTCTTGTTGCTAGTTGCATGAGTGATACCTATAACCAAATAGGTGACATCATTTGGCCACAAGCATTCTCTCTAGGACCAGATATAACCTTTTTAATTGGTGATAACCTCTATGCCGATGTGTATTCCGGTGTTTATCTGGGTAGCTTAATTCAAACTAGCCCTGATCATCTATGGGCCCGTCACGTTGATCATGCCATGAACTTAGCAATATACAAACAGAAACGATTAATACCTACTTTTACAATCTGGGATGATCATGACTATGGCATTAACGATGGAGGAAATAAGTATCAATACAAAAAAGAATCCTTAAGTATTTATCAAACATTTTTTCCAGCAAAAACGAACTCAATTTTTGAAACTTCGAAATGGGGACTAAGTAGCACTCTTAAGCTACAGAATACATTATTTCACTTTCTTGATGGACGTTATTACAAAGGCACTCCAAAAGAAAAAAACTCTCACCAATTTCATCCTAATCAATTAACGTGGCTTTATCAGAATATAAAAACTAGTGAGCAAAACTGGATTATCTCTGGCACGCAGTTCTTTGGGGGTTATCATCCTTATGAATCTTTTGAAGGGCACCACCCAGAACAATTTAAAAGCTTTATAAAAAAACTATCAAGTCTTAACAAACAATACCAGTTTTTATCCGGAGATAGGCATCTTATAGAAGTAATGAAAATTCCTCAATCAAAACTACCTAAATCAAGCTACGAATTCACTGTAAGCGGAGTACATTCAAAAATGTATCCAGGCTCTCTTAAAAGGTCTCCTAATAAATATCGAATTAACGGCTTTGATGGTATCGCTAACTTTGGAATTATTAATTTTGGTAATAGAAAAAGCACTTTTAAAGCTTATAAAATTAACGAATCCAAACCTGAAATTACAATGTCCTTTTAAAGTTTATAACTACAAGCTTTACACAAAAAATCAGTAGTGTTTTCACATGGTTACCCACCTCATTTAAGTATATTTTCTTTGCTACCGATAGAGACATACACTTTTTTTATTTTGGAGGTTTTTAAATGTTCACCCACTTTCCTAGCCTAGGAGGAAAAGGAAAAGATGTTCAAGGACTACTAAAAAGTAGTATTGCTCTTTTGGGAAAAGACATCGATGTCTTTAAGCCTTCAGTCTATATGACTTTTATTAAAAGTATTCGAATTTTTACAAGTTTTTTTTCATTATATTTCTTTTTTATTTCTAAGGAGATTGGACTAGGCTTTGTATCCATTTTGGCACTATTCATTATGGCACCAATAATCTCTTATATGAACATGAGATACAAAGCTATCACGAGCTGGATGATCTATGACGTATTACGGGGAAAAGATACTGACGTTTCCATAGGCTCAAAAGAACTCAGAGGACTCGGCTTTACTCTCTTCCTGTATTCAATTGTTGACCACATTACAAAGTCAGCAATAACTCCCAAAAAGAGAAAAATGGCATTGTTAGCATGATTAAAGGTTTAATTCTGTCCATTTTTCAAGAAGTCTGGGACTTGATAAAGAACTTCTCTCTTCCTTCAATTGTTATAGACAAAGCAACTCTCGGGCAGATTCCTTCCAGGCTAAAACTAATAAAAAAAAACATACCTGGGGCCTTGGTAGGCATCCTCGGTATCGATATCATTGGTAGTGTTTTTGTATCCTTATTTGGCTTCATACAACTTCCATCTCTGCTCATTGGTGCAGGAATTGGTTATTATGGAAAAGAGTTACTCCCTCAGATATGGCTCGTAACATTACCCTTTCAAACACCTTTTACCATAAATCTTCTTCCGCTATTTATCATACTAATTGGAACTTCTATTTTTGTTGCCTTTCTAAATTCGTTAGTACAATTGGTTAAAACAACATATTTCACAACTTTCTATGTTAGTATTTCAAGACCAAATGAGATTGAAACAAAACTTAGATCTGAAGTAACTCACTACCTAAACTTTAATAACAGGTTAAAGGGCTATACTTTTTTCAAGGAAAAAACTCCAAAAGAAGAAGAAGGCCATGATCTTGATAAAAATACAGGCGAAGATTTACAACTTATTAAAAAAATCTCCAATACTTTCAGAAAAAATGTAGCAAAGGGTTTAAGCGAGAAGAGAATTTACTCTGCCCTTTTTAAAAAAGGTTATTCGAAAGCACTGTTAAAAGCTGGCTTGGAACACTATCGATCTAAATAATTATCGGTTACGAGTTTTAAGTGCTTGTAGTTAAAGGCTTTGTTGGTGTTACCCACCACGGATCGGGAAGAATCAAGAATCAGAATCCCACGGATCGGGAAGAATCAGAATCAGAATCAGAATCCATTTAAGATGGTGCCGTAGGAGGGACTTTGCTACTTGCCGTTCGCTCCTGCTCACTAACGTAGCCTTCCCTCGTGAAAGCTGACACTCACATCCTGTTCGCTCTCCCTTCGGCGCTTTCACTCCCCTTCAAGTCCCCTCATCAACTATCTCAAACAAATAACATTACAATGCTCTAGGAATCACGAGCGACAAAACGAGGTGTACAAGAGTACTCCGCAGTTGAGGAGACGAAGTGAATGACGACGATGATTGTAATATTATTTGTTTAAGATGGTGCCCTCCATACGACAATAGTCGAACCAAGCACAATATCAGAGGAATACGAGATTGTTTGGAGACGACCTCAAATTGACCTCGATGAGCTTGTATATTTAAAGGCAGTGCGAAACTACAGCAGAAAGCAACTTTCTGAGCACTTTTCAAGGCCTGCTAACACAATAACTTGGTATTTGGGTCGGCTCAAAAAGGAGGGACGATTATGATTAAAATTATCGCTATTTTGATCTCAGCCATATTTTTCTTTGGACTTGGGGATGAGTTTGCCCACTTAGTTAAGAAGGAAGCCCTTTTAAAAGTTCAAAAAGGACTTCCTTCATTAGAAAGTTTTACTCAAAAGCTTACTAAATAAACTTCGTGGCATATGTGTGAATAAAATAGCCCGCTCCTAGCAGGGCAATTCCACTTGAGTAACAAGTCCAAAAACCTAGGTTAAATTTTTGGGCAAACAAAAATGGAACAAAAAATAGTAGTGATACTGGTATCGCAACAAATACGCTTTTTGCATATTCGACTGATTGCTTAGCATCTCCCCATTCCATATGTGAAAAAGCAAGTGCAAGAAGCGTTGTTGCGATACCAGTATCAC
>CATLVU010000111.1 GCA_950061135.1 uncultured Oligoflexia bacterium
GTTTGGAATACAAGAACTGGTAAGAAGGTTCGTGTAGGTAGAATGGTTAGAATGAACTCTAACGATAGAGAAAACATCGATGTTGCTGGAGCTGGTGATATCATCGCTATGGTTGGTGTAGACTGTGCATCAGGGGACACTTTTGTAGGAAACGATGATATGCTAGATGTATCTTGTGAAGGGATGCACGTGCCTATTCCAGTTATCGAGCTTTCAATTAAAGCAAAAGATAAAGACCAGCAAGCAAAGATGTCAAAAGGTCTTGCACGATTTAGAAAGGAAGATCCAACTTTCCATGTTTTCACTGATGAGGAGTCAGGAGAGACTAGGATCGCAGGTATGGGTGAGCTTCACTTAGAAATCTACGTAGAAAGACTGAAAAGAGAGTATAAAGCAGATGTTGAAGTTGGTGCTCCACAGGTTAACTATAGAGAAACTATTAGAACTGAAGCTGGTTATGATTACACACATAAAAAGCAAACTGGTGGTTCTGGTCAGTTTGGCCAGGTTGTTGGAAATATCAGACCACTTACTGAAGATAAAAAAGAGCGTGAAGATCAAAACTTTTTATTTCACAATAATATTAAGGGGGGATCTATTCCTTCAGAATTTATTGGTGCATGTGAAAAAGGTTTCCAAGACGTTATGGATAAGGGACCTCTTGCAGCTTTCCCACTTATTAATGTTGAAGTAGATCTTAATGATGGTAAATACCATGATGTCGATTCATCAGATATGGCATTTAGAATTGCATCTAGACAGGCCATGAGACAAGCAATTGGTAAAGCTAGTCCAGTTTTACTTGAGCCATACATGCAAGTTCAAGTTGAAACACCTGATGAGTATCAAGGTTTTGTTATCGGTGACCTTTCTTCTAGACGTGGTTTAATTCAAGGTTCAGAAACAAACTCAGCAGGGGAAACAATTGTTAATGCGCAAGTTCCTCTATCTGAAATGTTTGGTTACTCTACAGACTTAAGATCTGGTTCTGCGGGTAAAGCGACTTATTCAATGGAGTTTGCTGAGTACAGAGAATGTCCTGCAAATATTCAAGAAGAAGTTATTAAAGCTCGTAAAGAAAAATTAGCAAGCGACGATTAATATTTTAATCTTTGATAAATAAAAAGGGGGGCCTTAGGCTCCCTTTTTTTGTGTGAGAGAAAATGAGATTTTTGAATGCGGTGCAGGTACCCTGATGGCAGGAGTTACATTTAAAGGTCATATTGTTAAACTAAAAGAGTAGCTATTAGTAATTCTTATAGAAAATCTTGTGTTTGCTTAAATAAAGTCGACACGTCTTATTTTTTTCAATAAAATATTTTTATGATTGAAAATAGCCAAATACAAACTTTAATGGCCTTGTTGAAAGCAGATAGTTTATCTGAAGCAGCGGAAAACCTTGGAGTTACGCAGTCTGCTGTGTCGCAACATATTAAGAATATTGAATCTAAAGTAGGTTTTGACATTGTTACGAGACAAGGTAAAAAATTTGTTTTAACCCCAGGCGGCAAAGAAATGGCCAAGCTAGGTCAGCAGTTCTTTAAGCGATATGATGATTTAATTACAGATATTCAACAAGAGAAAAATCGACTTGTAGGTCATGTAAACCTTGGAACATTATTTGGTCTTGGTAAATCTTGGATTGCAAACCGAATGATCGAATTTAGTGAGTATTTCCCAGAAGTATCTGTTGGAGTGAGACTCGATTTTCCCGAAATGCTTCTAAAAGGTTTAGAGAATAGAGAGTTTGATTGCTTAGTTTTACCAAAAGCATTTATACCGGCTTATTACGAGCATAAGTTTTTACATGAAGAAAAAGCTACTTTGGTAATCCCGAAAAATTCAAAGTTCAAGATTGATACTAAAATAAGTTTAAAAGAATTGGTTGAGAACCCTTTGATCTTCTTTGAAGAAAAAGATCCTTTGTTTTATCAATGGATAAAAACTAAATATGGTTCTGTTCCAAGAAATATAAAACCACGACTTGTAATAAACTCATTTGGACAGATGTTGCAGGCAGTATCAAATGGACTTGGGATTGCTGTTGTTCCTACTCATGTTTTAAGTAGATCCTTCTTTAAAGACCAGGTCGATACTTTGGGTAAAGATTTTGAAATTGCTCACTCTTCTTTTGAGTTTGTCTTTCACCCTGAGTATAAGAATAGTTTGAAACTTGAAACTCTTTATAAATTTTTGGAGCAAGAGGCTCAAAAATTTCAGTCATGAATTTATCTCTGTTTGATAAGTTGCTTCCTGCAAAATTAAAACAAAAATTAATAGAACTAAATGAACTTAATTACATTCCTTCTATTGTTGGAGGAATATCAAGAGACTATCTGTTGTTGAATAAACTCGGTGATGATTTTGATATTGAAATACGAATAAAAAATAATAGAGCTCTAGACCTAAAGGATGCAGATCAAATATTTCAAGATGCACAAAGCTTTGAAGAGCTTGCCTATGGCTTTCGAAAAGTCGTTTATCCCAATTTTTCTATAGAATATTCATTACCACGTATTGAAAAATTTAATAATAGCATTGGGCATTCAAACTTTGATGTAAAATTTGTTGAGGATGAATATTATCAAACTGTAGCACGCAGGGACTTTACTATTAATAGCATTTTTTTTGAATTTAATGAAAGCTGGAAAGTAGTTGATCCATTAAAAGGGCAGGAGCATTTAAAGCTTAAAAAATTAGTTCCTGCAAGTGATAACTTTTATCGTGACCCAGTACGATTTCTAAGGGCCATACGTTTTGAAATATTGCTTGGCTTCAGTTCTGAAGTGGACTTTAAGCAATTGGATATGAGCTGTTTACCTGCTTCATATTTATACGATGAAGTTAAAAAGTCAGGAAATTGTTATCTCTTTTTCAAAAAGTTAAATGTTTTTAGAACTGACAAAAAAGAGATTATGGATTTTATCTTGTTAGTAGATTTGGATTTAGTAGATCAAGTTAAGTATATGCCCTATATAAGTATTGAAGAAAAAAAGCATGCGCTAAAAATGCTTGAGAGATCTGTGAAGTCAGTAGATTCTTGGACAAAGAAATATTCAGTGGTCAAAGAGTATAAATTAAAAAATGACTTAAGTTATTTGTATAAAAAAATAGATTCACTGCCTCTTGGTTGTATTGATGTTTATAAAAAATTGGGTCTAATTGACATTTCGAAAGAAGAGTTTTTAAAAGTTAAGGCCTATAAAGACTTTGATACTTCTTGTCCTGCTCGTCATATTTATAATGAAAAGTTTGGAGTTTTGTTTTGAATATACTTAATATTTCTGAAGCGTCTTCGGAACAAAAAGCTCAAATAGAAAGTATTTTCTGGGAGAGTTCCTCTATTCAAAGCTTTCAAAGTCAAAAAGCTAAAGATGAGTTCTTATATAAGTATTTAAGTGGCTATTATGATTATCCTGAGTATTTCTACTACGTGACAAAGGACACTGAAGTTTTAGGTTACGTATGCGGGTTTCATAATCAATATTATGATCATGAATATTATCAGAAAGCTGATATACCTCTTAAATTTAAACCGCATTTACATATAAATATGAGCGATAAATCTAGGGGAATGGGCCTTGGGTCAAAATTAATTCAATTTTACGCCCTAAAGCTAAAAGAGCTAGGCCATAGCGGTGTTCATATCATTACAGCTGATGGAGATAAAAGCATTAATTTCTATCAGAAAAATGGCTTTGAAATATTACAAGTATTTGATTATAAAGGTAGAAAACTTGTTGCGCTATGCAGCTCTTTGGCTTGACTATAAAACTTAAGCTGGTTAGTCTTCTGTATTAATAAATTATTCAAAAAGAGATACATGAAGTCTTTTATTATTTTGTCTATATTAGTTTATATAAGCTGTGTTTCAGGGCGAGCTCAAGGCGAAGTTGTTAGTCTACCATTCACAATCGAAAAATCTGTCCCTTTTATTTCGGATGATCTTGATTTTAGAGGTATAAATCAGGCCATTAATCGACAGTTGAAAAGTTTTAACCAGCAAAACCTTAATAAGAAAATACAAATTGGTGGAACGACTATTAAGTTAGCAAAATTAAAAAAGTCTTTAGAGTCATTTCAACATCTTGTTAATCAGTATCTTGAATGCGAACTCGAAAAAAAACAATGCTTGAAAAAGCTCAACACCGAAGTCGCTAGTAAGTTCAATGCTTATAGACCTCAGATATTAGAGTGGGAAAAAGGTTATAAAACAAACGAATCTTTTTTTACTGCTTATTATTCCCCCGATCTTAATGGCTCTTTTAAGAAAACTAAGAAATTTAGCAGGCCTATTTATGGTATGCCAAGTGGCAAAGATGCTTTATTAACTCGAGATGAAATTGATTTTGAAGGTAAGCTCAAAGGTAAGAACTTAGAGCTTTTTTATGTAGATGAATCAGTTTACAACCTTTGGCTATTACATGTTCAAGGTGGAGGAAGAGTAAAAGTTAAAAATGAAAATGGAAAAGTAATAAATTATTATTTAAGTTATGTCGGTACAAATAAAAAAGAGTTCAACATGCTTTATCATTATATGCGTGAAAGAGGGATGTTATCAGAAGAAAACTCGGGAGTACCTGCTCAAAGAGAGTACTTCGAGAATAATCCACAAGATCATCGTGAAATTTTAAAAGTATGTCCTAGCTATGTTTTTTTTAAGGTTACCAAAACAGAGCCTGTAGGTGTTCAGAATATTCCTTTAACTGAGAATAGATCTTTAGCAACAGACTACAGAAGGATTAAGCAATACGGGATGTTGGTATTAGTGAAATCAAAAAAACCAACCTCTGTTGAGAATACCAATGATAAAATATCTTTTAGTAGAATATTTATAAATCAAGATACAGGTGGGGCCATAAAAGGTAATGGCAGAGCAGATATGTACTTTGGTTATGGAAAATATGCTGAAGCATCTGCATATTCAGTTGCTGATTTGGGTGAGCAATATTTTTTAATTTTAAAATAAGGAAATAAAATGAGTGAAAATTATTTAAATTTAAGAGGGATTGAGTTTATTGAGTATAGTTCGGAAGACCCTAAGGCTTTACATGAGTTATTTTTAGCTTTTGGTTTTTCAAGAATTATGAGACACGAAGAAAAGAAGATCGATTTATATCGTCAGAATCAAATCACTTTTTTATTAAATTATGAAGCCGCATCATTTGGAACAGATTTTTATAAACAACATGGACCATGTGTTAGCTCTATGGGTTGGAAAGTTGATGATAAGGACTTTGCTCATGAAACTGCTATTAAGCGTGGTGCTTCTAATTCTGAAACAGGTGATTACAAACGAGACGGGAAGCCATTAAAGGCGATTGAAGGGATAGGTAAGTCTAATATCTATCTTGTTGATAATTATGATTCTGCAGACTTTTATCAAAGCCTTGGTTTTAAAGAGCTTGATAATCCAGACATTGTTCCAAATTTAGGTTTTGAGTTTGTTGATCATTTAACAAATAATGTTGAGCAAGGAACAATGGAGAAGTGGTCAAACTTTTATAAAGACATTTTTGGTTTTGAAGAAATCCGTTATTTTGATATTAGAGGGGTTAAAACAGGACTTCTCTCATATGCTTTACGTTCACCAGATGGTTCTTTTTGTATCCCAATAAATGAAGGTACTGAAAAGCATTCACAAATTAATGAATACCTAGATGAGTACAAAGGTCCTGGGGTTCAGCATATAGCACTTCATACATCTGATATTATTAAATCTGTTGGAAGTTTAAGTAAGACTGATGTTGATACACTGGATATTGATGATCAATACTATCAAGAAGTATTTGACAGAGTTCCAAATGTTACAGAATCACCTGAAGACTTACAGCGATTACAGATTCTAGTTGATGGAGATGAAGAGGGTTATCCTCTACAAATTTTCACGAAAAATGTTATAGGACCTATTTTCTTTGAAATTATCCAAAGAAAGAATAACCAAGCATTTGGAGAAGGAAATTTTGGTGCTCTATTTAGGTCTATTGAGAGAGACCAACAAAAAAGAGGCTACTTAAAGTAGATGATTGCTCTTAAAGCAATCGTTTTACAGATTTATTGGTACCTTGCAGTCTATTATGGCCATGCTTGGAATGATATAATCTATCTTTTTTTGACCGCAGTTTTGTTCGCATTGAATATATATTTTTATGAACTAAAAATTTCGATTAAAAAATTTTTTGTTTTTATCTTCTCTTTTTCTTTGTTTGGTCTATTGCAGGATAATTTCTTAATGTCGGTGAATATCTTCCGATTCCCAGAGGGATATTATCCATTTTGGGTCAATAGTTTATTTATTGTTTTCCTATTATACTATGGCGATATTTTTTATAAGTTCAGAAATATGAACTTTTGTTTACTAGCTTTTATAGGTGGGCTGGGAGGCGCATTCGCATATTGGAGTGGAGCGAAGCTTGGTGGTATGGTAATTTTAGCAGACATAAAAATATTTCTGGCATCACTCTTTATTAGCTGGGCATTATTTTTTCCTATAAGTCTTAAATTATATTATAGGAGGATCAAGCTGGATTTTCGCTCGGTATAAAATAGAACTCTAGATCTTTATCTTGGTATTGATCATGTAAGTGCTTCATTAAGCTTTGAATTCCAAACTGCTCTGTTGCATTATGGCCACCGGCAAAGAAATGAATTCCAGATTCTTTGGCCTCGTGCCAGTCATGTTCGCTTATCTCACCAGTAAGATAAGCATCGAGATTTTCTTTTTTGGCCTTTACCCAATCAGAGTTTGCTCCACCGGTAATAATTCCAATACTCTTAACAATAGCAGTATCATCATAGCTACTTAAAATTACTGAATGGTTTAAAACTTTTTCTAATTGTGTTTTTAAGTCTTTTGCTGTGATCTTGTTTTTAAAAATAGCTTTAACTCCTGTATAAGCACCTTTGTAAAAACCAAATGGTTCGATATTTTCAGTGTTAAGAAGATGTGCCAAGCTTGCCGCATTTCCAAGTTCGATATGGCCATCAAGAGGTAGATGATAGCCTAATAAATTTATATCATTTTTGATTAATGGTGCTACGCGATTGTAAAAAGCATTAGTTATAGTTTTAGGGCCATGAAACTTCCAAAAAAGTCCATGATGAACAATAAGTGCATCGGCCTTGAGTTCTACAGCTTTTTTTACGGACTCAAAAGTAGCAGATACAGCAAAGGCAATTTTTGAAATGTCTTTTTTCCCTTGGATATGCAACCCATTGGGGCCGTAATCTTGATAATCTTTAATATTCAACAATTGGTTACAATAATTTACTAAATCGTTAGTTTGTATCATGAGTATAGAATGACATGACGGAAACATAATGTGTATAATAAAAAGATAATGAAGTTTAAAAGGTTAAAGATGATTTTCAAACTACTATTATTAAACCTAGTTCTCTTGTCTGGTAATTTATTAATATCCCCACCGCTTTATGCTCAAGAAGATACAAGTAAGCCCATAGAAGAAACTATTTCGGAGGCTGATTCTAATGATGCTAAGTTTGAAAGAATTAAATTAACGCAATTAAAACGTACTAGAACTGAGCTCGTTACTTTACGACATAATATTCAAAAAAATGAAGAAAGGTTGAAGCAAAATCCAGACTTAGTAACAAAGATAAAATTAGAAAACGAATTAGTTGAGTTAAAAAAGCAGTATAATGACCAGAGCTTTTTATTTATTGAGCTTGCTACAAATATTAGTCTCAGAGAGCAAGTTAAAAATGATGCTAAGACTAGTTTTACTGATGATATAAAAGAAATTTTAAGCCCTGTTATTCAAAGTGTAAAAGATGTCTCTGTTAGACCTCGCTTAATTCAAGATTTAAATAGTGAGATAGCTTATTTAACTCAACGAGCTGAAGATGCTCAGAGCGCGTTGAAGAACCTCGAGAATTTCTATACTGAAAATAAACACAAAGAATTAAAGTGGACAATTAAAAGGTCGATTGGACAAGTTAAAGAAATTTTAGAAGAGACGAAAATTCAGCTTGAAGATAAGAGATTTAAAAAGCTCAAGATTGAGCAAAATCAGGAGTCTATTGTCACAACGTTTTCTGTTCTTATTTTTAATTTCTTCAAAACTAAAGGTAAAAATTTATTTTTAGCATTCTTTGTTTTTATAGCTTTGTATTGGCCATTATCCTATGGAAGATCGAGAATCGTTTCTTTGATTTTGTTCAGAATTCATCAATCAAAGAGTCCGGAGCATTATTTATGGGTGATTAGACCCATTAAAGTTATTTATAGTGCACTAACATTTTTAGCGGCTTTATTTTTTGCTATATTAACTTTATATGTTTTGAATGACTGGGTATTAGTGACAATAATTTTATTTGTTATTGTTGCAGTTATTTGGAGTTCAAAACAATACCTTCCTGCATTTTTTGAACAAAGTAAGATTGTCCTCAACTTAGGTTCAGTAAGGGAAGGTGAGCGTGTTATTTATAATGATCTTCCGTGGAAGGTTAAGAGTCTTGGTTTTTATTGTCGTTTTGAAAATCCAAGTTTAAGTGGTGGGACTTTAAGAATAAGTTCTCGGGAGTTAGTAAATTTAAACTCACGGCCTATTAATAAAACCGAGTCTTGGTTTCCGACTAAAATTGGAGATTGGGTAGAATATCAAGGGCTATTTGGGAAAATAACTATGCAATCTCCTGAGCAAGTTGTTTTGAAACGTGTTACTAGTGAACATGTTTATATTAAGACAACTGATTTTTATAATGGTGGCCCTATTAATTTATCACAAGGTTTTGCAGTGTGTTTCAATTTTGGTCTTGATTATAACTTACAGAAGAAAATGTTTGATGAAGTAATACCAAATATTAGAAAGGAAATTAAAGACTCTTTTGATGATATGCTTTCTCAGTCCAAAGAGTTTTTTAAAGAGTTTTCTGTTGATTTTGCTTATGCCAATGCTAGCT
>CATLVU010000112.1 GCA_950061135.1 uncultured Oligoflexia bacterium
CCCAAACAGTTGGATCAGACTCTTTAATATCCCACCTAGCTTGGCTTAAAACCTGAAAACCTGAGAAAATAAAAAGCGCTGCTAATAAACATATTTTTGTTTTCATTACCAAAATGCTCCTATACCTAGATGAATTTCTGATGAAGAATAATTATCTATTGCATGCCCCATATTTATTTCTGCTCGCAGTGATAAAAAATTCCATAATAATTTCTCGTAACCCATGGCCCCAAAAATTCCAGGGCTTGAATTTAGATTAATCATCCCTCCATAATTTAAATACAAGGAATTATCGTAAGCGACTCTTACAAACCCAATACTTCTGCGATTTAAAAGACCTGCCTCCCAAGACTTGCCTCCAACTCTAACAGAGCTAAGACCAAATAATTCCCCACCTGCAATATAGATATGACCAAAGCGCTCTGATGGAGTGGCGAAACAATTAAAAGAAAATATGAAAATTAAAATAATTAAAATCTTTCTCATGCTAAAACCTCATACCAAACGCAACTGTATTCTCATTTTGAAACGAAAGAGCAATTGGTAAAAAACCTTTTGAGGCATAAAAAGAATCAAGAGAAATATAAAACCTTGAAGCTATATTCCATTCAATACGAAAGACACTTCCAAGCAATGTATCTTCTCGCTCTTTTAAATCTTCATCCGTGTCTTCGCGATATCCTCTTTTGGAATGCATAAGGCCTAGGCCATAACCACTTGCAACACCAGATAACATTGGAGTATTCGCCCAATTTTTTTTAATAAGAACACTCGCTTTATAGTTTGAATGATAATAAAGCTCATTACTAATACCCAGGCTTGTAAATTGGAATTGTAACATCTGATTATCCACACCGACTTGTAAAAGAGGAATCAGTCTTCCCTGTGTAACCTTACTCATACCTGTGCCAACAAAATAGCTTTGTGCCCAAGCAAAGTTACTAGACATCAATGCTAAAATTAAAAATAACTTTAAATTCATGTATTTAGTTTTGTCACAAGATAAACAGGCCAGTCAATTAATTTATATGATCAATAGCTTTATCGGAAAGAGTTCTTCCACGAGGAGTTCTAAGCAATAAACCTTCCTTTAATAAAAATGGCTCATGTACCTCTTCGATCGTTTGCTTATCCTCACCAAGAGTAGCGCATAATGCTTCAATCCCAACAGGACCCCCATTATAATAATCTCGAATTACTTTTAAAATTTTTCTGTCCATCGAGTCTAATCCTAGAGAATCCACATCTAATAGCTCAAGCGCCTTTTTCACATCATCTACACTTATTGTTTTATGATCATTTACAAGTGAGTAATCTCTAACTCTTCTTAAAATTCTATTGGCAATTCTTGGTGTTCCACGAGATCGTGATGCAATTTCAAGGTTTGCGTCTTGATTTAAAGATACTTCCATTTTTTTTGCATTATTATTTAAGATAGTTCCCAGTTCATCATCCTGATAAAAATCAAAATGAAGATGGGCCATAAATCTATCCCTTAATGGATTTGATAAAAGGCCACTTCTTGTTGTTGCTCCAACAAGAGTAAAAGGAACTAAGTCTATTTGCATCGTCCTAGCACTTGCACCTTGTCCAATTAAAATATCTAAACGAAAATCTTCCATCGCTGAATATAAAATTTCTTCGACAGAAATATGAATCCTATGAATTTCATCAATAAAAAGTACATCTCTTGGTTTTAAGTTAGTTAATACAGCTGCAAGATCACCTTTTTTTTCTATGGCAGGCCCAGAGACAACATGAAGCTCGCTTCCCAAGGCTTTTGAAATAAGCATAGCAAGTGTTGTTTTTCCTAAACCCGGAGGCCCTGATAATAAAGCATGATCCATTGCTGATTTTCTTTTAACAGCCGACTTCACCATTAGATCGATATTTTCAACAACTTTTCTTTGGCCTATATATTCATTAAAAGAACTAGGCCTTAACCTCAATTCTTCAATGGGCTCATGAGAATATTGTTCTGGATTTAGCATATTTTCATTCATAGTTTTTGTAATACCTGTTTAATCATATCTTCTGTATTAAGCCCGTCTTGTTTCGCTACATCTAAGACCGTTTTATAAACAATATTATTATCATAGCCTAAAGAATTTAAAGCTAATAAAACTTCATCAACCTTATTAGATGCTCCGTTTTGAGTTGGAAGAACCTGTGCAATACTCAAATCTCCCAGATTATCTATTTTATCTTTTAAAGATAAAATTATTTGCTCTGCCATTTTTTTTCCAATACCAGGAGCATCTGTTAACACTGAGGCGTCTTGAGTTCTGATGGCCATTAAAACATTTTCAATCCCAACAACTGAAACTAAAGGATAGGCTTTGGAAGCTCCTACTTTATTAACTGTTTTTAATAACTCAAAAATCTTTTTTTCTTCTCGGGTTTTAAATCCCCATAAGCTTTGATCGCTATCAGTTATATGATGATGAATATAAAGATCAAGCTTCTTGCCGACTTCTGCTTTAAAGCCAAAATTGACTTCATAACCAACACCACTATCAGTATAAATTAAAATTTTTTTTCCAAGATGCTCAAGGACTTTACCAGAAATATAACCGATCACATTTTACCCAATTTTATGCATTAATGAAGCAGAAAGACCCCTAGCAGCAGCCTTTGAAGTCTTTGGCTTTTGTATTTGGTTATCTTTATTGAAAAAGTGGCAAATTGCAACGGCTAATGCGTCACTCTCATCATGTGTCTCGTAATCACGAGGCCCAATCAATGTATTTAAAAATTTCTGAACACTTACTTTATCCGCGTGTCCATGTCCTACAGCTGTTGATTTTACTAAGTTTGGTGAGTATTCAAAAATTTTATTTTGATATTTCTCCAAAAGCACCGAAAGAATAACTCCCCGTGCTTGGGCTAATTTAATAAGCGAAGTTGGACTCTTCACATAAATTAAAGACTCCATAGCAACCTCATCGGGCTCAATATAAATCAACAAACTTTCAAGTTTAGTTCGAATCTCAAGAAGGCGGTTATTAAACTCTGCTTTTTTATCAAATTTCAATACGCCGGAGGCTAAATAATTAATTTTATTGCCATGACATTTAATCAAACCCCATCCCGTGGCCAAGGACCCAGGGTCAATTCCTAAAATTAACAACTTAAACTCCTATTAGTAGAGTTCATGATAGTTTTCTTTAAACACTTTTTCCAATAATTCTAAGAAGTCAGGAGAATCTGAGGAAACTACTTCTTGTAAAATCTTATGATGTGCCAATAAGAAGTTCTTCTGCCCATTTTTGAATAAATCTACACTATGAGAGCGACATAAGTGGATCACAACCGTTTCTTCTTCGTTAAAAAGTGTCGCCTTTTCTAATTTTTCCGTGCTCGGAGTTTGACGACCGTAATGTTTGCAAATAGTACAATTTTTACTCATCCAATTATTCTAAGGCCATGGCAATGCATTAACAATCTTTTCTTTAAAGCTTTTTTCAAAAGTTTAATTATTCATGTTAAAAAACAAGCCTTTTGGACTCAAAAAAGATTTAAAGCTCCAAAAATAAAGTATTTAGCTTTTAAAAAATTCATTTTTGATTTTAACCAATTTATTGTAACTTATGGCCATGCCGACAATTTTATCTGCCACTTCTATTATAGAGTCTAAAATTCCACAGTTAAAAACGTTCTCAAAAGAACTTAAAACAAGAGGAATAAAACCAAAGCTAAAAGTACTTTTAATAGGAAACAATCCTGCGAGTGAAATTTATGTCAAAAACAAACAAAAAAGATGCCATGAATTAGATATTGATTTTGAATTAGTTAAACTGTCATCAACAGTAAATGAAAATGAAGTTTTAAAGCTTATTGAGGACTCAAACCAAGATCCAAAAATTACTGGTTTTTTTATTCAATTTCCTGTTCCTAATCACTTGAAACATTTGAACTTTACTCAATTAATAAATCCTGAAAAAGATGTTGATGGATTTCATTTTCAAAACATAAAAGGAATCTATAATGGGAAAAATGAAGGCCTAGCACCCTGCACTCCTACAGGTATAATCAACCTATTTAAACATTACCAAATTAATATTGAAGGTAAACATATTGCTATTATCGGAAGAAGTCTTATTGTAGGAAAACCGCTAGCTCTTATGCTCACAAATCATAATGCGACTGTAACATTATGCCATTCTAAAACAAACAATATAGCATCCATAACAAAAGCTGCAGATATAATCATTGTTGCTATCGGCTCAGCTAATTTTTTAAGCAAAGATCACTTAAGTGATGATAAAAAACAAATTATTATTGATGTTGGAATGAATAAGCTTAATGACCAGCTAGTTGGGGATGTCAATTTTAGTGAAGTTGAAAAACATGTTAAAGCAATCACTCCAGTTCCAGGCGGAGTTGGTCCATTAACTGTTCTCTCATTAATGGAAAATATTTTAATCGCAGCTGAAAAACAAGGAAAACAGGTATGACTCTTTTACGGACTCGCTTATATGAAGAACATATAAAACAAAATGCTAAGATGGTGGACTTTGCTGGATGGGAAATGCCAATTCAATATTCAAATCTTAAGCAAGAAGCCCTAGCAGTAAGGGAGAAAGTTGGTGTTTTTGATGTTTCGCATATGGGAGAATTTTTTGTTGAAGGCCCTGATGCTGAAAAGTTCTTAGATAATCTTTTACCAAATAAAGTACAAGGCTTAAGCGATTATAAAGCGTTGTATTCTCCTTTATGTAATGAAGAAGGAAAAATGCTTGATGATCTAATAATTTATAAATTTAATTCAAGTAAATTTATGATTTGTGTAAACGCTAGCAATATAGACAATGATTTTAACTGGCTTAGCAAACAAGTAAATGACTATGATTGCAAACTAACAAATCAATCTCAGCAATTTTCTCTACTGGCGCTACAAGGACCCAAAGCTGAAGACACTCTTCTTAAATTGAATATTGGTGAGCAAATTAAAGACCTACAATACTACTGTTTTCAAGAAGCAAATGATTTATTAATTGCACGTACAGGCTATACAGGCGAGGACGGTTTTGAAATTTTCGGACCTCATCAAAAAATCATTGAACTTTGGCAACAATTTATGGAACTCGAAGTTGAGCCATGCGGACTTGGCGCAAGAGATATTTTAAGACTCGAAGTTTGTTTTCCTCTATACGGCCAAGAACTTACAAAAGAGCTTACACCTCTTGATTGTGGTCTTAAATGGACTGTTAAGTTAGACAAAGAAAACTTTGTAGGAAAAACAGCACTAGAGAATTATCAACCAAAGTATCAGCTTATTAAACTCACTGTGGATAAAGGGATTCCGAGAATCGGCTACGAAATTATTCAAAATGAAGAATCAATTGGAAAAGTTACTTCTGGCACCATGAGTGTTGTATTAAACCAAGGTATTGCTCTTGGATTAATTGATAAAAATAAGTATTGTCCGAAAGAAAAAATATATGTAAAAATCAGGAATAGATTATTTGAGGCTAATCGACAAACAAAAGCGTTTGTTCAAGGAGGACATAAGTAATGAGCAAGATACAAGAAGGATTATTCTACACTGAAGACCATGAATGGGTACGCCTAGAAGGTAATACTGTTTCTATCGGAATCACAGACTTTGCTCAATCTTCACTTGGAGATATTGTTTTTGTTGAACTTCCAGAAGATGGCAGTGATGTAAGCGCAGGTGATAGCTTCGGTGTTGTCGAGTCTATTAAGTCTGTCAGTGATCTTTATTCTCCTGTCTCAGGTAAGGTCCTTGAAAAAAATACACCCGTGGAAGAAACTCCGGAGTTAATAAATCAACAGCCATTTGATGCTTGGCTAATTAAAGTTGAAGTTCAAAACACTGATGAAGTAACAAAGCTTATGGATTCTCAAGCATATAGCGATTTTTGTAATCAATAAGTTTTCTTCATTCAATTAAATTGATTTATAGAAACAGAAAAATCACCTAAAAAACTACTTTACTAATTTTAAAACTTTGTCCATACTGAGCGACACTGAAATGCTAAACCTCTGACCAGAAAGGCTTGTTGTAGATGGAATCAATTCAATTACTCAATACTGCCATAATAAAAAGCAAAGAAAAAAAAATTGATAGCTCTTATGAAGAGAGATTAAATAGTATTAATAAGTCACCTGCTATTGAGGCAATTAACAAAAGTATTACATACTTAGCCGAAACTCAAAATGTATCTAGAGACCAGGCTGCTATTCAAATTATAGAATCTTTGAGAGAATTAGATCAAGTATGGTCTGATTACGTAACAATGGAAGGAATTGATCGTCTTAAAAGCTTGCTTAAAGGTGAATCTGATTCAAACTCAACCCACTAAGTGTTAACAACAAATCCCCACTCAATAGTAGCGTATCCGTTTTTTATCATCTTTGACGGTGGATTGGGAAATGGTCCTGCTTGATTAAATGAGTTTATAGCAGCATCATCTAATTCTTTTATCCCGCTTGGAGAATTTACTTTAATATCTATAATCTTTCCGCTCTTATCTAGCTTAATTGTTAAACTAGTAACTAGGTTAGAATCAGAAGCAATTGACCTTCCGGATTTAAAAAGAGTTTCTGCTTTTTCTTGAATATTCATTCCCCAAAACTGCTCTAGCTTTTGTCGTATACGATGATAAAAACCGTAAAACTCATACTCCTGAGTATTTAGCCTTGTGAAATCACCAAGAGGTACATCTTTTATAAAGTCGTTTGAACTTCCTACCTCTAAAGCTTTTTTCTTACCTTGAAAGCTCTTCTTTGCAGGATTTGTATTCTTTTGCTCATAGAGTGGTACTTTTTGTAAAGAGAACTTTAAGTCTTTGAGATCAACTTTTTTCTTATCACTTTCTTGCACATTATTTTGCTGAGCTGATCCTTGTTGTGCTTTTTTAAAACTTGCTACTTTTTTACTTCGAGTTTCTCTTTCAAAGAAATTATTTTTCTCACTTAAAAAGCTTGAATCCGTTTTTTTATCCAGGCCTTTTTCGGTTTCAACGATTTGCTTCGTTTTTGTATTGATTAGCTTGAGTTTAATTACCTGTTCGCTTGATTCTGTTAAAGAATAATCCGGCTTGCTAAAATGAACTAAGGACATTCCAATATGAATGAACAAAGCAAAAGCTAATGAATAGATTAATACTTGTTTGTCTTTTTCTTGAACCATAATCCTTCCTAAGGACTATATCGGAATATAAAAAACTAACCTTAGTATTTCTATTGCTCACTAAAATAGTCATCATTATTTAAATAACTACTAGAGTCTTCTGCTTGGGTATCATCTTCCTTACTTACGCTTCCAGGCTCTGTTCCCTCAACAAAAGCTTCTGTAAATGTATTCGAACTACTTGATAACTCACCTGTTTCTTTGTTGATGTTTACATTAACAATTCCACTCGGAGCGATAAAGTCAGATTCTCCCATCATTTTAATTCCGTGGGCCATATATCCTGACCAAATTGGTAGTGCTGACTTTGATCCAGTTTCTCCCCAACCCAAAGTATCGTTATTATCAAAACCGGCCCAAACACCAGTAACTAACTCTGAACTAAAACCTAAAAACCATGCATCAACATAATTATTTGTCGTTCCTGTTTTACCACCAATAAAACTTGAAATACTACTGGCACGCTTACCTGTTCCATTCTGAATAACTCCCTTCAAAAGATTTGTCATTAGATAGGATAATCTCGAATCATAGACCTGAGTATCAGTCAGATTTACTAAAAATGGATTTTCTGGTTCTTCGGCCTCTTCCTCTGTTAATTCTATATCGTCAGAGGTGGCCATTGCATCTGTAACTATGGCCTGGGGTTCCGTTTTGTCTTCTATCTCATTTTCGCTTTTAATTTCATCTTCTAAAAAATATTGTTTCCCACTACGATCAACAATTTGTTCGATAGTTTTTATTTTTAGTTTTTTTCCGCCATTTGGAAAAACAGTATAAAGTTTAACTAAGTCTAATAAATTAATACCAAATGAACCTAAAGCGACACTTAAGTCTTCAGGTAAATCAAGGTTTAGTCCCGCTCTTTTAACGTAATTAATAATTTTATCAACACCAACTTTTTGAGTAAGAAGAATCGTTGGAATATTTCGACTAATTTCAAGTGCTCTTCTAAAGGTCATTGTCCCTTTAAATTTCCCATCATAATTCCTCGGTTTCCAACTAAGCTGGTTATCCATACTCCCTAGAGCTTGGGGCGTATCATACAAAATTGATGCTGGATTATAACCATTCTCCAACCCTACTGCATAAATAATTGGCTTGAACGCTGATCCCGGTTGTCTCATTGATTGAATTGCCCTATTAAACTGTGACCTTTGAAAGTCACTTCCCCCAACCATGGAAACTAATTCTCCCGTTTTTGGAGATACACTAACAAGGGCTGCTTGGGCATCTGGAGTTTGATCTAATTGAGCAAGAATAAATTTTTCAGTTTTCAACAAGTTTTCAAGTTTTTCGGGTAAGTTTCTTTTTTTATAATTAGATTGAACTTCATCCCACGCAGTTCTGATATTTTTTTTATTAAATGTAACTTCAATCACATCTCCAACTTCAACAATTGAACTTGGATTTTGTACATAAGACCAATAACTTCTTTCAGTTGAAATATTTCTCTCATGGGCCCATTTATAATTATCATATGGAATGATTAATTTAACTCCTGCATAATCTACATAAATTAATCTTTGACTATCATTAACTAGTTCTACTTGTGCTTGAACTAATTCCTCTTTTTCTTTTAACAACGGAATAATTTTACTAATTGGTCCATTTCCTAGCACAATGGACTTTTCAAAAGGGTTCTCTTTTCGCTCTGTTATAAAGTCTTCTTGATTTTCACTTTCAGCAAGTTGTTCTGAAAACTCTTTTTCAACTGTACCGTCAGGTAAAAAGTAAAAATAA
>CATLVU010000113.1 GCA_950061135.1 uncultured Oligoflexia bacterium
AAGCATCACATTTTTACTCATTAGCCTTAAGAAAAAACGGTCGTGCCTATCAGTGCAGTCCATCATAGGAGCTACTGAAACTTTCCTATTCATGATTAAACTTTTATATTATTTTTTTAGGTATTTGTAGAGCCTGTGTCTTCTTTATTTGCTTCTGTTATTTTATTTTCTAACTCAGCTATCAATGCTTGAGTCTTTTGATCTTCTCCAACAAGCCTCCCCAAGAAAAGTACATAATCTTTGATCTGATTTATGCTTCTGTGATTAGCAATATAAACATTATGCCCTTGCTCAATGAGATCTTTAGCAATGTCTTTTTGAATATCCGAATGACCAATAATAAAATCGGGCGAAAGCTTATTAATTTTTTTATAATTTGAACTCGTAAATAATGATACAGCAGGCTTACTCTTTGCTTGCTCTGGCCGTTTAACAAAAGATGAAACACCGCAAATACGATCTTCCTGCCCTAGACGATACAAAATCTCGACGGATTCTTCAGTTAAACATATAATTTTACGAGGGAAATCTAAATCATTTTTTTCCATACTTACTTATCCTTTTAGGAGAAATAAAATGCGTTTTACAATTATATTACTTTTGTTGATTACAAGCATAAAAGCTATAGCAGGAGACTATATCACACTCTCCGCACAAACAACTAATATTAGTGGTCAAAACTTACTTGCGATTAATTTCACGAATGCCCCCAAATGGCATACCTATTGGAAAAACCCAGGAGATTCTGGACTTGCTATTCAGACATTATTCTACGCTGATGAGCAAGAGGTTAAATTAGAATCACTTGCTTGGCCTAGGCCTGTTCGTTTTATAGAACAAGGAGATCTTTGGGGCTATGGTTATAATGGTGAGTATTCACTTTTTTATAAACTTACTGATTCTTTAAAAAATAAAACCTTACAGATTAAAATTAATGCTCTTGTTTGCTTAGATATTTGTGTTCCTGACCAATCAGAGTTTTCTATTACCTTAGATCAGAACTTAACAGGAACTTTCGCAAAGGCTATTTCTCAGAAAGAGTTAGAAACAAGATATCAAAACTTACCAAAACTTGCTGAGAAACCAAAAAACATTCAAATTTCGTTAGTGAAAGCAGAAGAGGAAAATAAATTAGCTCTACATTACTACATAGAAAACTTCGATAAAAACCTTTTACCAAAGCATGCTAATATTATTACCCCTTATTTATTTGAGAACTTTGATTACAAACACGAAGAAGCTTATTTTGATTCTAATAGTAATACCCTTATAGGAAGGATTTATATCGACTGGGATGGAATTTACTTAGACCCTCCACTACCATTACCAAGAGATGGTATATTTGAGAATACAATATCTCCCAAGTTTTTAATCCAATATCCATCAAATCAACCTGCCAAAATTATTCAAGCGAACTTTAAACAATTAGCTTTAAGTGGAGATAATGCCCTTACAAAAACTTTCAAATCTCTGACTTCTGTATTGTCTATCGACAAAAAAAAATCAGATAGCGAAAACACTAAAGAATCTCTATGGTATTATATTCTATTCGCTTTTTTAGGCGGACTGATTTTGAATATTATGCCATGTGTACTTCCTGTCATTTCACTTAAACTTTTTTCATTAATCTCGCACCAAAACCTTGAGAGAAAAAAAATATTTAATCATAACTTAGCTTATTCTTTAGGTGTACTTTTTTCATTTTGGGTTCTTGCAATAATTATCATCGCAATTAAACAAAGTGGTGAATACGTAGGATGGGGATTTCAGTTAAGTTCTCCCTTGTTTGTTTATTTGCTAATGCTCGGTACTTTCGTTTTTGGACTTAATCTTTTTGGTCTTTTCGAATTCAAAACACCAGGAGGATCAACTCTTGGAAAAGTACAATTCAAAAACCCGTACATCAATGATTTTTCTAACGGTATTTTAGCAACCATTTTATCAACACCTTGTTCTGCACCATTCCTTGGAACAGCTCTAGGTTTTGCATTCACAGCATCTATCTTTGAAATTTTTATTATTTTTACTTCCATTGCAATCGGTCTCGCATTTCCTTTTTTAATGACTGGCGCTTTTCCTCGCCTCATAAAATTCATGCCTAAACCTGGAGAATGGATGAATAAGGCCAAGTACTTTTTAGGCCTTTCATTGATTGGAACTAGTATCTGGTTATACGATGTACTAATTTCATTAATTAATGGCCCTGCATACAGTGTGTATATTTTATTTTTAATTTTAATGATTTTCTTTGTATTTTTCTCTGCTAGGTTTTTATTTAGATCAATCTACGGCCCTTTAATTATTTGTTTATTATTTATTGCAAGTAGTTTTTATATTTTCACAAGGCCTGACTTTGAAACAACTCCAGGTAATTCTCAATCTCAAACGCAAAACAGTAATTGGGAAAACTGGTCTCAAGGTCTAATGAAAAAGTATCAGCAAGAGAAACAAGCTGCGTTCATAGACTTTACTGCTCAGTGGTGCCTTACTTGTAAAGTAAATAAGAAACTAGTTTTAGATACTACCAAGTTCCAAGATTTTGTTACTGAAAATAATATAAAACTTATTCGGGCAGACTGGACAAAACAAGACCCCAGTATCACAAAGTTTCTAGCTAGCTATAATATTGTAGGAGTACCAGCTTATTTTGTTATTGATTCAAATGGAAATATTCATTCTTTGGGAGAAACAATAACGATTGATAAAATTCAAAAATCTTTTATTCAATAGTAGAGATTGAAAAAGACATTAATTCTTTTAGAACTTCTTGGCAGTCTTTATCTTCATATAATATTTGATAGATACTATCAAAAAGCTTCGCTCGTATTTGATATTTTTGTGCCATCTTAAAAGCGGCATGTGTTGTTTTATATCCTTCAACAACGGATCGCTGACTTTTAATTATTTCTGCAGCACTTCTTCCTTTTGCGATTTCAAGCCCAAAAGTTTTGTTTCTTGATAAGCTACTGGTCGTGGTTAAAATCAAATCCCCCATTCCCGCAAAACCATAAAATGTTTCAGGTCTTGCATTGAGTACTTTTCCAAAACGAAGCATCTCTGTAATACCACGTGTAATCATCGCTGCACGAGTATTATGATTATAACCGAGTCCTTCTAAAATCCCTCCTGCTATCGCCAAAATATTTTTTAAAGCGCCCCCTAGTAAAACACCTTTAATATCGTAGGTTGGAATACATCTAAAATAATTTGTTTTCAGCATCTCTGAAACATTTAGTAAGATATCAGGGTCTTTACCGGCCAAGGCGACAATAGTAATTTGTTTTTCAACAATCTCTTTAGCAAAAGATGGACCTGATAAATAAGTAATTTGCTCTAAGTATTGTGGAAAAATATCTGCAAATAAATCGTCAGGTAACTCTAATGTATCCACATCAATACCCTTGGATAAAGAAACAAGTGGAGTTCCTTTTTCGAATAATGATTCAAAAAAATCACTATGTCCCTGAAAGTAAGGATTTATCGCACTTGTTGGAAGCCCATTTACGACGATTGATATTTCATCAAGATTTATATTGTCTAAATTTTTAATGGCACTAATATTTGAAGCAAGTTTTTGCCCTGGAAGATAAAAAGAATTTTCCCCATTATTGATGGCATTTAAAACATCATCAGACCTTACATGGATAATAACAGATTTAAAGTTTTCGCTGAGTATGGATGCGATACTTGTACCAAACGCACCTCCTCCTATAACTAAAGCTTTTTGAGACATTTTAACCTTTACTATAATGAGATAATACCATCAATTGTGGATAGACTTTGATAAATCTTAATGACTTCATCAGATGATTCTACATTTTTTACAGCAGTTATACTAACAAAGCTTCCATTTTTTGATGCTCTCTCGCTAAGCTGGAAACTCTCGTCAAAGCGAGCCAAGGCTTGATCTTTTTGCTCGGCTTTTACTATAAATTTAAAGGTATAGCTCAATGGCCATTGTTCAACTTCCTCAAGCAGCTGCTGTAGCTTATTGTAATCTTTCATAGGCAAATTTTTCCTCAAGAAAAGTATGTATTAACCGACATTATTAATATCATATTGAAAATATGAAGCAAGGGGTTTATGGGGCAAAAAATACTTATATTTTTCAGTCTGTTATTTGCAACGGGTTATATTCATGCTTATGAATTTAAGCATTTTGAATTAATGGAAACCCAGCATATCAGAAGAGGTGAAAACTCCATCACTGACACAAACCAATCGACTTCATCGCCTCTCAATTCCCTAACTCAGTTTCTTATTGAAAACCATCAAAATATTGGTAATCAAGAAGCTCAAAAAGTTCTTAAGAATCATAATACGAATCAAGGTTTTCTAAACTTTTCTGGTTTTAACTGGACAACACAATTTGGGACAATTCATGTTAATGCAAATAGAGAAATTGCTCCAAAACTTCATGGAAATGAGTGGATTGTACATGATAGCTTTTACTTATCCATTGATGCCTCTGAGCTCATTGATAATCTGGAAAAAAGTGGAATTTTAAAAATCACAAATAATTCCAGAAAATTATTTGCAGGCTTACAGTTTACTAGAACTTATCATTACTACCATTTCGCAAAGTCTTATAAAGAAGGCTTGGTTTCAGACTTTTCAAAACTTTTTTTAGCGTTACAAAAGTTTAATACCGAGAACTTTAACCTTGTTGATCATAATGAAGTCGTAAAACTAAAAGACCAGTTTAGTTATAACGCTGGTGCCAGCCTAGACATCCCCATTTCACCTTATCTGAATTTAAATACTGAAATAACAAGTACACGAACATACAGCTCTGAACTGATGATTCAAGCAGTTGATCAAAATGAACAATCAAGAGAAAATGAAAAGCTAAGAGTTTCGATAGACAAAGAAGTAAATCAAAATACATCTGTAACTCTGGATGTTCAATTAGACTTTTTTCACTTACTCAAACAAACTATTTTTGAATATCAACTGGAATACAGCTACGCATCTGCGAATAAACTATATCTTTCTCTCGACACGCAAAACATACAAAGAATAAAGCAAGATGAGCTTTTCAAAGCAGAGTTTGAACAAGTTTTAAAAACTGATATCGATGAAATAGATCTTTTAAAGGAATCTATTGTTCAGCAAGAACAAAGAATCACGGAAAACCTAAACTCTAGGTTTTCATTTTTACTTATCGGAAAATTACAAAAAAGAGCAACAGAACAAGTAAAAATAATAAAAGACGGCATTGAAAAAGTTTTCTACAAGCATTATTCACGCTCTGTGAAATACGTGCAAAGTTTTTTGAGTAGATTGTTTAGTGATATTATTTTAAAAGTTTTCTCTTTTCCAAGTATCGTGCAAAATAAAGTGGAAAAAAGCAAAGAGCTTTTGATTGAGTATGAAAGTATTAAGGATCTCACCCCTTCAACGGTACAAGATGAATCTCAATTTTCTGTTCAAATAAATTTTCAAGTAAAAGCTCATAAAACTCATAAGTGGTATCATAAAGCATACAAAAATACTGCTGTTGGCTTTTTGAAAAACTTCACCGCAATAGATTCACAAGTGATTTCTCAAGTTAATAATCGAAAACTCATCGGTCCTTTGTCTGCAAGTGCACAGTTTAATATTGGCATCGATGGACTCAAGTTTTTCAACCAACAATCTTCTAATAAAATTGAGAAAGTAATTGAAAAAGCTTGTCGTGATATTCCGCTAAAAAAAATCACTAAACGACGAGGAAGAAGACGTTATATTGTAAAAAAGAATGTTTGCCTCGAAGATCTAGCGAAAAGATACCATGCATATATAGATCACAAACATAAAACTGGTTTAATAGGACTTAGTCTTTTTAAATCATTTCTTGGGAAATATGTTTCTGTTGCACCTAGTATCAACGATCTTGAAAATCTCTTTGGAAAAGATAATTATTTCATTCATGGATCGCTCTCAGCAGTATCAACACAAAATATTCCCTTCCAAACATATTTCAAAGCTGGACGCTTTGTAGGTCTTGGGGTAATCAACCAGTTTAGAAACTGAGAAACAACATGAATATAGAAAAATATACAAAGATTCTTCTCAATGAAGATGTAGTGGCGATTCCGACAGAAACTGTTTACGGACTTGCGGGAAGCATTTCATCAGAAAAAGCACTTCATAAAATTTTTAAAACAAAAGAACGTCCTTATTTTGACCCTTTGATTGTACATGTTTCATCAATTGAGCAGGCAAAAGAATACGTTACGGACTGGACTGAAATTACTGAAATTCTAGCGCAAAATTTTTGGCCTGGGCCACTTACATTTGTTCTTCCAAAAAATGACAAAGTAAGTGATACAATAACTTCAGGATTAAACACTGTTGCGATCCGAATGCCCAATCATATAAAAACACTAAAACTGATAGAGTCACTAGGAACTCCAGTGGCCGCCCCAAGTGCTAATCCTTTTAAGAAAACTTCTCCCACCACAACGGCTCACGTTTCAGAGTACTTTCCTGACATTTCTGTTATGGACGGAGGTGAATGCCAAATTGGTATTGAGTCAACAATCATTGGTATTGATGATAAAAAAATAACTATTTATAGACCTGGAATGGTTACTAAGTCACAAATTCAAACAACTTTAATGAAATACAATATTGAAATTGAAGTTTGCCAACAAGAAAGCCCTGTAGCTCCAGGACATTTAAAACATCATTATATGCCTGAAACTCCTATCATTGCATATGAAACCAATGATATAAAGTTGGCCTTAACACAAATCAATTCTAACACTGAAATGAAAAAATATATGTCCCATCCATATATTTGGAACTTACCTGATGATCCAACAAGGGTTGCAAGAGAGTTTTATGGATTACTAAAAAATATTGATCAAAGAGAGTTTAGCTCAATTCTAATCCTCTACTCAAAAAATTATACAGAAGACGATAAATGGAATGGAATTCTAAATCGTCTTGAAAAAGCCGCTTCATTTAGTTTCTAGTAACTACAAAAATCAACGAATTATCAAGTCTGTAAATGAAAAGTAATGCCAGCTAAAAACAAAAATACCCGTTACCAGAAAAAATAATATTAATTTTCTTCGATTAGAATAATCAATAACGACATTATTTCCTAGATCACCCTTTATATGGTTCTGATCAAAGATGGCCACTGCTCTATCAATATCTTTTATAGAAAGCATTAAGTCATCTTCTTGTTGTTTTAAATTAATCGATATCAAATGCTTATCCTGTAACATCTCATAACTTTGAATATTAGAATAAGGAATGAACATATTGAAAAAAGGAAATCCTTTATTTACTGTCAATCCATTCTCATAAAAAACAACGCCTCTGATAAAAGAGTAATATAGACCTGGAATCAAAATTAATAAAAGATAGATGAGTAAGTCTTCGGGATAGAACAAAAAATAATCATATAAACCAGAGAACCGCTCTATCTTATCACTCTGTAATACTTGAATTAGAATATTTGCACCAAGAACTATCATTATACTGAGAAGCAAAGCTTTGATCGATTTGATAGCTGTTGATTTATATAGTTTTTTTCCTTTCATCTTTTAGTACTCAATTTTTGGAACAATACCTTGAGACCATCTTAATAGATCAATCACTTCTCTCGCGGCTCCCCTTCCACCCTCTTTTTTTGTTATATAATCGACCTCATTTTGTATTTCGAGGCTTGCATCTGGAACAGTTGCTGAAAAGCCAACTCTCTTTAGTAGAGGTAAATCAAAAAACTCATCTCCCATATAAAGAACTTCGTCATCTGTTACTTTTGATTTTTCTAGGATTTCATTTAAGGCCCCACGTTTGTCTTCATTACCAGCAAACATATATGTTAAGCCTAAATCGGAAAAGCGCTTTAATACACCTTTGCTATCTCCGCCAGTTATAATTCCTACTTCGAGTCCTGCACGCTCAAGCATTCTTAATCCATACCCATCATGAACATTGAAAAACCTGTTATAGCCTACTTCTTCCCCTCCCCAATAAAGTCTACCGTCTGTTAGGATTCCGTCTACATCGAATAGAGCTACTTTTATTTTTTTAAGTTTTGCTTCAAAAGGCGCAACTCTTTTTTTTATTTCATCCTTCATTGATCAATTCTTTTATTTTAATTAGTTTACTGACAATACTTTTAATTTGATTAAGCGGAAGCTGGCTAGTCGCATCTGAAAATGCTTTTTCAGGATTAGGGTGAGCTTCCATAAAAAATCCATCAGCCCCTGCAGCTGCGGCAGCCTGAGCTAGAACTAAGATTTGCTCTCTTTTTCCTCCTGTTGATTTTCCCATTCCTCCAGGACGTTGAACACAATGAGTAGCATCATGTATTGCCGATACTCCAAAACTCTTCATAATACTAAAAGAGGCCATATCAACCACTAAATTATTATATCCAAATGAAGTTCCCCTCTCGGTAAGTAAAATCGAATCTTTATCAAGAAAGTTACTCGCTTTATCAACTATATTTTCTGTTTCTTCAGGAGATAGAAACTGACCTTTTTTAACCTTTAAACGTCTTCCAAACTCTTTACAAGCTTTAGCACCGCTTAAAATAATATCTGTTTGTCGGCATAAAAAAGCTGGTACTTGTAATGTATCCACCACCTCTGCAACAATTTGGGCCTGAGAAGCTTCATGGAAATCAGTAATTACTGGAACATTATATTCTTTTTTTATGTCTGATAGAATTTTAAGCCCCTCATCAATCCCCGGGCCTCGATAAGAATCAATAGAGCTTCTGTTAGCTTTATCAAAACTTCCTTTGAAAGTAAGTTGTATCTTATCATCAAAAGACTTTAGGTCTTCTTGTAAGCTTTCTATAACTTGCCTTGCAAGTTCTTTGCTCTCAAGAACACAAGGTCCAATAAAAAAATCAAT
>CATLVU010000114.1 GCA_950061135.1 uncultured Oligoflexia bacterium
AGGCATTGGTGTATGTTGATAAAATGCCCATAATAGAGCTCCGATACTTAGAAAAAGAAATCCGACAGCTACTGATAAAAAGCCTGATAAGAATATTGCTTGTTGCGCCCTTTTAAGAGAGTGATTGGCAGTAAGTCTTTGTACAAAATCTTGATCTACTCCATGGGTAGACATATCAAATAAGATTCCACCCAAAACTCCGATGATAAACGGAGTTAGATTTTGAAAGTCTATGAAAGAAGTTTTTCCAGCAATAGAAGCCTGAGAAATTAATTCGCTCCAAGTATATTCTGAGTTAAGTGGAATTAAATAATGAGCAATAATCCCACCGCTGATAAAAAGTGCCATTTGAAGCATATCAGTTCTAACAACGGCTTTTAATCCTCCAATTAATGTATAAACAAAGGTGAGGCAACAAATAAGAAAAACGGCCATGTATATGCCAATATTAAAAAACTCTGCAACTAAAATTGACCCTGAAAATAGTCTAACTCCAACGGCTAAAAATTTATTAAGAGCGTAAAAACTAGCTATTGCTCTTTGCCCATTATGAGAACCACCTTGTCCCATGACTGAATAAATTGTCAGGCCTTTGTCATAAATTAAAGGAAGCATTAATTTTGCAATAAATACTCTTCCTATGATTGCACCAAAATATATTTGAACAAAAGAGTAGTCTTTACCTAAAGTAAATGAAGGTATTCCTAAAAATGTGAGAGCAGACACCTCAGTTGCGATAATAGAGCAAATTGATTCAGTAAAGGTTAAGCTTTTACCTGCAAGATATTGATCATTTACATCAGAGTTACCGTATTTCTTTTTTCTAGAATAGAAAGCAATGGTAAAAATAATGGATAAATAAAATAGTAGAACTAAATAGTCAGTAATGTTTGCAGTCATAATTAAAATAATAACACGAATCAATGCTAAAACTATCAGAAATTGCCTCTAGGAGCCGATAAGTAGACAATGTCTAATTTAAGTTTAATAGATCAAGATTTTTTTAATAAACTCCGCCAACAAAGTATTTGGGGAGGAAACTTTTATTATAAATTAAAAAATGGAAAAAAAATTAGATTAGCAAAAGCTGGAGATCTGATAGCTGACTTTGACTTTAAAAAATTTGAAAACTCTGAATGTTATTTTGAAGAAGTTGAGTCTCTAGCTGTACAGAAAAATTTAAAATTAAAACTTGAAGAACTTAAAGTTGCTCAAGGCAGTTATTTAAAAAATAAAATTTGCGATAATATTCAATTTCAAATTAAACAATGTTTTCAAGAACAAAGAAGCGTTCTGGACTTTCAAAAAACATTGACTGATTTTTTTGATATCAAACCGGAGAAAAGCTTTAAGAGCTTTTATGAACAAAACAGTTCTCTTTATCACCGAAGTATGATCGTTGCTTCAATGAGTGTGCTATCTGCTTGTGTAGAAGGGTATTATGATATTACGTTTTTAAAGCAGACTTTCTTAGACATTATGGAGTACGGAGAAAAATTCTCTAAAGAACAAATAAACTATGTAAAGCTTCAAAGCCTAGATAATAAAGAAAAAGAATTAACAGAGGAAAACTTTCCATTTCCTTATTTGAGCTTCACTTCCAATTGGCAAAGCTTATGCTTGTTTTTTCATTACTATTTAAATTTGAACGATTTTAATTATGAAAAAGGAGATATTCTTAATCTATTTGAGCAAGTCACAAATAAAATTGATAAAGCAAAAGTCTTTGGATCTTCTAAGCATGCAATGTTTTGGCAAAGTATACTTGGGTCAGAGCTTAAGGTAGCTGCTTAATGAAATTGCTAGACCTTCGTGAAAATAAATTAGGAGTACTTGATGAAGAGTTTCACTTGGTTAATGTTGAAGCAGGGGAAAACGCAGATGTGATCTTACTTGATGGGGATGGCCTAGAAAATGAAGACGACTATAAAAATAGCTTGATAATAAATTGGGATAATAATTCGAATCACTTAGTATCAAATAAAAACCATGAAGTTTTTGTTTTTAGAGGTGAGAAATTATTAGCAAAAAACTGTGAAGCTTTAAACTCAATGATTGGCGTAGATAATACTGTCGCGATAAAAAACTCATACAGCTTCCCGGTCCTAGCTCCAGATGATTTAGGATATCACTTAGATCAAATCTCATTGTTTAATGGAAAAAAGTTCAATATTCATTTAAGTATCTTAAAGCTTTTAGACTTTAATAAAAACGCGAACTGGGAATTTCAGGTTACGAATTCTAGTCAGCATACAGAGTTATACGCTTCCTGTGATCAATCTCTAAAGAAAGGGGAAGACATCATCCAGGCTTTAGAATCTGATTATATAGAGCTTTGTGAGGAGAACAATGTTCTAGTGCTTAAGCTTATTTGGTATAAAGAACTTGATGTCGTAGGAACTTTTTATAAACGAAAAAATAAAATAAATAGAAACATACTAGTTCATAGAGCGAACTCCATTGAGCCTCTTGAAGAGCAGGACTCTTCAAGGATAAATTTAAAAATTGATGAGATGACAGAATCCTTTGTTAATAACCTAGACTTAATAGAGCAAATGGAGGAGCAGAATTTATCTTTACCTGAAAGTTCTACGGCCTATAAAGTAACGAGAAGTTTAAAAGATGAAAATTACTTTAAAAATGAAGAATCGAAAGAAGTTAAAAATGATAATATCTTACAAATCATAAAACGCTGTACTGTTAATGAGCTTGGAAGTGTCGATATTGCAGCAGTGAAAGAATTGTCTTCAATTAGTTCTCAGTTTGATCATGAAGATAGTTGGTACTCAAAAAAAGCACCAAATTCAAACCTTGAACATGAATATAGTAAAAAGCTCACTGCAAAAGATAGAGCATTAGAAATAGCCAAAGAAAAAATAATGAATTTGGTTAATGAGAAACAAGAACTTCTTGCTCGCTTAGATCATAGCTCTAATTTAAAAGACGACAGTTTTTCAGTACAGACAGAAGAACAGGTTGAAAGAAATAGTCGAAATACTTCAACTGATAATTCTCGGTATCTTGAGATTCAAGAAAAATGTAACCGAATTCAAGAAGAACTAGCTGAACAGACAAGAAAGCTTAACATCTCAACAAATGGTTTAAATGAGACACAAGAAGAAAATAGAAGACTAGAGTCACAGGTATCAAGCTTAAAGTCAGAACTTACTGAAATAGGAAAGAGAACTGCGCGTCAATTCGAAGAAGCACTTTATGCCAAAACTAAAGAGATTGATTATCTGAAAAAGCAAATCGAAAGCTTAAGGGCAGGATCTAGTGGGCAGGGTCAATCAAGTAAAGCTGTAGCGCAAGAAGTTAAAAGATACGAGAGGCTTTATAATAAAGTTGCACAAGAGAACAAAAAGTATAACTCAGAAGTTTTAAAGCTCAAACAGGCTGCTCTAAAGGCAAAAATGGAAGCCAAAAATCTCAAAATTCAAATAAAAAATATGGAGTTAAAACTCAATCGTTCAAAAAGAAAAGCTTCTTAAACCTCTAATTTTTCTTGTCAAATGTCATAATTAAACATATAACTTATCTTCTCTATGCCGTAGTGGTGGAATTGGTAGACACGCTAGACTTAGGATCTAGTGCTTACGCGTGGGGGTTCAAGTCCCTCCTACGGCACCATTTGTCAAGCTATTCGAACCACCAAGAGTGTCAGAATAGTTTTTAAAAAAGCCAGACTTTGAGTCTGGCTTTTTTATTTTAGGGCCTAAATTTCGCTTATCCACATTGTAATGAATAACCACAGAATCAACTCCTACCTCAACCCTATGAATCAGTCTTTGAATGATCTTAGATTTGGTGGCTGAATTGGCACTAATCCACAGCTCTCTTAAATCTCTTACAAAGCTTTGATAATCATTAAGACTGACTAAAAAATCCGAATCACTTGCGTCTGAGAGCTTGTCAAGTAGCTCTAGCGCTTCGGTTTTTCTTTTTTCAAGATTTGCCATCTGCTTGTAGATCGGTGCCGCCGTAACCTCTTTGGGAAGTTCAGAAAGTCTCTCCGCCAATGCATCAATCTGTGAGTTAAATCCATAGATTTGAGCTTTTAAAGAATTAACTTCGCTTACAGATGAACTTTCCTTAACCTTTGTTTTCAGCTTCTCAAAAAGTGTTCTAACAAACTGATCTTGAAAAAGAACAGATTCCACTTTTTCAGTTACAAGCGGCTCTAGCTTTTTAGCCAAAACTCGTCTTGGGTCACAATCAAAAATCTTTTTTGTAAGAGTAGAATTTCTTTTTGTGGCCCAAGAGTGCTCATAATAGCCAATTTTGCCACCATTTCCATGCGCAGATTTTCCACACATAGCATCCCCACAGGTTTTACAAAAAGTAATACCTGAAAGCAGATAAGGGTATCTTTTCTTTGAGTGTGGCTTCTTTTTACTTAGATTCTTCTTTAATTTAGATTGCACACGATTGAAAATATCCTCATTAACGATGGCATCCCATACAGCATCAGTTTCACCTTTGCATTCTCCATCTTTAAAAACTTTAATTCCAATATAGGCCTTATTCACAAGAATTTTATGTAAGTTATCCACGCTAAAATGACCTAGACGTTTAAACTTTCCACCGCCTTGTTTCCAACGGCGAATGGTGTGACCTTGATCGTTAAGGTGCTTCGCTGTTTGGGACAGGCTTTCTTTTTCAAGGTAGGTTGAAAAGCAAAGTCTAACTAACTCGGCCATCTCATAATCCACATTAAGGTAGCCCTTCTTTTCACCAAGCTTAAATCCTAGGGGAACACTACCACCATTATATAGCCCGCGTTTGGCACGGGCCTTAATGTTAGCTGAAACTCTTTCACTCACTTGTCTACGCTCAAACTGGGCAATATTGGCAATGGTATAGAGAACCATTTCACCAGCGGCCGTCGTCGTATCAAAGTTTTCTCTTAGGGAATAAAAGCCACAATTATGCTTTTTCATTAGCTCCCAGATTTCAGAAAAGTCTTTCATATTTCTTGAGATACGAGAAATTTCACTGACCATAACCAGATCAATTTTTCCCTGACTAATTTCAAAAAGCATTTTTTGAAGTTCGGGACGGTTAGTATCTTTTCCTGACTTAGCACGATCAATGTAAATTGAGACGACTTCACCAAAGTTTCCCGACAAGTTTTTAAACTTCACAGCTTCAAGCAAACGTTCCTTTTGATTCTTAATGGAGCCTTCTAAATTTTTTGCCTGTTCTTCGGTTGATACACGAATATAAAAACAGATTTTATGCGACATGATTTCCTCCTTCATTGCTGTCAGAGGAATAGTGATCGTTTGGAGACGACTTTTTATTGATTAGCTCATCATAAATAATACTGGCTATTTCATCAAGAATTAATTGGTATTCCTCTTGTTTTACTAGGCGTTCTTTTAAATTTACTTCTTTGCCTTCCCATTTCTTCCTTCCAGTAGTTCTCTTAGACAGAGAATTTATCCCTAATTATAAAAATCATCTAAACCCCACTTTTAACTCAAATTTTTTACTATCTATTGCCATATTTTCAGATACTTGTAGAAAAATGCCCCATCTGCGTGAGATAGCTGAGTGGTTAGGCAATTCTCTTTCTTTTAAGCTCAAGTTCATGACCTCCTCTGTCCTTTAAGGTTAAATTTTCAAGATCAATTTTGTCCGAATTAAGTTTGAAAAAGAAAAATTTAGGATTTCTGTTTGGATATTCTTTCTCTTCCTCTTCAATAATGGTTTTTCTGATCCAGTCCTTTTGATAAAAGAAAAAAACAGCGTTTATATAATCTGGGTAATAATAATTATGAACAAGCTCTCTGTATTTATTCTTTGATGCCGCAGAATTTTCGTATTCAATGGCAATATTAAACTGTTTTCCACCTAATCGTATTCTTAAAAAGCCGTCAGAGTTATTGTCAATGACATCGGGAAAGCCAAAATTATCACCAAAAACACACTGAAGCTCATTTTCAGGAAAATAAAAGAGACAACTTTTTGTCTTCTTTAGACATTCTCCGATTTCAACTAGAACGAGGTCGTGAACTACTGAATTACTTTCAAGTTGCTTTCTCTGTAACTCAAGCCCTTCGTTCTCCTGTAGAATGGTCAAAGCCTTCTTTGTAATTGAGAAGTATCTCTGCACTTTTCCCTGAAAAATTGTGGCCTGAACTTTAACAAGGCCCTCACTTTCAAATTTCCTAAGGCGTTTCCTCACGTTGCTAATATCAGTTTCTTCTTTAAATGGATAACGCCATATTTGCTCGACTGTCATCACTTTATAATTGAACAAATAGCGGAACGTGAGCATATCTCTCGCAGTTAACAATATTTTTGGTGGCCATTTCATGAATCTCCTTTGGTTAATGGTTGGAGACATTAATTACATAAAACGTGCCAAACTTTTTCAGTATGCTTTAAGCGAAATTACAATAAGTTATAATTAATTTTTCTAGAAAAAATATCGCATAAAATATTGCATGCAATATTTTGCAATTGCAGTAATGCTATATTTTGTTAACTCACTCCCTGTCACACCGCGTCTAGGAAAATCTAATTACAAAACTAATATAGTTGATATAATTGTTCTAATGTATAAATTACTACAAGCTTTTAAGCACATATTTATTATCATCATTATAGCTAACATTGCTTCAGCTCAAGCTTGCTTAATGAATGATAATAGTAATGAGGTGAATTCACACTTAGCTGAATTTTCAAAATACAATAATACTCACCATGACAATATTGATGATGAGCCACATACTCACACGCATAAACATAGTGAGGACGGCGACGAACATGAGCATAACCATGAGCATTCTAAAGTTACTCAATCAGAGATCAAGCTTTTGAATCACTCAATAAAAGTCTTGGCCAAAGTTACCGTTATTGAAATAAAACAAGGTTTTTCAGAGAAAAACTTAATCTCAAATCCTCATCCAAATAAAATCTATAGGCCTCCAATATATTCTTAATCTTTTAAGAATAATTAAAAATAAATTTTAGGAGGAACTATGTTTAAATTTTTATTTAGCATCCTTCCACTATTCTATACTGCAAACTCATTTGCTCATGGAATTAGTGAGGATGCGAAGCGTGCGATGATTGAGGGTGGTTATTTTAAATACATCATTCTGGGTGCTGAGCATATGATTACCGGATATGACCACTTACTCTTTCTTTTTGGGGTCATTTTCTTTTTAAAGACTTTTAAGGATATTGTTAAATTTATCAGTGTTTTTACAGTCGGACACAGTATTACATTAATCTTTGCCACATTTATGGGGATAACTGCAAACTACTTTTTAATAGATGCCGTTATTGCATTAAGTGTTTGTTACAAAGGTTTCGACAATAATAACGGATTTCAAAACTACTTTGGAATGAAGAAAGCGCCCAATTTATTGGGTGCCGTTTTTATTTTCGGACTAATTCATGGTTTTGGTCTTTCTACAAGACTTCAGCAACTACCACTTGGTGAAAAAGGTGGTGAAATGTTGATGAGGATTATTTCATTTAATGTTGGTGTTGAAGTTGGGCAAATTGCAGCCTTGGCTATTATGTTAGTTCTGCTAAAGGGTATTAGAAATACAGAACTTTTTAATAGATTTTCAAAAGTTGCTAACGATGGATTGATTCTGGCAGGATTTTTATTATTTCTTATGCAGATGCATGGATATGAGCATACGTCTTACCCAGATGATTATGGTTTTAGTAAGGATAATCATATTCATCACCATATGGACATGGAAAAACCAAAAACTCAAGAATATAAACACGATAATCTATAGGAGAACAGATATGAAAAATTTATTACTAATTGGAACTTTAATATTTTCTTTTTCAAGTTTTGCAGGCCCAGGTGGTGGCCATTCTCACGGCCATAGTCATTCACACTCTAAAAAGTCTGTTTCAAAAGAAAAAACGGGAGAAATTGGTCGCTATCATGTTGAGCGTCTTATTAAGTCTGGAAAGATTGATGCTTCTTGGAAAAGTTCTACTTTTGATAAGTCAGAGAAAAAGAAGTTTGGGAAAAAGACGGAATGGGTTGTTACTTTTGACAATGAAAAAGGTGTAAAAGGTAAAAAACTTTATATCTTTTTGAAACTATCAGGTGAATTTGTAGCCGCGAACTTTACAGGAAAGTAATATGTGGTTAGCAATTGGTAAAACTATTGTCGCAGCTGTGCTGATTAGTTTTGTTTCTTGGTTATCAGGAAAGAAGACAGGTTTGGCAGGGTTTCTTACGGCCCTGCCTCTTACAACGCTTCTTGCCCTTGCTTTTTCTCATATGGAATGGGGTGATGCGAAGCAATCTGTTGAATATGTAAAAAGCGTATTTGTTGCGATACCTGTATCGTTACTATTCTTTATTCCATTTTTACTGGCCCAAAAATTTAACCTTGGGTTTTGGGCATGTTATTCAAGTGGCCTAATATTACTAGGCGTAGGTTATTTTGTTCATGGTTTTTTAGTCAAAGTAGCATAGATGATTGAAAATTCAAAAAATAGAAGAGTTGCTCCTTATCAATGTATGGAGTAACTCTTTACAATTTCAGCAATGCAATATAATATACTGGGGTATAGTATAATGAGGTGTCAAATGTCGCATGTATTTGAAGATAAGAAAAAAATCATTTCACGAATTAGACGTATTAAAGGCCAATTAGAAGCCGTTGAGCGAGGTTTAGACGAAGGAAAAGAATGCTTTGCTGTACTTCAAACTTTATCTGCATGTCGTGGAGGCTTAAATGGTTTAATGTGATCCTTCGTTGAAGGCAGTGTAATTC
>CATLVU010000115.1 GCA_950061135.1 uncultured Oligoflexia bacterium
AAGCATTAGATTTAGCAGTTGAGTTGTATCAAGAATGTGAAAAGTTAAAGTTAAAAAATCCTGTCAGGGATCAATTAGTACGAGCATCTTTGAGTATTGCCTTGAATATTACAGAGGGAAGCGGGAGAACAAGCTTAAAAGATCAAAAGCGTTTTTATTCCATAGCGATGGGGTCTACAAGAGAGGTTCAATGCCTTATCAAAATTATTAAACACAAAGAGTTAGAAAGAAGGTATGACCGCTTAGGTGCTCTCGTTTATGGATTAACTCGGATTAGTCGGTAATCGGTTATTAGACATCTGAAAGGTATATGGTATATTCTTGAACCAGCGGTAACAACTTATTTGTTAAAGAACCCAATTAGTTTGTTTTATTTTTTCTTTTTCTCTTCCAATAAGATTGGATAACTTAATAAGTAACGATTTGAAATTAACTTAAAGATTGAGACATCTTTTTTGGGACTGATATTTTCATCATCGATATCAAAACTTGCAAAGCCCTCTGCTGCTTTTTCACTCACATCATCTGTTGTCGTGATTGATTCTGATTCATCTCCAAAACTAAAGTCAAGTGAGCCTGAATTTGATTTAGGTGTTTTAAAGTCAAAGGTTGGTGGTGTAAAGATACTTCCTCCCTTATTTTCTTTATCTTCAATCTTTTTGATTTCAGCGAGTGCTCCAGAATTTGCAGTCGCGTT
Source organism: uncultured Oligoflexia bacterium (assembly GCA_950061135.1). GTDB lineage: Bacteria > Bdellovibrionota > Bacteriovoracia > Bacteriovoracales > Bacteriovoracaceae > CATLVU01. The sequence goes on from CATLVU010000115.1 coordinate 698, forward strand.
TATTGAATCAAACTCTTCTGGTTTAAGAGGTGTTGAATTTCTTTGTTTCGTGCTAAATCTAAATGAATCTTTTAGTGACTTTAAAAGAGACACACGGCCTTTTCTTTGATTACCTTTTGAGTCGATATCCCCATTTTGTCTATCAAGCCTTTCCGCTAAATTTTCAGCAAGCTTCCTAATCGCTGGACGGTTTCCACCTAAGGCTTCAATATTAGCAGATGTCAGTCCGTTATCTCCATCAACTGCTCCAGTAACAACATTACCTGAAAGCCTTCTTAGGTCTGATAAATTTCTTTGAAAATTTACCCCTGTTAAGTTTCTTTGAGATGGACTCAAACTAGTTGTGTTTCCAAGAGAGTCAGGTATTTTACTTGGACAAGGGGCCCTATTCACTCCTCTTTGTGTCACAGTTGCACAAAGGTCTATCGCTCCTCGAACTCCTGAACTAACAGCTAATGGTGTGAATCTTTCAAGGTTTAACTCTCCTCCTGATCCCTCTCCTCTTTTCTCAGCGTCTTCATCTGCTCTATCCATCTTCTTTGCCGCTGATTCCGCAAACCTTCTAGCCTCAGCTCTTACTGCGTCTGCTCTTTTTTCAGATTCATCAATTGCCTCTGATTGAAACTTTATAAGTCCTGCATTGATTGCACTCATAAGCCCCCAAAGAATTGCACGGTTTCGTGGTTTTACAAGTCCGTATTCTCTTACAAAGCCTTTTAGAAAGTATTGAAGTGCAAATAATTTTACACCAATATTTAAAAGTTCTTTCCATATATCAGAAGTGGCGTGTGCAGATGAAATTAAGCTCTCTCCAAGTTTATTAATATATTTTTGGCTTTCTAAAAATAGTTCATGAGGCTCTAATTTTTCTTCTTTAACTTTATTTTTCAATGTTGCCAACTCTGAATTAATCTTGGTCACTGAAAATTGCTCTTCAATCATTTTTTGAATTTGCTTTTCTGTTTTTGCAATCTGCTTTAAAGAATGTTCTGGTTTTGAATGGTCTAAATTCTTGTAAACCATCTCTAGTGCAACTCTATTTAAAAATGAATACGTTATTTCTTTGAATGTATTAATACTGTTAAAAGCTTCTACTTCAGGAGTTTCACTAGGAACACTTTCATCTTCACTCCCATAATAAATATCTGTTTTTTTATCCATGATACTAGAACCAACAAGAGGAATTGAAATTGTAGGATATTCGTCATAAGTTTTAAACTGAGCAGCATCTTTAGTAAAGTTTTGAGCTATAAAGGAACCTATTCTCTCTAAAACACCTAGCGCTCCTGAGTTTTGTATATTTCCAGCCATTGCTTTTAATCTATTTTTAGCTTGCTTTTCTAGTTCGTTGGTTGTTTTTCCAGCCTCAACATCTGTATTTTTGGCCACTAAGTCTCCACCACAGCAGTAAATAGGTGTTTCTCTTGCTGTTTGTCCTAATGACTTTGCTTGTTTGTATAATGCTAGAGTAGCACAAAGAGATCCTGTAGTTGTAGCTACTGAGGTTTTAGATTGCTCTTTAATGTCGGCTGCTTCTTTTCTAGCTGCATTCTGAATACCTTTTTTAATAGAAGCAGCTACTTTCTTAGCTTGCTTACCAATAAAAGAACCTGCTTTACCTAAAAATTCTGTAATTTTATTAGCCCCAGCTTTTAAAGCATTAATCATCCCATACCATAACTTAGTCATAGCAACTGCTTCTTTTGCATCCTCTGCCTCGGCTTTTGCTAAAGCTTTCTTAGCTTCTAGTTCTCGTTGGGCAGCTTCTTTTTGATTTTCTGTTATCTCTTTTTGAATTGTTGTAGCAAGGCCTGTACAGGAGGCAGACCCGGAAGCATCATTACTTGCAGCCCTACTAGCAGCTTCACTATTTGCTGTAGCAAATGCTGTTTCTAGGTTTACTAACTCTCCTTTAAGAGTAGCTGTTACTCCTGCTTTTGAAGCTTTACATAAACTCTTATAACCAAGAATCGCGGACGTCTCAATAACAGTCGCTGATAAATAAGCAACCTCTGCTAAAATAGATGCGACCTTTTTTCCGCGAAGAGCATCTGTTTGATCATCATAAACTTGGGCCAATGTTTCATAAGTTTCTAATTGTTTATCATTAGAGCTTCGATTTTTTTCATTTTGCTCTTTATCTCCTGTATTTTCATTTTCTTTAGCACCAAAAGTTTTATCAACGGCTTTTTTAGAAGCTTCTCTAAATTTCAAATTTGTCCGAATTTCACCTATAATTAATGCGAGAGAAGCTAATTGAGTCATCAGAAGAGTCACACTTGCTGTTCGATTCATTGGACAGTCAACTACAGACCTCATTGTATACTTATATCCAAATGAAGAAACCATTACTAAAGCAAAAATGATTCCGATATATTGCTCTACAATTTTTGCAACTTTATTTTCTTGAAGTTCATAAGATGCTTTTACATCTGATTTGGCAAGATCCTCATTAAATTGACACCCGACTCTATAAATTCCGGGGGTTCCGTCTTGGTTAACATTTTCTTCACAGCCCGCTTCTTGAGCATATACAACACTTAGATTATTTTTTATGGGAGGTATTGGAGATAACACAAAAGTAAGAGTCATCAACCCGTACATCAATGATACTAAAAACTGCTTTAAATAATTCATAGGCCCTTTTTTCATACTTATATTGTACGTTTTCACCAAATATTCTTGCAGGAAAATTATTTAGAACACATAAAAGCAAAGACTTATCACTGTTTGGTACTTTCTACTTTGCCTAAGTTTTGTGGCGATTACTTTTTAAGTTTTAAAAGTACTATCGCTGCCACGACACCAATGGCGATAAAAATCATAAGATTTTTAGACTTTCCTTCCCCATCATCTCTTTTCTTAGTAGTGGCTGCACCAATATCAAAGTTTTCTTCAGGAACAAAAGTTGTATCTTCAAAATTATCAGTACTATTACCTTTGCCTTTACCTAGTTTAAGATTTGCCAAGTTTGTGTTTTGCTGTCTAAACACTCTAAGCGTTGCAATGACTTTCTCAAAGATTCCTTCATAAGCATTATAAAGACTTTTTGTAACAGAGAATGTAACGGCAACACCAATATCTGCTTTTACAGTAGCAAGATAACGAGTGTAAAAACCTGGTACCTCGGATGCTAAGTGAAGTGCATCGATCCATTGGTGCCCATTAATCGTTTTATTATTAGCATATTTAGGTTGAGATTTTTGTAACTTTGCCCCTGGTAATTGGTAAGACTTAGTGTCCTTTAAGTATTTTTGATAATTAACTAAAGTATCTTGAGGACCACGTTTTTTGGCGGCCAAAATTATAATTGCCTCTTTTTTTCTTTCTTTATTTTCACTCTGACAAACCCATTCACTTCCCTCGATTACACAACTCCACCCTGGAGGTAATTCAAATTCGGTATAACCATTACTAAAACGTTTAGCGTATGAAAGATTAGTAAACATCAAGGCCATAAGGGTACAAACAAAAATTTTCTTCATAAAAATCCTAATAAAATTGATCATTTATACATATTGTACAAAAGAATAGTATATTCACCAATAGTTAAATAATTTCCCATAGTTTAACATGTCTTCGTTACCAATGTTTTTTGATCAGGTTTCTAAAGATAAAATTCAAAATAAATGAGTAAATTCCGATATGTATCTGATGGGTATCTTTAAGTTTATTACCATTTTCTTTGTTTTATCATGCCTACCTTTATGGGCAAATGACTCTACTTTATCAAAAGAGTTTTTAGATTATAGTGGTAAGAATTTTTTTGAGTGGCTAAACCGAAGGTTTTTACCACCGCCTCCCCCTATCTGTACACCTACTGAATTCAAAATTGATGAAAATGACTGGAGAATAAGTGCTCAGTATATGCATATCATCAGAAGAGAAAAATGGGGGGCGATTGATTTGATTCGAGACGAAGAATCTTTTGGCTGTATTAATTATCTAAATAATCTTGAAGCTTTTGCTTCTTTAAGAAACAAACCTGTTAAAGATTTAAGCCTTAAAGATATTTATCAAGGTGGTCGTATCATAATTCACCACACGGCCATCAAAAAACTTTCGATTAACGAGCTTGATGAGTCTGCCATTAATTTAAAAAAACTTGTTACAGTCGACTATCATTTTTATATCACTAAAGACGGAGTTGTTTATGAAGGACGACCGTTATTTTTAGCAGGTGCCCATGCAGGAGCAGACCCGCGTCCGCGAACTTGCAAAGGAAATTTAAGACAGCGTGAATTTAACTTTGACTATGATTTTAGATCGATTGGTATCAGCCTTGAGGGGCATTACTTAAATGAAGATGAAAGAAAAGCTTATTTAAGAGTTGGAAAGTTTTACGCTCGAAAACATTTAAAAAATAAAAAACTTTCACAAGGGCAACTTGCAAGTGCACAGCTGTTAGATCTGGAAGTAGATAAAGGAGTTCTAACTTCGAGAGGAATAGAAAAGCTTTTAGATTTGGTTGCTAATGAAAAAGTGGAGTATGAAGTCTTTCTTGGAGGACTTAAAGATTATAAATCAAATTTTTTGCAAGTTGATCTAACTTCCCAAGAGAGCTCACAGTACTTAGCATTAAAGTCATTAATCAAAACTCTCTCAGGAGCTTTTGAAATTAAAGATATTGTAGGCCATCGTCATGTTAGATCATCACATACATATTGTCCGGGCCAAGCACTACTTGATAACTTAACTAAAGATGTAGAACTAACACAAGATCATCAATTACAATTTTACGATCACCCTCCACTAAATGGGCTTATACCTCCTTATTATTGTGAGTATAAATCAGCACGATGCGAAGGAGATTGGTGCGATGATAATCCAGAGCAATGTACAAGGGTAGAAAATGATTAAAAAAATTCTCACAGCCGCTTTAATTATTGGACTAACTCATTTAGTTTTTGCTGATGGAAATGAGCCTGTAAAATCCAAGAATGTTGACGTTCCTACGGGTCTAAATCTTTTTGTTAAAAATTATTGGAAATCTCTAAAAGAAAATAAGCTAGATCTAATTCACAAAGAAGACAGGTTCGATTCTCGCTTAGCAAAAGATATGGCCAAAATTCAAGATCTTAGTAGTTACAAAATAAAATATACCCATTACCAAGAGTGGAAAACAAGCAAGAACGAGAAAAAGTTTGCGATTGCTTTTGATTTATTAGACGAGAATAAAAATATCATAAAAGAAGAATATGGTTGTTATATTGTTTTGAAAGAAAAACTCAGTTATAAATTTTCTTATTATCTATCTCATTGTCTAGAAAACTAAAACTCTTCAATCATTGCTAAAGAACCATCTTCAACTCTTTTTTTTGAGTAACGTTTTCTTAGACTAATTATTGATTTAGAGGCGATTGTTTTCACTACCACTCCAGAAGCGATTAATTCATTACTCTCTAAAAAGTTTGAAAGGTAAAAATCAACTCTCATCCCTTTCTTAACTCCATCAACGGCACCTTTATCAACAACTACAGCATTTTGTTTTTGAGATACCTTGGTTACGACTCCCTCAATAGAATATTGTTTAAAGCGGTTATTAATTTTTGTAAAAGTATTATCCTTATCACTCCTTCTAACAATACTAACTGAAAATCTATCTCCAAGGTCGGTACTTACCCCTGAGTTCACTTTAAAATAATTAAAACCCACTCGCCATTTTTGTCCAATCGTTACTAGACGAAGATAAGGAGCAGTCCACGCCCTATTTATACTATTATATAAATTCGTTGCACCAAAATAATATTGCTCTTTATTTTCAGGGTCATCCGTATAAGGGTCTTGGTTTAAAGATGAAACATTTTCGATTCCAATACCAAAGGCAAAATTATTAAAACCAAGAAGATATTCTGCCTTAGCATATATCTCTGAGCTTAACTCAGGTGCGGGATTACGATAAAGAACTTTTCCTGAAAAAAAATTATTTGCCTCTGTAAATAAAGTCATATTTAAACCGGCGTGAATATAATTTCCTTGCTCAGAGAGATTAATATTGTCAGGCTCGGACTCTCCATCATATTCAGAATTAGAGTTTAAGTACTGTCCTGTAACTCCTTCTATCGAATATTTAGGGCCATCCGTCTTATCAAATGAATACTCAAGACCTAAGAAGGCAAATGTTCCATTAGTACCTGAAAATGAAACTTCTTCGTCTTCAAAAATACTGGTAGTTTGAACCGTTTTTCCTTCTAGTCCAAAGCTAATCTCCAAATTGTCCACTAATCCATAGCGTCCAACAAAGGTTGATCTAAGCTCTTGGTAGGACTCTCCATCCTCCAGAGTTATCACTTCCCCTTCACTATCAATTCGTTTGGCAGTAGTAAAATAATTAAAATAAAACCCAAACTCACTACCACCTTTATTTAAGGTATTTGTAAATGGGAGTACTTGAGCGTGAAGACTGGTGCTCATAAATAATAAGATTATCCATTTCATAAAATAATTATAATTCGTGATAACTTTCTTGTAAAAAACTTGCTTGATTTTTCTCAAAACTAAGTAAAGTTTCTTTTTCAAACCATAGACCAAACTTTTTTTCATAAAGGCTGATACTTTCAATTTCAAGTTCACCATTTGACTGGAACTCTAATTGAACCTGCTCTAAGATTTTTGATAATTCTTCTTTGTTAGAGAAATAACCTAAGGGTAAAAATTGTTTTTTATTTGGTTTGTATTTAGAGTTTGGCGAAATATATGATTTGCAAATATCTAAAATAATTTCTGAGCAATAGCCTAGATTTATATCATAGTAAGGATTTAGATATAAAATATTTTTCTTATTATGAGAATAAACATCAACCCCTGTAAAACTCATCATGGGTGCCTTCACTTCGTCATAATAAAAACTTTCAAGCTCTTCTTTGAGTGTTTCAATTAGGCTTGGAACTTCTTTATCTAATGTTTCAAAGGGTGCAAGAAGGGCCATGTGAAAAAAACAGTAGGTTCTATATTTAGGATCAAACCTCTTTCTAAACCCTGCAATTTTCTGGGATAATAAAGTTTCTTCTCTGAAGTTAATAGCAACAAACAGCTGGGCCATAATTCCTCCTAAGTCCTTAGAGGTTTCACTGTCACACCTAAATTGTACCTAATTTAAATAAGAGATGAAACTAGTTTATTATTTTGATCGTTTATTTATACTAATTCCCGACTAAATTACTCGCATCCGTTCTTAATTTCTAAATAAACAAGCTCTAAACTACTTGAATTTCTTCTACAATCTGCTTTCTTAATTGTCATTTTAATGTCCACGTAACCTAGCTTATAGACTAGTTTTGCAGTTTGCTCTAAATCCCAAGCTGTATATTTTTCCTCTACTGTTTTAAGCTCTTTTTGTCCCAACATTAAAGGGCAAAGAACTTCTAAGCTTTGAAGTGTATAATCCCTAACCTGAGCTTTAAAACCACTGTAGTCTGTGCAATGATTTGCATAACTAAAGTTTGCCGTAACAGAAAATAATAATGCTAAAAAAATAAGCTTCATAAGACCTCCATCATAATTAATTACTGACGAGGCATTTGTAGAAAATAACTCTTAATAAGAAAAGGGCCTATAAACTTCTTAATGAAAACTTAACAAGGACCCAACTTTATTTAATCGGATGAAAAACAGCTTTTTCACCTAATTCTTCTTCGATCCTAAGTAGTTGATTATACTTCTCAATCCTATCTGAACGGCTAGCAGAGCCTGTCTTTATATGACCAGAGCTACAAGCAACTGCGAGATCTGCAATAAATGAATCTGCAGTTTCTCCTGAACGATGTGAAATTATCGCCTTATAGTTCGACTTAAAAGCAAGATTTAAAGTATCAAAGGTTTCACTTATGGTTCCTATTTGATTAATTTTTACTAAGATCGCATTTGCTTCACCCTTCGAAATACCTTCACTGAAGATTTTCTCATTGGTAACAAATAAATCATCTCCTAAAAGAATACATTTGCCTCCA
>CATLVU010000116.1 GCA_950061135.1 uncultured Oligoflexia bacterium
TAATACATTAATGTTATCAGGCGGGGGGGAAAATAAGACACTTCACCTCTCTTAATTCCTTTTCTGTTGATCAAATTCATTCTCTAGTTGAGAAGTCCCTATTTTTTTCTAAACAAATCAAATCGAAAAATAATTTACCAAGTATTTTAGATAATAAAATCTTAACAAACTTATTTTTAGAAAACTCTACCCGGACTAAAATTTCATTTGAGATTGCCGCCAAAAGGCTCAAGGGTGAGGTTGTAAATTTCTCTGTCGCTAAATCTTCACTGACTAAGGGTGAGTCTCTTGAGGATACATTAAAAACCTTAGAAGCCCTTGGCACTGATATCGCAATCATTAGGCAGCCTGAAGATCATTTCCCGATCGACTTTCTTACAAGTATGAGCATCGTGAATGCAGGGTCAGGAAAAACAGAACCCCCCTCACAGGCACTACTCGATCTAGTAACTATTTTTGAACATTTTAAAAAACTTAATAATCTTACAATCACCATTTGTGGAGATATTAGAACTTCCCGTGTTGCCAATTCAATAATTCCTATACTTAAGCGTCTAGGTAACGAGATAAAACTCTGTGGACCTCAAGAATTACTTCCAAAAAAATCTGATTATTCGATTGTTGATCTAAAAGAAGGTCTTAAAAGCTCTGATATTGTGATGTTTCTAAGAGTCCAGCATGAAAGACATCAAGAAAAATTTGATACTAATGAATATAATGGCCGCTATGGACTGAATGAAAAAAATATTGAGCTTTTAAACCCACAAAGTATTATCATGCACCCAGGTCCTGTGAATCGGGACGTGGAAATTCAATCGCAATTAGTTGAACATAATCAATCAAAAATTTTTAAACAAAAAGAAAATGGAGTCTATGCAAGAATGGCCATTTTCGACTGGATAATTAATGGATAATAAAATGTATCTTTACTTAGAAAATGGAATGGAATTTGAAGGAAAAGCTGTAGGCCATCAGCTGGAAGAACCTCAACTATCTGAAATTGTCTTTAATACCTCTATGATTGGATATCAAGAAGTCATTACAGACCCATCTTATTGCTTTCAATCAATTGTTTTCACCTACCCTCTCATAGGTAATTATGGAATTAATTTAGACGATTATGAGACACTTGCACCTTCAGCGAACTCAATTGTTCTTGGTGAATATGCACAAAAACCCTCTAATTTTAGACAACGTTACACTCTTGAACAATTTCTTGATCTACACCAAATAGCTGGTATCCATCATGTTGATACTAGGATGATAACTAAAGTTATCAGACAATCTGGAACGATGAAGTCTATTTTGTTTCCGAATAAACTAAGTGAATCTGAGTGCAAAGACTTATTTAAACAAGATTTAAGATCAGATCAAATTCCTTTTGTTTCAACTGATAAAATATGCCACTTTCCGTCTCACGGAGGACTAAGAATCGTCATGTTCGACTTTGGATACAAAAAAAATATCCTAGAATCTTTATTAAAAAGAGGATGTGATGTAATTGTTGTTCCTTATAATACCTCAGCAGAAAAGGTTAAACTTTTTAATCCTCAAGGTATTGTGCTTAGTAATGGACCTGGTGATCCTATGAGTATAACTGAAACCATTCCTGTTATTCAGGAACTACAAAAAGCATATCCTATTTTCTCAATATGCATGGGACATCAAATCTTTGCACTAGCGAATGGAGCAAAGACAACAAAGATGAAATTTGGACACCGAGGAAGTAATCAACCTGTAAAAGACTTTGCAAAAAACAAAGTTTATATCACAGCTCAAAACCATGGTTATTGTGTTACTGAAGACTCTATTAGTGGAACTGATTTAGAAATAACACAAATTAATTTAAATGATGGAACAATTGAAGGATTAAAACACAAAACACTGCCATCCTTTTCTGTACAATATCATCCAGAGGCAAGTCCAGGCCCTAACGACACAAAATTTTTATTTGATCAATTCATTCATAATATCAAGGAATATCATGCCTAAGTTAAACCATCTTAAAAAAGTTGTTGTGATAGGATCAGGTCCTATTATTATCGGCCAGGCAGCAGAGTTTGATTATTCAGGTTCTCAAGCATTAACCACTCTTAAAGCTGAAGGGATTGAAACTATATTAGTAAACTCAAACCCTGCAACCATTATGACTGATAAAGAAATGGCAACTAAAGTTTATATGGAGCCGTTAACTACTGAGTTTTTAAAACAAATCATTATAAAAGAAAGGCCTGATGGATTACTTCCTTCCCTTGGAGGTCAAACAGGACTTAATCTTGCTTTAAAACTCGCAGAAGAAGGCTTTCTAGAACATGAAGGGGTTGATCTTCTTGGAGTAAATCTTAACACGATAAAAAAAGCTGAAGATAGAGAATTATTTAAGCAATTAATGCAAGAGCTTAGTGAGCCTATCCCTGAGAGTAAAACGATTTCTAGCTTAGATGAAGCAATAGATTTTAAAAAGCAAGTTCCCCTTCCATTAATCATTAGACCTGCATTTACATTAGGTGGTACAGGTGGCGGAATTGCCAAAACAGAAGAAGAATTTGAAAAGGTGGTAAAGTCAGGATTACATGCTTCCCCTATCAACCAAGTTCTTATAGAAAAAAGTATCGCTGGTTTCAGAGAAATCGAATACGAAATTATCAGAGATAAAAATGATAATGTCATTGTCGTTTGTAATATGGAAAACCTTGACCCTGTTGGAGTTCATACAGGTGATAGTATTGTCGTAGCACCATCACAAACTCTAACAGATAAAGAGCATCAAATTTTACGTGACTCCTCATTAAAAATTATTCGAGCATTAAAAATTGAAGGCGGTTGTAATGTCCAGTTAGCAATTGATCCTTTAAGTTTTAATTATTATGTCATCGAAGTAAATCCAAGAGTTAGCCGATCTTCAGCATTAGCATCTAAAGCAACTGGTTATCCCATCGCCCAGATAGCCACACTAATTTCCATCGGATATACCCTTGATGAAATTAAAAACCCCATCACAAAAAATACAAGTGCCTGCTTTGAACCATCAATTGATTATATAGTAACTAAAATTCCAAGATGGCCCTATGATAAATTCATTAGTGCAGATAGAAAACTTGGTACCCAAATGAAGGCCACTGGTGAAGTGATGGCAATAGGAAGAAACTTTGAAGAGTCTCTTCTTAAAGGGATACGTGGCCTTGAAATAAAGCGAGATCACCTATGGTCTAAAGAGTCCTCAAAAGCCGATACTGAAGAGCTTTTAGCGAGCATTCAAAGTCCAACCGATGACAGAATATTTGAACTTGCCGAACTTATCAGAAGAGACGTATCAATTCACGAGCTTCATAATCTTACACGGGTAGACCTTTGGTTTTTAAACAAGCTTTTAAATATTATTAAAATCGAAAAGGCTTTAGCTGAATCTCCACAAGACAAAGACCTAATTTTAAGAGCAAAAAAATATGGATTCAGTGATACATACCTTGCGTCTCTAAATAATCAAAGTCCAATTGAGTTTAGAGAGTTTAGAAAAAGCTTAGGCATTAACCCTGTCTTCAAAATGGTTGATACTTGCGCTGCCGAGTTCGAATCACAAACTCCGTATTTTTATTCCACTTATGGAACTGAAAATGAAAGCAGCGAAACAGGAAATGAATCCATATTAGTTATCGGCTCAGGCCCTATAAGAATAGGCCAGGGAGTTGAATTTGATTATGCAACCGTACACGCTATAAAAGCAATTCGCGCCTTAGGATATAAAGCGATTGTGGTAAATAACAATCCTGAAACTGTTTCAACAGACTTTAATGTTTCGGACAAACTTTACTTTGACCCAATCACATTTGAAGATGTGATGAATATTATTGAGCTTGAAAAACCCAAAGGCGTAATATGCCAATTTGGAGGACAAACAGCAATTAATCTTACTCCACAACTAGCTCAAGCTGGCGTAACAGTGCTAGGAACTTCATATGACAGTATAGACATTGCGGAAAACAGAAATCGTTTCGAAGAATTATTAAACACAATTGATATTGCCCAACCAATGGGTACTACATTTTTAAATACTGATGAAGCACTTAAAAAGGCGACTCAACTTGGTTATCCATTAATGCTAAGACCTTCCTATGTAATTGGTGGTGAAGCGATGGAGATAGTCTATGATGATAAAGAATTAATTGAATACGCTAAAAAAGCTAATGAGATCTGGCCTGACCGTCCAGTATTAATGGATAAATATCTAATTGGACTTGAAATTGAAGTTGATGCCATCTGTGATGGTACTGATATTTGTGTTCCTGGTATCATGGAACATATTGAGCGAAGCGGAGTTCACTCAGGAGACTCATTCGCAGTTTATCCGCCACAATCTTTAAGTGATCAAATGATTGAAAAGATTATCGCTACAACAAAAAAACTGGCACTAGAGCTTAAAATCATTGGGCTTGTGAATATACAATTTATTGTGAAAAAAGATCAACTCTATGTACTTGAAGTAAATCCTAGATCCTCAAGAACCATTCCGTTCTTAAGTAAAGTAACTAATACTCAGATGGCCCAAATCGCGACCAAAGCGGTTTTAGGAAATAGCTTAAAAGAGCAAAATATCCAAACAGGACTTTTACCAACCACTGAGTATATAGCAATAAAAGCCCCTGTATTTAGTTTTTCTAAGCTAGCAATGGTAGACACTGCTTTAGGACCTGAAATGAAATCAACAGGTGAAGCAATAGGACGTGATACAAATTTACCACGAGCTTTATATAAAGCATTTACCGCAGCAGGGATGGAGATCCCATCTTATGGCACAATCTTAGTAACTGTTGCTGACAAACATAAAGACGAGACTCTTCCTATTTTAAAACGCTACCACCAAGCAGGCTTTAAATTCTTAGCAACCTCTGGAACAGCTAAGTTTTTAAAAGATAATAAACTTCCAGCTCAAGAAATAACAAAGATTAGTGATAATAGTAACGATATCTTAGAAGCTATAAAAAAGGGAAAAGTTGATCTTATCATAAATACAATCTCAAAAGGTAAAGATTCAGAGTCTGATGGATTTAAAATGAGGCGAATGGCGGCAGAAACAGGAGTTATCTGTCTTACCAGTATTGATACCTCTCTCGCTCTTATCAAAACAATAGAAATGAATAGCCTCAACTCATTACCATTATAAAGAAGGTATAAATGAAAATTGAAGAAATCTTATTAAAAACTCAAGCTGTTCATATTAATACAGAAGACTTATTCACATGGACTTCAGGTATCAAATCCCCTATTTACTGTAATAATAGGCTTCTTATTTCTTATCCTGAATATAGAACAATTATTACCGACTTATTTATAAGTACTATTAAAACCAACTTTGCTGAAACGCAATCCATTGCGGGAACTTCAACTGCCGGCATACCTTGGGCAGCATTTATCGCTGAAAAAATGAAACTTCCCATGCTCTATATACGATCAAAACCCAAAGGCCATGGACTAAAATCTTCAATTGAAGGCAACCTTATTGAAGGGCAAAAAACTATTATCATTGAGGACTTGATTTCAACTGGTAAGAGCTCTATTGAAGCCTTTGAGAATGCTCAAAGTGAAAAATTAAATCCTCTTGGCATCATTTCTATCTTTAGCTATCAAGTCCTAAAGACTCAACAAAACTTTGAACAAAAAAAGATTAAAAATTTTAGCCTTGCAGGTTATCACTCTCTATATCAGTACTTATTAGTACAAAATAAGATTAATGATAAGGCCCAAACGGTCTTAAATGATTGGCACCAATCGCTTTAAAAAATAAGTTAATTGAGCTTTCTGATATCTGACATTCGATTACCGACTAATCCGAGTTAATCCATAAACCAGAGCACCAAGCCAATTTGGTTCTAAATCTGACGGAAGCCGCTACTGAAGCTGATGCCGTAACCGAAAAACAATAGCTTCAACTTAAATGATATACGGATATCGTCTAGTTTCTATACAGCGATATGTAATGTTCGTTAAGGTTCTACTTTCTAATCATTTTAAGCCATACAATATAACAAAGAATTTCAATATAAATGGTTTTAAAGAACTATTACTTAAAAATCCAAAGGAAGTTATGAAGCATATACTATTAGGACTGACGTTATTCTTATCAGTAATGACGACTACGAAAGCTAGTTTGGAGCAATGTGATGACTTAATAGGAGTTTACTCTAATAGTGACTTTACGAGTCCTATTGCTATTACGAAATCAGAACAAAATGGAAATATTACTGTTTTTTATAGAAATATGTTTTTCTCTACGATACCCAATGGAATTCCCAATGGAACGATAAATGGCATAAAAAACGAGATTCTCTCTGTATCATGTATGGAAGGTAAATTATTAATGAGAGCGCCTGAGGGCATTGAAATGGAATATTCCATAGATTTTGAAATTGTTGGTAATCAATTAAGGGTCTCAGGGGTAGAGGAAGGAGTTGTAACTACCTCTCAAAGACTGCGAAGTTCTGGTGGTGCAATAACAAACACTTCTGGAGATATTCTCGGTAAAGTAGAAAGTTATGATAGCGGAACGTTAAAAAGTAAGAGCGAAAAATATACGAGAAACTTTAATGATATGTATATTAAGCACTAGGAATGTGAACAAAGCCTGATCGAAAAGGCCCAGACTTAATGAATAGAAACAAACTTTGAGCAAAGTAAAAAGTACCAGTAATAAGGAAGCAAGAATGAAGATTTTATTTGTTTTATTAATCACATTATTTTCAAGCTTTACTTATGCCTATAAGATAAATGAAGTTAAAGTAGATGTGGCGTCAAAGATTGAGAATAATATTTCGATAGAGCTAGTTTTTAATAAAAAATACTTCTTATTTGAGAAGGAGTTTAAAAGAGTATATCTAAATTCCGGATTACTTTCAAATTCAATACAACTTGAGCAAACAGTTAATATATCCAGTATTGACTATAATATTCATTGGTCAAGCACAAACAATGTAGACAATCTTGATCAGCAATCAGTTAAGCTTTCTGGGAAGATTAAACTTGATGGTAAATCTTCTTTTGAAGGTTCAAAAATCAAAAACGATCGCATAAATTTCTCAATCAATCACAAAATAAAAACAAATATTAAATGCGATAATATTTTTAATATTTTTGCACCAGCAAAAAGACAACTCACAATTGATCTATCTAATTTTGCTTCTATGGCCCAATGTCATGGTGAAGACTTAAAACACTACACTCTTGAAGGTGTCCAAAAAAGAGATTTAGAATCTAGCTCTAATTTTTTTAGTTTGAATGATGATATTAATCTTGGAAAAGACTTTGCAAATAAGTTCAATATTGAAAACTCACATTTACTATTTCCCATTGATCATCCAGTAACTTTATATATGCAAGCTCAAATGGAAAAGATTGCTGCTGTCTCAGATATGCCATTTTTAAAACCAAAAGTAAGAGTCATCAATGCAGATGTGCTAAATGCTTTCGCCCTGCCTGGTGGATATGTTTATATCTACAGGGGCCTTTTAGAGAAATCACCTAGCTTTGATGGAGTCATGGGAATTTTAGGGCA
The DNA here is from genome assembly GCA_950061135.1 of uncultured Oligoflexia bacterium. Lineage (GTDB taxonomy): Bacteria > Bdellovibrionota > Bacteriovoracia > Bacteriovoracales > Bacteriovoracaceae > CATLVU01. The sequence continues at coordinate 7,547 of CATLVU010000116.1, forward strand.
TGAATGGGCCCATGTTACTGCCAGACATGGAACCAGAGGACAAACAAGAGCAATTAAAACAATGACAGCGGCGATAGCTTTTGCAGCGATTGCAAATATTGCGGCCGAAATCAAATATGATAGTGATGAACAATTATTAAAAGAGCTCGTGCAATTTTCAGCTAATGCCATTGCAATTGGTGGGTCCCAATTATATATTTTAAACAAAGGAAGAGAGCAAGAGCTTGAAGCAGACAGAATAGGATCTCAATACGCACAACTTGCAGGCTTCAATCCTACAGGCATAGCCCAAACCTTTAGACTTTTTAAGGAATTATCACCGTCTTCGAATACAAGTCTAGAAAGAATATTATCAACACACCCTCACCATGATGAGAGAATTGATAAAAACTTATTACAATCAGCTTTATTTTATCCAATAGCTCAAATAACTAATGATGAAATTTTTACAAAAGGACAGTACTTAGCTTTTGATGATATTCTAAGACAATTAGATCAAGAGTATTTACCCTCAAAAGAAGAGTCGACTATTATTGCCAGTGCATTTTTACAGCTTGTTCATGAGCAAAATGAAAGAAAAATCTTAGATAGAATAGCACCGCAACTTGAAAAATTAAGAGCACCTAAGAATAATTAATTATTCTTCAAGGTTTTTTTCACTCTTGGTAGTGTATTGAGCATCTACAATATCACCATCTATATTTTGCTTTGGTCTATTAGATTGCGATGAATCTGTTGATGAATAGTAAAATTGAAAATTTGAATTTCCACTTGCCATACTTGATTCGAACTTGATTCTTATATAATGTGCGATTATCGATCTTGTTAAAGGAAATACAAAACTCAGGCCTAAAAAGTCAGTTAAAAAGCCTGGTGTTACTAATAACACCCCTCCAATAAAAATAAGTAATCCTTCAACTAATTCTTTATCAGGAATACCGTTTTGGGCCAATTTCTTTTGTATGTTAAATAATACCTGACGTCCTTCTACTTTAGTAAAGTA
>CATLVU010000117.1 GCA_950061135.1 uncultured Oligoflexia bacterium
GTAATATTTATCGACCTCAATACTGAATAAATAATTATCCCAAAGCTGCTCATCTTCTCGGGGATAAATTCCTTTGGGTAGTTTTTTTGCTTTACAAGTGTTTTGAACTTCAAAAAAGAAACTTTTGGAAGATTTTTTATCTTTAAGCTCTATACTGAATCTTTCCGCATTCAATTGAATATACGGTTTCCCGTCTTTTTTAATCAAGCTTAAATCCTCTATTGGAGCTTGATTCAAACTGCAAATAAGGAAATCAATATTACAATTATAAAAACTTGAGTCTACTTTTGATGAATCGAACTGCTTGCAAGAATCATAGTTCGAACTATAACCACCTATTTCCCAGCGCTCCACTAATTCCTCAGCAAAAAGGTTTAGTTTTACTTTATCCAGCTTCATAATTTTTATTGAGTTATTATCTTTAAAAAAATAGGCAAAAACGAAGACTACGCTGAGAATTAAGCAAATTACTGCTATAATAATTTTATGGTTTCTAGTCATGAAGGAAGTGTATATGGACTGGTCTGAAGTAGTAAATAGTTATGAGAAATCTTTTACTGAAATTTTATCTTTTCCTGAATATATGGAAGTGTTTGAGAAGGAATTTCAAAGAGAGATAAGAACTACGAGTATGTATCTTAAGGATTTATTCGATTTTTATGGTACTGATGATCAAGGTGGTTTTAAATTATTCAAAAGAGAAACTTCTGACTCTCCTCCTCTTGCAGGCCAAAGACTAGTTCAGCAAAGAATTTATCAAAACTTAATTAATTTTGCAGAAGAAGGTTTTAATAACAAGTTTTTGTTACTTGTAGGTCCAAATGGTTCGTCAAAATCCTCAATCATAAAAAAAATTATGCTAGCGGCTGAGGATTATTCTAAAAAAACAGAAGGTGCTTTATATTCTTTTAGCTGGGTTTTTCCTATTGATCATTATACAAAAGGTAGCCTTGGTCTAAGCTCTAAAGATTTAAGTAAGAAGCTAGAAAGCTTTGCTCATCTAGATGACACAGATATTTCTGCTATTTTAGATAGTCCGCTTAAAGATCATCCTTTTTTATTACTTCCTCTTGAAGTCAGAAGAAAAATGCTTGATGAGAAGTTTGAAGACTTTCCTGATAAACTCTCTGCTATTAAACAAACATTTTTATACAACGGTGATATATCAAAAAGAAACAGACTAATTTTTGATGCCCTTTTAAAAAATTATAAAGGCAATTATCATGAAGTTTTAAAGCATATTAGAGTTGAAAGGTTTTATATCGACCGACGTTACTCAACTGGTGCTGCTACCATTGAGCCTCAACTTCATGTCGATGCAAAACTTCAACAAATTACAATGGATAGAAGATTATCTTCTCTTCCACCAAGTTTACAATCTTTGAACCTTTTTAGCATGCAAGGAGAAGTCATCCTCGCCAACAGAGGTATCTTGGAATACTCAGACCTACTTAAACGACCTCTTGATACTTTTAAGTATTTATTGATGACAATGGAAAATAAAACAATCAACCTTCAAGGAATTTTAACTGAGCTTGATATTTTCTTTGTCGGAAGTTCTAACGAAGTCCACTTTAATGCCTTCAAACAACACCCTGATTTCAATTCTTTTAAAGGTCGATTTAGTTTTTTAAAGGTTCCTTATCTTTTAAATTTTGCTGAAGAGATCACCATTTATGAAAACCAAATTCAAAACCTAAATGATAAATGCTATTTTGAGCCACATGCTGTAGAGGCCCTTTGTTTATGGTCAGTGATGACAAGAATGAGAAATCCTCAGAGCAAAAACTATAAAGATAAAAGACTTGGAGATATTGTTGCGAAGATATCACCAATAGAGAAAGCTTTATTTTTAGCAAAGGATGTGTTGCCTGAATATTTAACTCAAGAGGAGAAGCAGTTTTTACGACTCGGAAAAATTGATATTGAGAAGGAATTTGAAGGTGAAAATCTTTATGAAGGAAAATTTGGAATATCCCCAAGAGAAATAAAGCAAGTTATCTATGATTTAGCTGCTGAAAATGACTCTGTCACATTTTTAGAAGTTATTGATTATCTTCAGGATCTTTCTGAGAAAAAATCAGAACACGACTTTTTAAACATTTCTAGTATGGGGGATTATCATAATCCTAAAAAGTTTTTATATTTTGTAGAGCACTACTTTTTAAACCAGTTTGATATTGAAGTAAGAGACTCTCTGGGTCTCGTTGATAATCGCTCTTACGAAGACTATATTGCAAAATACGTAGCACATATTAATGCATTAATTAAGAATGAGAAAATTCGAAATGATGTCACTGGTAAATTTGAAGAGCCTGATAATTTCTTTATTAAAGAGTTTGAAGGAAATATTCATCTAAAAGAGAACCCTAGTGAGTTTCGATCTCATGTTTTAAGTAAGCTTGGAGCTTATTCATTAGATAATCCTGGTGAAAAAATTGTCTACACAAAAGTCTTGGGCGATATTACTAAGCAGCTAAAAGAAACTTTTAGAAATGAACAAAAGAAAATTATTGATACTGTTGGTAAAAACCTTATCTATTACCTAGAGGATCTTGAGGAAGATAGGACAAATCATACGAGTATCAATCAAAAACATAAGCAACAAATCGATGCCATTTTCAGAGAGTTAACAGAAAAATATTCTTACTCGAAGTTAGGAGCGATTAATTGCTTTAAATACCTTGTCAAAAAGCGATACGATATGAAAAAGTAGCCTCATGACAGAGGTCTATAAAAAATTTTCTCCAGAAAAATACGAAGTCCACTTGATGGTGGACGAAGAGCAAGATGGCCTAAGACTCGATCAATTTTGCCAAGATTTTCTTTTAAGCCTATCAAGACAACAAGTAAAAGCTAAGATTAAAAAAGGCGAAGTCAAAATTCAGGGACGGCCCTTTCCTCATAAAGCTTCTGTAAAAGTATATCATCGCGAGATTGTTGAAATTTTTACTCCAAAGGGAGAACTTGAAGACGAGTATTGGAATGGCCAAAAATTAGACCTCTCTCAAAAGCCCGAGGTTTTATTTGAAGATGATGAATTATTGGTAATTGCAAAACCTCCCTATATGGCGACTCATCCTACAGGCACTCATTTATTCAATTGCGCTACTGTTTATTTTGAACAAGTATATCAAAGCTCAATCCATTCAATTCATCGCCTAGATAGAGAAACAAGTGGTGTGCTCTTGCTTGGAAAAACTCCAAAAGGATCTCAAACTTACTCTCAATACTTTGAAGATAATAAAATTTCTAAAATCTATTTCATGATTGCACATAAAAATAAAGATATGCCTGAGTCCTTTACTGCATCTGAAAGATTAGGCGAAAAAGAGAACTTTGTTCCTCGGCTTTTTGTACATTGTTTTGATGAGAAATCATTGGATGGCAAACACGCGCAAACTCGTTTTCACAAAATTGCACAAAACGAGAGTTATGTTCTCGCTCTTGCTCGCCCTATAACTGGAAGACAACATCAAATTCGCTCTCACGCTGCTCACTATGGATTTCCACTACTTGGAGATAAAATCTATAACGGAGATCCAAGTGTTTTCATGAGATTTAAAGACAAAATTGCAACAGACGCAGATCATAAACTGATGCAAATAAGCCGTCATGCCCTTCATGCAACAGCACTTAAAACCCCCTATAAGGGGAAAAGTAAAATTTTTAAAAGTCCGATTCCAAGTGATTTACAAGAATGGCTAAATGATAATTTTAAAGAATTAACGATTGAACAAATTGAATTAAAAATCAGCGCTTTGGTCAAAGAGATCTTTTAAATGATTATAAACTCCGTTGGCACCAGAGTTATCCTTCCCTTCTAAAATTATTTTAGGCTTAAACTTCAAAGAATCTAAAACTGAAATAATATTGCTTACACCTACTGTGTTTGGAAAGAATTTAAACATCGACTCATCATTCATAGCATCCCCATAAAATAGACATTCATCCTTATTTAAATGAGGAGCATAGTTTTTTAAGTAGTAGTCCACAGCATTGGCCTTAGACACATCCCCAAGCCAAAAATTAATATGAACATTAGATTGTGAAAAATTAATATTATTTTTAATAAAATAATTTCTGACCTTATCCACATCTTTTTCGTTCATATAAAGAAATTCAACGGCCCTATCAGTCCTTCTTCCAAACGAATCAGCACTCATAATCACCGATGGTATTTGCTCTTTTAGTTTTATTGTATGTTCCGCCAGTTCTTGAATTTCTTCGTCATAGACAAGGTTTTCTTCAATAAATTCACCATCCTTGGTGCGAGTTATTATAACTCCTCCGCCTTCCATGATGATATGCTTTAAAGGAAAATGAGTTAGCATAAAATGCCCCCAAGATAAGGAGCGCCCAGAGACGATAACTAACTCTGAGTTATGCTTTTCAATCAAGTTTAAAATATCAAAAAAAACGGGACCTAAAAAACCGTTATTGGTCAAGGTCCCGTCAAAGTCAGAAAAAATACATTTCATATTTATTGAATTGGAAGTGAAATACCCATTACTAAACCAGTATAGCTATTCTTTAAAGACATATTAGCTTCAATATTTCCAACAAGGTTGTCATAGCCTTGAATTGGTAATCTTCCGGTAATTCCTGCAGCAAGAGCAGTTGCCGTCTCATGCTCATTTGTATCTTGGTTTAGATGAACTTTTACAGGTAATGATACGAATGGAAACGCTTCGTTCCCCCATAAAGATAATCCTTTTGATGCAATTGGAGCAAAACCAAAAGTATTAACTCGATCACCATCAAAGTTTTCAGTTTCAACGATTCCCTTAACAGAAACACGTGGTTGAGTCCCATAATCAGGGAAAATTTCAACTTCTGAACCCACTGAGAATTTTGAAGCTCTGTCACCATCAGTGATTCCAAAACCTGCGTCTAAGTTAACTTTATTATTAAAACGGTGATAATATTTTGCAGTTAATCCTGCACCACTACCATTTGATAGATAAGAATTAAATTCTGTTGTAAATACTCTGTTGTGAATCCCAAATGGATGAGTTGATACACCGATTGTAGATGCATTCACACTACCCATTGTTAAAGCCGCTAGAGTAATCATCATAAGTTTTTTCATTGGTTCTCTCCCTTAAACTTAAACTAATCTAATAATTCTAGATTTAAAGTAGCTACCCGTCAAAAAAGACTTAGACGACTAATTAATATTTATTTACAAAGATTCTATTTGACTAAATACCCCCAAATTCTATATATATAGGGAACTTTTTTACGTTACTATGGTGGGCGTAGTTCAGTTGGTAGAGCAGCAGATTGTGATTCTGTTTGTCGTGGGTTCGAGCCCCATCGTCCACCCCATTTTCTTAAAGACCTTTCTAACCCAGAGGGCTTTTTTATTTCTAATCATTTCATAACATTTCAAGACATTACACAGAGCTATTTTAGAGAATTCGAAGAATATTTCAGAAGATTTCTGCTCATTTCATGAGTCTGGCTTCTTTTGGCTTCCAGTTTGGCTTCTATATAAGAATTAGTTTTTAAGCTGCTTGGTCTAGAGCTTCAGCACCATATAAACTAGTTACAATTTCATCAATTTCTTGAATTAGTACTTTAGACAAGACTGGATTAGTAGTAATTTGTTTTGCCAACTCAACAAGCTTATTATGTATCTTAACTTGATCCTCGTTACTAAAATCAATTTTATAGATAGGAAGCTTCTTTAAATTTGAAGCAAGAACCTTAGCAAAAACTTTTTTCTTATTATTTGAAAACCCATCGTGAATCTGATTAACAACAGAAGAGTTTAATAAAGCTAAAAAGTAGTAAGGTGAATATGAACTTCCTTCCTTTGGTAAAATTCCATAAGCCAAAGAGTCATAGTAATGATCTTTGTCATCATAACAAGCAACTATATGATCTGCTGTTTTCCTCACTAAAACCTTCGGACCTAAATAAATTTTTTCTTTCCTTAAAGCAAAATCAACTTTTTTCTGAGCAGTCATTCCTTTCTTAGACTTAATGTCTTTTACGGTAAGCTTATTTTTTAAACTTGGATCAAATAAAACCCATGAACCAGACCAACCTAAAGAGTATCTTTGAATATCTTTTCCAAGAACCATTTTTTTACATTTACTATTAATCTTTTCATCATGAATAAGCTTATGTTTTACATTCCCTGGATTTAATCCGTTAAAAATATCAGCAACTTCTATTAAGTTTATAAAGTTATCATCTAGGTTCGTCTTAACACCAGTAAGCTGATAATCTCCGGCTTCTTCAAGGATTTCTTCAACTTTTCTAGAGTTACAGCTTATCTTGGTAAGTTTCTCATTATATTTTACTTTTTCATAAGTAAACTTTCTAGACTTCTTGTTTCCTTTATTATTGTAAACCAGAATACTATCTCCTACCTCAGCGTCTTCAAAAACTTTTCCATCTATTTCAGTAATTAAATACATACCGAATGTTTCTAACAGCATTTTTCTTGATTTTTTAAAGTAAGAATTAAAAACTAATGACTTAGGAACAATATAACCTAATGAACCGTTATTATTTAGTATATCCATACCTCTATTAATAAAAAGCATGTATGTATTTATCTTATAATTATTTAATGGATATTTCTCTTTATCAGAAAAGTATTCTTGTTCATCTGGTTGATCACTTCCGACAAGTAAGTATGGAGGATTTCCAATCACAGAATCAAAGCCACCTTTTTTGAAAACAGTAGGAAATTCCTTTTTCCAATTAAACTTTTTCGGATAATCTTTTTTAAAGTCAGTATCAATAAGTGAATCTCCAACCTTAAATCTCTTTGTTAGATTCTCTAACTTTCTACCTTTCTGAGCAGTCATTAACCACATACTTAATCTTGATAACTTAACCGCTCTTTCGTTTCTATCAACTCCATACAGACAAGTTTTCAAAAACTCTCTTGTTAATTCTTGTTCATCCATTGAAAAATCGTCATTGTTTTCATACGACCACTTCGTCTTATAGGTGTCTACTAGGAAATCTAATGCCCCTGCAAGAAAATGACCTGACCCCATAGCAGGATCGCATATATTTAATTCAAATAAATCATCGGCTTTTTTCTTCTTTGTTATTTCCCCAAGAGATTCAGAGACGATTTCCCTGACTATATCGTCCGGTGTATAATATGAACCCGTCATCTTCCTTTCTTTATTATTCGGAGAGAAATAAAGATCGTCTTTTTCAACAATACAACTATCACTTAAGTTTAATTTCTTTACAGTTTCTGATCTCAAGTTAGCTTTTTGCCATTGTTGTTCATGAAATATCATATCGAACTGAGCTACTTGTAATTTATACTCTAAAAAGCTCTCGTAAATCCCACCCAATTGTCTTGGTGTAAAATATGAATATGGTATTTGTTGAAAGATTCTTTCTTTATGTTCCGAAGTTGTGAAGTTCATATTATGTAAAATTTCAATTACTTCTTTGTTAGTAATAGGGTGATTTTTTACAAATCTCCATTGATCTTTATCAAAAGTAGATTCTTTAAAACCCTCTACTTCAAAACCAAAGTCCTTACTTTTAGCAGAGCCATCATGAACAATTTCGTATAGGTTTACAATTCTTTTAAAAAGCTCTGTTCCATCCCAGTCGAACTTTTTCCCAAAAGTACGTTTAAAATCAATAATATAATCATCCCAATCCCTACTCGGGTCAAAATCTATAGCATCCATAGTCTCGATAACTTCATGCAACGAATGTCTTACGTACTGTGTAGAGACCACCGGTAGAATTCTTCTTACTTCACAAGATTTTATAAATAAAAGATTAAATAAATGTCCCTCAGATACATTCCTAATAGTTTCGAGATTTATATCTTCATTTAATTTCTCACAACTTTTTCTAATTGAGTTACACATTAAACTCATTGTAGTTATAAATCTCTCTTTTAAGTCCTCTTCAATATTTGTTGCATATTTTTGACTATGATCAAATACTTTTTGAACTAGTGATTTCTTTTTATTGCTTTTTGCAATAATAGTTTGTTTGGAAAAGAAACAATAAAAGTATTTCAAGTAATGCCTTAATTTTTGTTCATTATTTCCAATATCTAATTTAAAAACTAAGTTTTTCATTCTTCCTAGATCAAAATCGAAACTTCTTCTATCAATTCCTTGGGATAAATCTTTTTGAAATAATCTCCACTTCTTACCATCTGTAAGTATTCCAAAATCTAAATCAAAAAGGCTCATGTAACTTAAAGTCTGCAATTCTGGTCCTAAACCACTAGCTGAATCATTTCTTTTTTTGTTATTTTTTGATTCATCAGGTTTTTTTGATGAAAGACGATTCCAGTATTTAGCTTCAACAACGATCTTCA
>CATLVU010000118.1 GCA_950061135.1 uncultured Oligoflexia bacterium
GCGGCTGATTCAATAGGTGTTCCTAAATCTGTTGCATACTTTAGTTCTCCTGACAAATAATGTCTGGCAAACAATCTACCATTTAAAGAACCGTAATAAATATAATCTCCAAACTTCTCTGCTGGCGCTTGTATTGCTTGTCCTTCATCATGCTCCCAGACAAGTGCGCCCGTTTCAAGATTATAAGCACTCATCTTTCCTGATAAAGAGCCCATATATACGATGTCCTGGAAAACAAAAGGCGATGAGTTTCCGACGGGTAAATTTCCCGTATTATAAACTGGGTCTAAATTCTTTACCCAACTAACTCTATAGGGAGTCTTGTTTTTAAGAGGACTAGAAGTTTTCATATCCAGCTTTGCGCATGAACCTAAAAAGAATAAAAGTACAATTGATGTTATTTTCATAATTATAATTTATTCAAATAGATTTTTGCCAAACTTACTTCATTTGAATTTGGATATTTGTCTAAAAGATATTTAAAAGTAGACTTAGCCTTTTCTTGATTACCTACATTTGTATACAAACGTCCTAATGTTAAATACAGATGACTTTTTAGAACTTCTGATTTTTGAGAAATTAATCTTTCAACTTCAGTAATAGCTTTTTGCTCCATTTTATTATCTTCATAAAGAGCAATAAGACTTAATGTAAAAAACAAATCTAATTTGCCTTGACCCTTTACATTTGAATACCATGATTCGATTAGACTTAAATGAGATAACAACTCAGACTCTGATGCAGTATGAGCTTTTTTTATTGCTTCAAGAAGACTTGGTACCAAGCTTACATGTCCAACAAGATCAGCTGGAACTTTTTCGAGCTTCTGAAAAAGCTCTGCTGTTTTTATTTTATCCTCAAAGTATGGAGTAAAAACAGTATTCTTTATTTCATAGGCCTGTGTTAAATCTTCTTCTTGGCTAATATTTTGCTGATAATTAAAAAAAGAATAAGCAACGATTGCAATAAGAATTAACATAAATCCTATTAGGATCGGTTTTTTATTATCATTTATGATTTGTCCAAGATCTGTTTTATTTAGTGTCTCATCTAAATTAATGTCAGCAGTCTCATTTTTTGTTGTCATTTAACTTCCTTCAAAACAATAGGGTTTCGCAAAATTCTATTCTCTTTTCAAATAAGTTGTCAAAGCTTTGGGCTTTATTTACGATTTTATTATGTTTAAAACTGTTTTTATCGTCATTATGCTTATTTTTTCGCTACCAGCTCTCTCTGTAAATAAACTAGGAAGACTTGGATTAGGTATTACCAATCATCTTGAAAATGATCTCCAAGCTTTTTCAATGAAAATTCAAAAATCTAGAACAATGGCAATTGGAGGTCATTTAGGAATTCAGGCTGATTCCTCAAATTCCTTATACGCTGTTGGTGGCAAATTATACAGAATGATATACGAAGAACCTCAGCTTGAGTTCTACACTGCCCTTGAAGCAAGTCTTTTTACTTATATTAGCCTCGATGATGAAACAACTCAGGGCTATCACCTACAGGGACTTTTTGGCAGTGAGTTTCATCTACAAGGGGTTGAAAGCATAGGTTTTAGTTTTGAATTTGGACTTGGTTTATCTAGGGCCGGTGATGATGTTGTTTTAAAAACTTTAGGCCATAATATTATTCAATCTGCGGTTCATTTTTACTTATGAAAAAAATTATTCTCCCATTCATTTTACTCTTCTCATTACAAGCAAAGGCACAAACAGCATTATCAGGGTTTTCGGAAGAAGATGATTTAAATGTTGGAAGTGATATTTTCTCCGACTTTAATGAAGATCTAGAAGCTGCTCAAGTCCTAGAAGATGAAAGATTTTATCGATATGGACGTTTCTTTGCAGTAAATATAGGCCTTGGACTAACAACATTCACAGGAAATAGAGGTGCAGCTTATAACGATAACCATCCCTCTTTTGCTTTTTCCTATCAGTATTTTGTTGATTTTCAAAATGCAGTCATGATTGGAATTGAATACTCTCAACATACAGCATTCATAGACACCTTCGTTCAAGGAAGTAAGACAGAAGAACTAGGAGCGATTGTAACGAGTATGCTGAGACCTTTTATTGGCTTTCGTTATTATGTAAATACTAGTGACTTAGGAACAGCGATCACATACTCAAACCCTTATTTTGTAGGACGGATTGAATATTGGTATCAAACTAACACCTTTCCTGAAAATGATAACTTTGACGATCAAGAAGGAGGAGGACTTGGAACAGGTCTTGGCTTCGGCTTGGAATTCCCAATTGAGCTAAGGAAGAAGTATTTCAATGTAGAGTTTTTATATCATACGGTTAATTTCTTCGATAAATTCACCCAAGACTACCGACAGATACCACCCGATGAAGTTGAAGTAGGAGAATCGACAAATGGCTTTGATGATTTAACAGGAGATGTGCTCTCTGTTATGTTTCACTATAATTTTTCTTGGTGATTACACTTAAGCTCATAATCAAAATTAATAAACTGAACTATCTCACTTAACAAACATACCTTATAATCTTCACCGTTTAGATAATTCATTACCATCTCACTTGCGATAACTGTTTGAGCATGAATATCATGAAACAAAATGATACCAGAATCATTTGGAGATTTGTTCATTTGTAACTTTGTCCGCTCAAAAATGCTTTGTGGGTTTTTATCTTTCCAATCAAGTGTATCCACATTCCAAAAAACGTGAATCATATTTTCTTCTGCAATAACTGACCTTAAGGAATTATTTCTAAGTCCTGCTCCATAAGGAAGTCTAAAAAAATCAATCTTTTCTCCAACTCTTTGTTCAAGTTCTTCTTTCGCTTGGCGAATCTCAAAGTTCACAGTTTCTAAGTTTTGTTTTGGTAGATTCTTATGATTATAACTATGGAGAGAAACTTCCATTTTATTATCTAAAATATAATCGAGAACATCTGGATATCTGTTTACCTGCCTCATCAGCATAAAGAAATTCGCTTTCATTCCATGTGCAATAAGATTATCAACTACAAGCTTACTTCTTAATCTTGATGGGCCATCATCAAAAGTTAAACTCCACACCTTAGTTGGAAAAGTATTTCCTGTTAGATTCCCTGAAGATTTAATTGACGGGTAAATAGTTTCAGCTCTTTGTTCTTCATTAATTTTAATGATTTCATAGGCCAAGGTATCTATCTGCTTTTTAACATCTTCAAATTGATAAATATCATTAATAAATAAAGTTGAGCTGGTTGAATAGGCAGGAATATCATGTGTTAAATTTTCAAGATAAACTCTACTTGCAATTAATTTTGCATAGGTCTTCGAATGAAGAGGGCTTTGTGAAAAGCTAGACTTAAGCTCCCTATCAAATTGTTCAATTAGCCTATCAGCATAAATACTGGCCATATTCAATTTGAGGTCAAAAGCATTAGTAATTGAAGGTGCGATAAATAAAAGAAGTATAATTAGTTTTTGCATTTAGCATCGATATTACAAGCAATAAACTTCGTCAATTTCTTGTCTACAACTTGTAATAGATACTAATTTTTGTTTTTGCTCCTAATTTCGACTCTTACCTTATTTTTTGCATAGGCAGAATAGTGAATTAAAGAGCTACCAAAACCAAGTAGTAAGATTAAACTTAATGTCATGTTTAAATCAGAAAATTCCATTTTTTACTCCTCATAACCTAAAATTGACAGCTTCCTTACCTCTTTAAAACTCTCCATCCTAGAGAGTCTATTTTCAGCCTTCCTTGGCCTGTGTGAACCATTCCTTTGGTTCCCATTCACACTTTTATATAAGCATTTTTCGTGCCAAGTTTTTTTTATGTTATTCCCAGTACTTAGCAGTTTTTACGTCCCAAAATTTCTGACACCAGTGGTGCAAATATACTCCAGTAAGTGATATTGAAACTTTGGACCTCCAATATTTACTCCCCTTGACTTTGGGCCCTGAATATTAAAAAATTTACTTAGAGCAAGGAAGCTCTAAAGATGACCCCAAGGATGGATCAATGACCTCAATTTTCAATTATCAAACTTTTGATGTTTTTTTAAACAAAGACACCCGCACGCTCAAAATCACACTCGGTAAAAAATGTAGCTCATTAACTCTAGAAACCTTATTTGAGCTTGAATCATTATTAGCTTGGTGTATTTCCAAAGTCGAAATTAGCACAATCTTTATCGACTCAGCTTATAACACTTTTAGCTCAGGACATAATCAAGATGTCCTACAATCTCTGAACGAAAAACAACTTTTAAAATTTAATAAAAAGCTACAAAAAATTACTCAAGCGCTATCTATGCTTCCTCAGATTATCGTTGTTGATCTTAAATCTGGCGCTCAAAACGTCGGTTGCGAGTTAGCAATAGCTGCTGATATAAGAATTGCACATAAGGCATGTAAGATTCAATTTGATCACGCCAAACTTGGTATTTTACCGTGCTCTGGCGGTATTTCACAACTTGCTTCAATTATTGGTCAGGCCAATACAAAAAACTGGCTTTTAACCGCAAAAAAAGTGGATATAACTAAACTAGAACAAAGTGGGCTAGTTTTTGAAAGTTACACTCAAGATAATAGACAAGAAGTTATCAATGGTCTTCTAGACTCTATAAACAAGCAGGCTTCTATTTCACGAATTCAAACAAAGTTAGGCATCAGCGAAAATAATAGGCCACAAATTGACCGTATGATTGAGTTTGAAAACAAGATTGCCAAAGCAGCTCTAATACCTCAAGACTGGAAAGAATCGAAGCCAGAATCTACCATGCCTGCAAAGTCTATGAAAGAGGCGGTTAAGCTAACATTGATAAAAAACAATAACTTTCCGCAATAAAGAGCTTTGCGTCAATACATTTAAAGATCGGTATGTTGATATAAATGCATGCCTATAATTGTATTACTATTTTTTATCCCCTTTTATAGCTACTCTCAGGATTGGGGTTTATATGCCACGCTCCCAGGCGAACCTATATGTGAAGACTTTCATGGGCATGAAGTATGTTTAACCGATCAAAATCGTGCTGATATTTATCAATTAGGCCCTACAACTCTTGAGGACTATACATATGAAGGCGCAAAACATGTTTTAGACTATCCTGTCAGTTCGACTAGAATGTTATTGCCTGAAAAAGCGTTAAATAAATATTTTGAATCAGATAGCCGCTCCGCCCTTAGAAGATTTATTTTTAATATAACAAAAAAGATAACTCACTTTAAAAGCTTAAAAGAAGTTTTTAAATGGATGGGGCTGCATGATTATCCTGAATATTCGGATCAAATAGGCCCTAATCAAATTCCTCAGATGGGAGAACTTGAAGAGTACCCAATGGGAACAACGATTTTTAAAAATAATCAGCATAATGCTCTTACATTTAGCTGCGCTGCCTGCCACAGCTCCAATCTTTTTGGAACTAAGGTTATCGGACTTCAAAACAGATTTCCAAGAGCGAATGAAGCTTTTGTCATTGGAAAAAGTATACTTAGTAAAGTTCATCCAAGAATGTTTCAATTTATTTTGGGCCCAGACAAAGAAGATTATGAAACATATAAAGAGACTTATGTTGCAATGAAGTCTGTCGCCTTAAAAAAACCACTGGCCCTTGGACTTGATACCTCTTTGGCCCAAGTAGGACTTTCGCTAGAGTTACGTGGAGATGATGAATATGCCACTCCCAAAAAACATAATCCGAGAAGACGTTCACACTCATCTTCAAAAAACCCACTGAACTTTATTCCAGCTGACTCAAAGCCCGGAGTGTGGTGGAACTTAAAATATAAAACTAAATGGCTTTTGGATGGTTCTATTATTTCAGGAAACCCTGTTCATACAAATTTTTTGTGGAATGAGATCGGTCGTGGAGCAGACTTAAAGAAACTAGAAAGCTGGATGGTAAATAACGATGATATTATCAAAGAGCTGACTTCTTTTGTTTTTAGTACAAAAGCTCCAAAGTTTAATGATTATTTTCCTAAAAAAATAAATATAGAAAAAGCAAAATATGGTGAAAAATTATTTTTAAAAAATTGTAAAGGCTGCCATGGCGTGTACGAAAAAGGATGGTCAAACCCTCAGGTCACTGATTATCAAGAACAGCTTATTACAACAAAAACATGGTATCACAAAACAACTCCAGTAATCGATGTAGGAACAGACCCTCTTAGACATGAAGGAATGAAGTATTTTTCTGATCGCCTTAATAATCTTAAGATTTCTAAAAGTATTAGCACTATTGTAAAACCACAAAAAGGTTATGTTCCTCCTCCATTAGTTGGAGTTTGGTCTAGATGGCCATATTTTCATAATAACTCCGCTCCTACTTTATACGACGTACTTAGCTTACCAGAAAATAGAACTGCAATGTATATCGCTGTTCCTGCAGAGAATAAGCAAGTAGATTTTGATAGAAGTAAAAATGGCTACCCTGCCCCTCATTTAATTCGATCTCCCTATAAAGAAGATAAAGAGTATCATTATGATACTTCAAAAAAAGGTCTACAAAATATTGGGCATGATAAAATGCTACTAAATGATGATGGATCAGAAAAATTCTCTCATAAACAAAAATTAGCAATCATTGAGTTTCTTCAAACATTGTAAAAAAAGTTGCCACCAATAATTTTTCTGTTCAGTTTTTATCAAATATTTCAGTGTTTTTTGGTATCTGCTTTGCAAGTATCAATATATGAAAAGTTTTATCTTTGTAGTAACGATCCTAACTACCACGAACCTATTAGCAAATGAATGTATCAATGCTCTAAAACGTGATTTTAATTTTTATAAGAAACGCTATAACCTCACAATGCAATACTCATATCAAATGCTTGAAAGAGATGAGGTTTTAGATATTTCATCTCGTTTTAAAAATGATCAATGGCTTAAGGACGCCCTTGATAATGAAAAAGAAATACAAGTGTCAGGATCTAAAATTTATTACTCAAACAAAGGTTATGGAGAGCTTATTTGCAATATAGACAACAAAAGTATTTATAATTCCTACCCTGAAAATGAAGTTCTCGGTATCGAAAAACGTTGCAATGAAATTATAATGACTACTCATGGACTTCCTAAGTACAAAGTTTTAAAAACTATTATTTCTAAAAAAGATGATCAAATTCGTACAGAGCTTATCTATCCAGAAGTATCTGATTATCAATTAAAATCAAAAGCTTATTTTGATGATATAAAATTATTTTTTAGAGTTATTGCTGTCCACAAATTAGACAGTAAAAATGAATATAAATTAGTCGACCTTCAATTGATTCAAAAAATGAAAATTGCTAATAATATAATAGATATTAATAGTAATGAATGCCTATAGCCTCTAAACTGATAACCATTAATACGACCAAACCTTAAATAATCCTTGTTAATCCATAAACGAGAGCACTAATAGTGTGACCTATGTTTGTGATCTAAACCCTTCTGGTTACATTTTCTCTAAGCAGCATAGGTAACACTTATATTGTTACTAATCGATCCATTAAACTGAATCGTCCTTCTTTATCGTCAATATGTCCTATAACTAAATTCATAAAATATACCCGTAGGATATTGTCTTCTTATTTTACACCCTATAAAAACTTTATACGATCCTCCTCTTGTAAGTCTTCGTAACTAGGTAGGAAAATCTGGCACAGTCCTTGCTTTATAAATAGTGTTCAAAAAAACAAGAGAGGAGAGAGAAATGAAAACGAGAGTAAACAACATTTTAAAAACGGCCTTATTAGTAGGCTTAACAGCTACGCTCTTAGTGAGCTGTGGTAAGAAAAACTCATCAGGTGGAAAAAAATCTGGTGGTGGAACAGTAGTAGATGATTATGGAATCTACTCAACAGCAAATGGAGCCCCTGGTAATTGGTTTGAAATTGTAGAACAAGAAAACCCTTGTTACCAAGGTGGACAAAGAGCATTTGTTCAAATTCCACTTAATGCTAATGTTAACGCTGGAGCTGTCCATGTTGGTGTATCAAGTTATGGTGACATTACAGTTGTACACGCAGAGACAGGACAACCGACAATGGATGTATATATCTGTCCAAGAGCTGATCTAACAGGTCAAGGTGATATATTACAATATCCAGTTCTTAACACATCATACGAGTGCCCTATCAGTGAAGTAACGGCAGCAGACATCGTTCTTTACGGAAGTCAGGTACAATATCAAGTCAAGTTTGCCCCAATTCATATTCCGAATGCGGGTAGATACTCACAAATTTGTCAATAAAAGCTAGAAGAGATCGGAAGAGCGTCGTGTAGGGAAAGAGTGTAGATCTCGGTGG
>CATLVU010000119.1 GCA_950061135.1 uncultured Oligoflexia bacterium
ATATAAGGGATTCTTCTCTCTACTGTTGTTTTGTTAATATTTAAAATAATAGCAGCTCTTCTCATGGAGACTCCAGAACAGATGAGTTTAAACAGAGGAAAATTGATTCTTCTTTTCTTTTGATAATATTCAAGTTTATGGGTTTGAGAACAAAAACGTGATCCACATTTTTTACATCTAAATCGCTGTACTTTTCTAGAATCATTTTTTCTAAAAAAGAAACCATCTTTGATAACAAAGTCAGGTTTTTGGTAAGAAGGACAGTTTAAATTTGGGCAGTTATAATTCATATCAATAAGAGTGCATGAATAAGAACAAACTAAACTTGATAAGCTATTGAAAATAAAAGGATTGAATTAGCTAAAAGGACAGAAGTTAAGACAAATGGACAAACTGAAGCAAGTTGATAACACCAATCTTGTAGGGCGGTTTTTAACTTTTTAATAAATACTTCAAAGTAACTAATCTGTATCCCATGTAAGCAAGACTGGAGCCAATTAATGCGCCAACTAATATATCTCCAGGGTAATGTTTTCCAAGGTAAATTCTAGAATAGGCAACTAGCCCTGAATAAATAAGTAATCCCCATATATATCTATAACGACGTCTTAAAGCTAAAATAAAAAACAAGATTACAGCAAAACTATTAGAGGAATGCGAAGAAACAAATCCAAACTTTCCTCCCCAACATTTTTTATGGGCCGTATATACTTGTGAGCTTATTTGTGGGTTATGACATGGACGAAGTCTTTCAAAGCCAGGTTTAAAGATACGACTTGTAATACTGTCACTAAGTCCAAAAATGATTAATAATATAGCAAAAAAGATGGAAAACTTTTTAAAACTACAGAGCTCTTTATAAATCCAAAATAATAATGAAATTAACAGAATAACCATTGCAATATAATTATCTGATAAAAAAATCATTACAGGGTCGACTACAGGGTGATGAAGTTTGTTAAAAAACAAAAAGAGATTAGTGTCCCATTTGTCTAATAAATCGATCATAACTTTAGTTTAAAAGATTGAAGGTTTTTCTGATTCGAAGCATGATGACTGCCCATACAGCTTCTTTGAAGATACCTCCACTCATTTTTGATTGTCCATCTCTTCTTTCGGTAAAAATGATTGGAACTTCTTTTAATTTTAAGCCTAAAGACCATACTTTATAATTGAGCTCTACTTGAAAAGAGTAACCGTTTGAAAAAATGCGATCAAGATTAATTGCCTCAAGAGTCGATCTTTTAAAACATTTAAAGCCACCGGTTACGTCCAGAATTTTTAGCCCTGTTATAAATCTAGTATAAATACTAGCTCCATAAGAAAGAAGAAGACGATGAAATGGCCAATTAATAATTCTAATTCCATCAATATATCGGGATCCAATTACGAGATCATTTTCTTGAGCAGCTTCAAGTAGTCTTCTAATATCTTTTGGATCATGTGAAAAATCGCAGTCCATTTCAAAAATAAATTGATAATCCTTTTGTAACGCCCATTTAAACCCAGTTATATATGCAGTTCCTAGTCCCAGTTTTCCTTCTCTTTTAATTAAGTGAATATTAGATAACTTGCTTTGGCATTTTTCAACAACTTGAGCTGTTCCATCAGGAGAGTTGTCATCGATTATTAAAATTGAAATATCCGGGTAGAGTTCTTTTAAACTCCCTAGCATTTTCTCTACATTCATCTTTTCATTATAAGTAGGAATGATAACTAAACATTTGTCATTTACTTGCATTAAAAAATCTCACCCGCAATTTTTGATATTGTGTCAGATTTTCCCATGGAATAATAATGAAGGCAAGGCACTCCAAAATGTGCTAATTCTTTACTTTGCATAATTGCCCAATCTATTCCGACTTTTTTTATGTCTTCTTTGTTTTTACATTCCATCACAGCCTTTACTAGATCTGCAGGTAAGTCGATATGAAAAATACTAGGCAAAACAGTTAACTGTCCTTTAGATGTGAGTGGCTTGATTCCAGGGATAATAGGAACATTTATATCGGCCTCTCTACAGCGTTTTACAAAGTCAAAATATTTTTGGTTATCAAAAAACATTTGTGTCACGATATACTCAGCCCCAAGTTCTACTTTTTTCTTTAAATAATTTAGATCTGTATCAAAGTTTGGTGCCTCAAAATGCTTTTCAGGATAGCCTGCAACTCCGATACAAAAGTCAGTTGCAATAGAGTTCTCTACTTCACAGTTCAGATAATTTCCATTGTTTAGTTCTGAAACTTGCTTAATCAAGTCTGACGCGTAATTATGGCCACCAGGAGTTGGCTCAAAACGTGACTCGGTTTTTATTGCATCTCCTCGAAGGGCAAGAATGTTATCAATTCCTAAGAAGTTTAAATCAATTAGGGCATTCTCTGTTTCTTCTTTAGTAAAGCCACCGCAAATAATATGAGGAACTGTATCAACTTGAAATTTATTTGTTAGTGCCGCGCAGATAGCAACTGTTCCGGGCCTTTTTCTGATTGAAGCTTTTTCAAGCAGGCCATTTTCTCTTTTTTTATAAATGAACTCTTCTCGGTGATATGTTACGTCAATGAACTTGGGACCGAACTCCATTAGAGGTTCAATTTCATTAAAAAGTTTTTTGATACCATCTCCACGCCTTGGAGGAAGAATTTCAATGGAAAAAAGGGTCTTCCCTTTCGCATTGTTAATATGGTCAATTACTTTTGTCATTATAAAACCTTAGTTGTAATTTAGTAGAGGACGAAGCCATTTTTGTGTTTCTTCGATACTCATTTTTTTTCTATTGCTATAATTTTTTACTTGTTCTTTATCAACTTTACCTACATTAAAATACTTGCATTCGGGATGTGCAAAATACCATCCACTTACACTCGAAGCAGGTGTCATAGCACAGGATTCAGTTAGTTCAACCTTGATTGTCTGGGTATCAAGCAATTTAAAAAGTTTGCGTTTTTCAGAATGATCAGGACAGGCAGAATATCCAGGTGCAGGTCTGATGCCTTGATATTTTTCTTGAATTAATTCCTGGTAAGACAGGTCTTCAGACTTTTCATAGCCCCAAAATTTCGTTCTTACTTTTTGATGCAGATATTCTGCATAAGCCTCAGCAAGACGATCAGTAATTGCCTTAATCATAATGACGGCATAATCATCATGATTATCTTTATATTTTTGAATGATTTTTTCAGTGTTATGTCCTGCTGTTACACAGAAAGCTCCAAGATAGTCTGTTTTTTCTGAGGAAATAAAATCAGCCAAACAAAGGTTAGGGGCATCTGCATTATCCATTACTCTTTGAGATCGTAGCATATTAAGAGTTTCAAGTGGTTGATCTCTATCTGAGTATAATTGGATATCGTTAGCATTTGATTGGGCTTTGAAAAAACCAATTTTTGCAAAAAGGATTTGTTCATTTATTTGTTTAAGCTCATTTAAGTAGTTTTTAGCATCATTAAATAATTTTTTTGCTTCTTCACCATAGGTAGGGCAATTAAAAATTTGCGGATAATTTCCTTTAAGTCGCCAAGTGCTAAAAAATGGAGTCCAGTCTATATAGTTTTCAAGTTCTTCAATTTTTAGATCATTAAATTCTTTAACCCCTAAAAAGCTAGGCCTAGTGATATTTTCAAATTTGAATCGGCCTTTATTTTCATTTGCTTTTTGAAAGTCTTTTAAAGGCGCCATTTTTTGTGCGTGAGTCGTTCGCAGCTTTTCATATTGAGTTTTTATTTCTTCTTTTAATTTTGTAGGAGTACTTAAAAGCTCTTGAGCGACAGGTACAGCTTTTGATGCATCTGCAACATGAACAATTATCTCATCATAAAAAGGATCAATCTTAACAGCTGTATGTATTCTACTGGTGGTTGCTCCTCCAACCAGTAATGGTAGCTTGAAATTTTGTTTTTTCATTTCTTGAGCAATATGAACCATTTCATCAAGACTTGGAGTTATTAAGCCTGAAAGACCAATGATATCAACATTTTCCTTGATTGCTGTTTCAAGAATCTTTTCAGATGGAACCATGACGCCAAGGTCGACAACTTCAAAATTATTACAACTTAAAACGACTGAAACAATATTTTTCCCAATATCATGAACATCACCTTTGACGGTGGCCATGAGAATTTTCCCTTTACTAGAACTTTTTTCTGTCTCACTTTTTTCTGCCTCTAAAAATGGGTTGAGGTATGCTACTGCTTTTTTCATCACTCGCGCTGACTTTACAACCTGTGGAAGAAACATTTTACCTGAGCCGAACAAATCACCAACAATATTCATACCATCCATAAGAGGACCTTCAATGACTTTGAGTGGTCGTTCTAATGTTTTAAGTGCTTCTTTAGTATCTTCTTCAATATATTCTAGTTTCCCATGCACAAGAGAATAGGAGATGCGGTCAAAAACATTTTTTTCTCTCCATTCAAGTTTGTTTGTCGTTTTTGTTTTAGGCCCATCCTTAACAGTATTTGCGAAATCAATTAATTCGTCGGTTGCATTTTGATGAGTATTTAAAACGACGGCCTCAACCTTGTCACGCAGCTCTTTTGGTATTTCATCATAAACTTCTAGCATTGTGGGATTTACAATTCCCATATCCATACCAGCTTTAATCGCGTGATAGAGAAATACAGCATGAATTGCTTCTCTAACAGTATTATTCCCTCTAAATGAAAAGGAAACATTGCTAACTCCACCACTGACTTTTGCGTGAGGAAGATTTTCTTTAATCCATTTGGTTGTATTGATAAAATCGATTCCGTATTTCGAATGTTCTTCTATTCCTGTTCCTATCGCTAGAATATTTGGATCAAAAATAATATCTTCAGCAGGAAAATTAATACTCATTAACAAGTCATACGATCTTTTACAAATTTCAATACGTCTCTCTAGTGTATCTGCTTGCCCTTTCTCATCAAATGCCATGATGACTACTGAAGCTCCAAACTTTCTAATTTCTTTGGCATGAGTTAAAAATTCTTTTTCACCTTCTTTTAAGGATATTGAGTTAACAATGCATTTTCCTTGGACGCATTTTAATCCTGCTTGAATGATAGGCCATTTCGAAGAATCAATCATGAAGGGAATTTTCGCAATATCAGGCTCTGAGCCTAGAAGATTAAGAAATTTAATCATCGCAGCTTCGCCATCGATCATTCCGTCATCCATATTTATATCGATGATTTGGGCACCATTTTCTACTTGTTCTCTCGCAATATTTACAGCAGCTTCAAAATCATTATTTGCTATAAGCTTCTTAAACTTTGCAGAGCCTGCGATATTAGTTCTTTCACCAATATTTATAAAATTGCTTTCGCTGAAAATAGTTAGAGGCTCAAGGCCTGAGTATCGAGGTAGCTTTTCGATCTGGGGAATAATTCGTGGTTTATACTTTTCTGCTCTTTTGGCAATTTCTTTAATATGTATATCTGTAGTTCCGCAACAACCACCAATAATATTGATATGCCCTTCCTTCAAATATTCTTCAATTATGTCCGCCATTTTTTCTGGTGTTTGGTCATATTCTCCAAACTCATTTGGAAGACCTGCATTAGGGTAAATAGATACAGGATAAGGTGAGTTCTTAGAGAGTGAATGGATAAATGGGCGCATTAAATCTGCACCAAGAGCGCAGTTAATCCCAATACTCATTAAAGGAAAATGAGAAACGGAGTTTAAAAAAGCTTCTATCGTCTGACCTGATAAGGTTCTTCCAGACCGGTCTGTGATAGTTCCTGAAACCATTAAAGGAATTCGTACTTGATTATTTTTTTCAAAATAAGTTTCAATGGCATACAAAGCAGCCTTTGCGTTTAAAGTATCAAAAATTGTTTCAATCAAAAGAATGTCAGCACCTGCTTCCACTAAAGCTTTTGTTTGTTCATAATAACTTTCAACTAGTTCATCAAAACTAATAGATCTTTTGGCTGGATCATTTACATCCGGTGATAAAGAAGCTGTTTTATTGGTTGGACCGATAGCTCCCGCAACTTTTCTTGGTTTATTTGGATTGATTTTATTGAATTTTTCACAAGCTTTTTTTGCAAGCCTTATTGCCTCAGTATTAAGCTCGATAACAAGTTCTTGCATATTATAATCGGCCATTGAAATGCTATTGGCCGAGAAAGTATTAGTTTCAATAATATCAGCACCGGCTTCGAGATATTTTTCGTGAATCTCTTGTACAATATGAGGAGCGGTAATATTGAGTAAATCATTATTACCTTTTAGAGGACTTGGGTAGTCTTTAAATCTTTGACCTCTAAAGTCATCTTCGGTTAGGTTGTATTGTTGAAGCATTGTACCCATTGCTCCATCTAGAATAAGAATTTTTTCAGTGTTCAATTAGTGACCTATAAGTAATTTTTTATCTAGCGACTAGTGTATTATTTGTTTAGTTACTATTCAATCTTTTTTTGTTATTATTTTAGAATGAAAGGATTACAAAAACTGACTCCTATTATTTTTGATAAAATATGGGGGGGACAAAAACTTAAAAGATTTAAAGAGACAGAGCTTTCAAATATTGGAGAGACATGGGAAGTTTCAACTCACCCAAATGGAGTTGCTTTAGTTGGTGATAAAAAACTAAATGAATTTGTTGAGCTAGATTACCTTGTGAAATTTATTGATACTGATGATAACCTTTCTGTTCAAGTTCATCCTGACGATGAATATGCGAGAAAAAATGAGAATGACAACGGAAAACCAGAATGTTGGTTTATTTTAGATGCAGAGGAAGAAGCTGGAATTTATTTAGGTTTTAAAGAGGGTGTTAGCGCAGAACAATTTGAATTAGCAATAAAAAATAAAGATGCTGTTAATGAATTATTGAATTTTGTTCCTGTTAAAAAAGGAATGTTTATTAATTTACCTACTGGCTCAGTACATGCGATAGGAAAAGGGGTAACACTTTGTGAAGTTCAACGTAGTTCTGATGTGACATATAGGGTTTGGGATTGGAACCGACTCGATAGTGAAGGTAATTCAAGAGAGCTACATATTAAAAAAGCTATGGATGTGATGAATTTTGATTCAGAGTTTAATAAAACCCTTTTGAATCAAGTCATTAATGATTGTTTCAACTTAGGTACTGTTTTGAGTTTAGGAGAAAATATTAAAATTTTACCCTTTAAGCCTACAGAAAAAGTTTCACTGGTTAAAGACGAAGTAATTATCGACTTAACAACTTGTGATAGTTTTTATTGTTTTGAACAAGATGAGTATTTGTTATCAGAAGATCATTTATTTTTAAAAATTAGTAGGGTCAAATGAAGTCTTTAGAAATCGGTAAACAAGTTTTTGAGAATGAAATAGCAGGGATGGTTGAGGTATCACAAAAAATTGATTCATCATTTGAGTCAGCCGTAAGTTCTATTCTAGCTTCAGAAGGAAGGGTGGTTATCACTGGAATGGGAAAATCAGGACTAGTTGGAAAAAAGATTGCTGCAACATTAGCCTCAACGGGTACTCGTTCATTTTTTATTCATCCAGGAGAAGCTTATCATGGTGATCTTGGAATGATTCACCCTTCAGATACAATAATTGCGATTTCTAATTCAGGTGAAACAGATGAGGTTGTAAAACTTTTAAATTTTTTTATGGCCAATAAAAATAATATTATTGCAATGACAGGAAACTCAAATTCAACTTTAGCAAAACATGCGAACTATCATTTAGATATAGGTGTTAGCTCGGAAGCTTGTCACCTTCAACTAGCACCTACAACATCTACTACTGTAACGATGGCAATGGGGGATGCGATTGCGGTAACATTGATGAAGGCAAAAGACTTTAAAGAAGAAAATTTTGCAAAATTTCACCCAGGGGGTTCTCTTGGACGAAGGTTATTAACGAAGGTATCAGACGTTATGAGGTCTAAAAACCTTCCCTTAATAAAACCTGATGATAGTTTTGAAGATGTTATTTCGATTATGACTCAAGGAAAACTAGGCCTAGGAATTGTTCATGATGGAGCAGTTTTAGGAGTTATAACAGATGGTGATTTGCGACGAATTTTATCAAGTAAGAAGGCTGATGCACTAGAGTTAACAGC
>CATLVU010000120.1 GCA_950061135.1 uncultured Oligoflexia bacterium
CCAGCCATTACCTGTTTTTCCGAGTCCAAAATTACCTGAGTCTTCATTATTCCAAATACTGTAATTATTAGTAGCATCCCCAATACCAATTACAACCCCATCACTTGAAGATGTTCCGGTTGTATTAGTAGTAAATCTCATTTTAACTGAATTATTATCAGGATCATGTATATGCAACTTATGTGTTGGAGCTGTCGTCCCAATACCAACATTGCCACCCTTAAAAATAAAATCAGGATTAGAAGTTGTGTTTCCAAAAGTTATTTTTTCTGCCGTGTCCGTAGTGTCCACGTTAATATATTCATCCGTATTTTGTTTTAAAACAAAGTTAGAAGCTTGGTTATCAACCATATCAAATACAGCAAGAGGTCCTGAGTTTCCAAATACATCAAGCTTGGCTGAAGCAGAGCTTGAGCCCACTGCTAAGTTTCCATTATTATCAATCACCGCCTGAGTTGTTCCACCTACCTTAAATTGAATCTCACCTGTATTGTTAGCATCACTGTCTGCATTTAAGATAACATTTGTAGATTCTCCTGTTCCTGAACCTCCACCAGTTGAGACTTGATCATCTGCTGCAACCCATTTTGTTCCATCATATTTTAAAACTTGTCCTGAAGTTGGAGGTGTTGTTAGGTCGACATCTCCAAGCTCGTCTAAATCATAGTCACCCTCTGTCGGAACCACAGCGCCCGTTCTTGTATTAAAACTTGTAATCTCTGCGGAATTGACAATGCGATCCCAAGCAGTTCCATTAAAGATCGCCCAATCTCCATCGTTCCAAGTATTGATTCCGTCAACCATAGTTGTACCTGAAACAGATACTACATAATAATCTCCTGCATTTGGAGTAGGAGCTGCACCATATCCACCATCAACAAGATCTTGATCGTTTGTATTCGCATCCCAAGTCCCAACAAGGTTAAGTCCGCTAAGTGGTCTTGGCTCCCAAATATTTGAAGTTTGGTTATAAAGTAAAACGTCTCCATCAGCCGCTCCCATATCAGAAAGCTTTGATGCTGTCACTGCACCATCTTGCAAAGTAAAGGTAATATCAAAGGTTGCGGAACCATGAGCGTTAGATAAAACAAGAGAAAAAGCCTTTCCCACCACAAAAGAGAATGCTTTTAGTCCATTGGCGACAAGTTGTGAATTTGATTTTGACTCAATGGAAAATTCTTCATTAAAGCCATCGTTACTTTTAACGACAACTTTGGTGACGTTTTCAAGTCCAGTTCCAGTAACTTTAAGTTGATTATTCTCTATAACTATATTGGTGGCCATTGCACTGAGAGTTCCAGCTTTCTTTTCTTTTAAACCGCTAAACTTTAACTCAGACTTTTTGGTACAGCCTGAGATAAGTAAAAGCACAATAAGAATGAATCTAATCATAACGTCTAACCTTGAGATTAATAACTATTTTCCTATTATATGACTCGGAATATTCTGGGTGAAACTTGAATCAAAATTCGCAGGGTTGAGATTCTAAGGCCTTGAGTAATGGACAATAAAAACTGGCAGAGGGTAAGTGCTTAATATATATAGGATTTGTCTCCTTTTGATTCGTAAATTCAATGACTTGAGTAAGTGATTACGGAGTACAGGATTATCAAAATGATAATTTCAACTGTGAAATGGTAATTTTTTGTTTGAATAAAATTCAAATATTTGGTTAAAGCTACCACATGGAAAATAAATTAAAAATATTGTTAGTTGAAGATGATGCGTTTACCGCTCAGACAAGCAAACGTATCTTGAGTGATTTTGGAGAAATTCTTCTGGCCCGATGTGTAGATGAAGCTCATGAGCTACTTAAAAACTCAAAGTTTGATCTTGCATTTTTTGACTTAAACCTCCACGGAGAGCTTGATGGTCTAAAGCTTTTGAAACTGGCCAAAATGATGAATGTTTATTCCATTGTACTTTCAGGAGAAAGACGAAAAGATATTTTGGAGGAGTCATTTATAAATGGAGCAAAAGATTATCTAAATAAGCCTTTCACCTTGGAAAAATTAAACTCTGTTCTTAATCGTTTTTATAATTATCAAAAGGATGCACAATTAGAGAATTTGATTAATAAGTCCTTTATAACAAAGTCAAAAGAGCTAAAAGAGGAATTATACAAAATTAAGAATCTATCATTTTCAAATCGCCCTGTATTTATTGCGGGCGAAACGGGCACAGGAAAAAGAGTGGTAGCTCATTTAGTAAAAGAAATATTAGATTGTGATAATTTTGTTGAAATCAACTGTTCACAATATACAGATGAGTTATTTGCAAGTGAAGTTTTTGGCCATGTTCAAGGGGCGTTTACTGGTGCGAATAAAAGTAAAAAAGGATTACTTGAACTTGCTGATAACGGAGTGATCTTCTTAGATGAAATTCATGCATTATCACACAAAGCTCAAAAAACACTTTTAAAAGCGATTGAAGAACAAGAGTTTTACCCAGTTGGATCGGATACAAAAATTAAGTCAAATTTTAGAGTTATAAGCGCTACTTGCGAAAACATATTTGAATTAATGAAAAATGGACTGTTTCGACAAGACCTTTATGCGAGAATAAGTACTTTTAGTATTAATTTATCTCCTTTGCGAGAGCGTCCTGAAGACATAGGAACTTTGTTTGAGTTCTTTATAGCAAAGCAACCTTTTCGGATTGTGATTAATGATGAAGCCTTGGCAATTTTGTCAAAATATAGTTTTCCACAAAATACCCGTGAAATCCAAGACCTTGTAGAAAACTGGGTGATTCATGGACACCGTTTAATTACTCCTGATGTTTTACCTGTTCATATAAGAAGTAATATTAACTTATCAGAAAATGTCATTCCTGATTATTATCTGGACTTAATAGAAGAGATCGGACTTAAAGAGTTTTTGAAAATATTCAAAAAAGAATTGATCTGCGCCATGATTCAAAGACATAAAGGAGTGGTTAAGTACGCTTCTGAGGCGATGGGAACTTCTTATGCAAATTTAACACATTTTTTAAGAGATAATGCAGATAAGTCTCTTAACTCTAGGAGGATTCAATGAGTGAAGAGAAAAGCCTTCATGAGATAAATGGATATTTTTATAACGTAATGAATCTTTTGAAATTTATTCAAAAAGATGCCGTGATCGAAAATATAGAAACTAAAAAAATGCTTGATATGGCGGTACTAAAAGAAGGTGAGATCATAAAAGCATTGAGTAACTTGAAAAAGGATAGTCAGTCGTGACGGAATTATTTTTATCAGGTCTTTTGCTGGGAGCAAGTAATGGTGTGGCCCCCGGGCCATTATCAAATTTGATTATTTCAAAGACGATTACTCATGGAAAAAAAGAAGGTTTTTTTCTTGCCTTAGCGCCATTTGCAAGTGATGTGTTCATTATAAGTATTGCCTATTTTCTAGTTAAGGGGTCAGAGTATTTAGTATGGATTAATACGTTAATACCTTTTATTGGAGCTGGGTTTATCTCATATCTTGCGATACTTGGTCTAAAAGCATCGTCTGTTCATAGCACAGACTTACTGGATTATAAGTTTAAAGATGCTGTATTAGTAAATCTTCTTAATCCATATCCCTATTTATTTTGGGTGTTTGTAGGTGTACCTCTAATTGTTAATTCAAGTTATCCCGTATTTTTCTTATTGGGCTTTTATTCATGTTTTATGGCGATTAAATTTTTAATTATTTGGCTAGTTGATCTTGGCTTAAAAAATAGAACGATGAAAATTAAACAAAGAGTGAATCAAGTTTTATCAATATCATTATTTTATTTTACTTATAAATTAATTATGATGGGAGTTGAAAACTTATGAGGATTATATCGCTATTTCTCATTTTTCTATCTAATATTTCTTTTGCAAAAGAAATTGAAATTGCAGTGGCAAGTATGATGCATAATCTTGAAAATGAGAGTTCTATCATCTTTGGAGATCATGTTAGAAAGGGGATTTACTTATCTTTGATTCATAATAAAAAACTACTGGATAAACTAGGTCTTGAAATTAAATTAACTGAATATAACTACACATCTGAAACGGCCTCTATATTAGAGGTTGCCAAGAAAATCCAAAAAAGTAATGCGATTGCTGTTCATGGGTATGATTACTCAAGCCATGCACTGCTATCTCAGCATATCCACAAAGACAAAGATTTAAGTGTTGTGCTACCAACGGCAACATCTGATGATATAAAAGAGAATGCGAATAATTACTTTCAAATAGCAGGGAGTAATAAATCTCAGGCCTATGCGATATTGGAATTACTAAAGAAAAGAAATATTACAAAGGCAAGTCTTATAAAAAGACGAAGTTGCGCTTATTGTGTTGATCTTAGTAATCAAATAGAAACTCTTGCAAAAGAATATAATGTTAAGCTTGATATTATACTTGCGAATAACCCAAAAGAGTTAAAGCAATCTGAAAATGTTTATAACTTACTTCCAATGTATGAGTCTGAGGCGATAGATTTTATTAAGGCCATATCAAGGGATGGAAAACCACGGGTTTATATTGGAGGAGATGGCTGGACTAGTAAAGGAGAGAGATACTTTAAACTTTTAAATGATTACAACTTTAAAGCAATTTGTCTTGCTCATTGGAATCAGAATACAAAGGACAAAAGTTCAAAATTATTTAAGCAGGACTATAAGAGTTATTTTGGATCAGAGGCATCTGATGTTTCAGCTCTTTCTTATGATTCGATTAATTTTATTTTGAGTGCACTACCTCACTTGAAATCTTATGATCGTAGTTCTTTAAAAAACTACTTCTCAAAGAGAAGAACCTTTTTGGGAATCACTGGTAAACATGACTTTAAAGAAAATCGAAAAAAAGGCTTTGTGTACTTAACTTGGAAGCAAAATAGCTTTAAGGTGCTGGATGAAATTTAAGACAATAAATCAAACATTCAATATGATTTATATTGTTCTTTTTGTCTTGGGAATTGTTGCATTCTCTTTGATCTCTTATAATTTTTCTCAAAACATTATAGAGTCAGATACCAGAAGCATTGTATTTCAACATACTGTCAATATTGAAAAGCAAGCTGACCAAGTGTTGGGTTTTGCTTTAATTGATAATAAAAATGCGGTTCAATATTATTTAGAATCAATAAAAAAAGAAGAAGGCCTTGCAAGGGTATTTATCTCTAAGGCCAACCCGTGTGGAAAAATAAATTCTTGTTTATCTGAGACTTTAAAAGTTACTTACCCTCTAAACGAGTTAGATTCTTATCTTGTCAAGGAAGTGGCACCAGATAATTTAATTTACTCCGATGTCTTTCAGTATATCAGTACAAGCATTATGCTATTTCTATTCTTTGCTGTCTTTATTTGGCTTATCATGGCGAAGTTTGTAAAGAATAAATTTATTAATATCATTTCAGACTTTAAAAATCTTCTTTCAGGTAATGAGCTTGCACCAAAGTCATCATTAAGAGAAGTTCGAGAGCTTCTAGATGAGAACAGAAAGATGATTAAAGAAGCTGAAAAGGTAAAGATCGCTAAACAAGTTGTACATGATATTCAATCTCCTTTAGAAATATTGAAATCTTTGCAAAGTGATTTGAAACAGCAAAAGAACCGAAATGAAGAGGGAGTCTTGTCAGAAGCGATTGAGAGAATTTTAGCGATTTCTAAAGATTTACTGAATAAGAAAAGTAGCGAAGTAGAAGTTTTTAATCCAAATGCTGAAATTAATGAAGTGATTGCGGAGAAATTAAAAGTTTGTAGTGAGCTAAGGATCATTTACCAAGATGAATTAAAGTATTTAGAAAAAATTCGGTTTAATAAGGTTTCTTTGAAGCGAATTTTATCTAATGTACTTAATAACTCCATTGAAGCTTTTGCCAAAAATATTTTAATAAAGAGTTCTTCTAAAGATCGCCATATAGTTTTGACAATTGAAGATGATGGGCATGGAGTTGATACAACTAAATTAGATTCGCTTTTTACAGATGGGTTTACGACAAAAGAAAATGGAAATGGCATCGGCCTATCTCTTGCTCGTATTCTTCTAGAGGAATACGACGGAGAAATTACTGCGAATGCAGGTGAGAAGTTTCAAATAGTAATAACGTTACCACTTTTTGTGGATACAGATTACAGTGTAGGAAAAACAATTGTCCTAATTGACGATGATGAGTTTACTCATTTAAGCTGGAGTCGCTCGGCCAAAGATATTGGAGTTGAGCTAAAATCTTTTTATTCTGTAGCTGAATTTATGAATAGTGCTAAAGACTTTAAAAAGGATATTTCCATTTATATTGATTCCAATTTAGGAGAAAGTGAAAAAGGCGAAATATTAAGCAGGCAAATATTTGATAATGGCTTTCGGAATATTTACCTTGCTACAGGAATGAGTGAAGAAAGTATCGAAAAGCCATTTTGGGTAAAAGAAATTAAGGGCAAAGAGTTTGCTCTCTATAATTAACAGTGAGGTATTTATGAGTAATTTTCTTGGTGGAGACATGGGCGGTGGTGGAACCGGTTCAGGTGGAATTGATATTGTTGGTGACGGGTCTGGTGGTGGAGGAGGCCTTAGAATTGGTGCCGTATCAGGTATTATTTTACTAATTTGTTTTTCTATGAATTGAATATTTTCAATAGGTTGTGATATTTAATTTGAATAAGTTGATCTGTATGAATATAATAATTACTCACTATTTGTGGATATATCCGTAATGTGTTAACATGAAAGGGGAAATGTGAGGATAGATAGATCTTCAATTACAACTGGTAAAGATGGCCATCGGTATAAAACTTCAGTTTTTATCGAAGAACATCAAGATGCTGATAAATACCCAGAAGGCGTAAAGGCTATATTTAGGTTGATACGTTTGGATGTGAATGATGAGAATGAAAGTGAATTAGTTGTTTTGGTTGATAATCATAAACCATTTGGGTTTCACTCTCACGATGCACTACCAGAAAATCATGGGTATAGAGTGCAATTACATTTAGATGATTGGCGAGAAGCTTGGAAGGTATTTCAAGTAAAGTGTCAGGAGATTTTAAAATGAGTTTAAAAAAATTAACGATTTGTTTTCAGAAGTTAGATGATCTTTTTAAAGAAGTTAATGAGGCCATTAATGTAAAGGGATCAGTGATAGACTCAGAGGAGATGATTTTTTTTGATTCCATAAAGACATTTAGATCGTTTATGACATCCAATAAGTCAAATATTCTGAGTGTAATTTCAAAGCTTAAACCGACATCTGTTTACGAGCTTGCAAATTATTTAGATCGTAAACCTCAGCACGTATTATCAGATTGTAGATCACTAGAGTCTCATGGCTTTATCAAGCTAATTCAGGAAGAAGTGGGACGCAAGTCATTACGGCCAGAACTTGTTTTTGATTACGATGTTATTTTAATTGATGATAAAAGTTCGACTCCTCTCACCATTAGTGAGAAATCAGAAAGAATCATTAATGACGCTATTGCAAGTTAGCGACTTTTTTATCTAATACGTGGCTTAATAGTAATATAGATTTAACCCAACCCATATCATGTAAATATATATTAGTGGTTTGAAATACCCTAATAAATGTAATAGAAAATTCAGTAGTAATTGAAGTGCTACTTGGATTATTAATTTAAAATTCATAGATGTTTCCTTTTGTTGTAAATGTTGAATAATTTTTTCATGTGTATTTTAAGACAGAAAAATGACTACATAATGACTACGGCCAATAGAAATCGCCCAAAATTACCCGAAAACATCTACGTCAAAAAATGGATTAACTGTTTGAATTTACTGAATAAATTGTACTTAAACGAACTAGGCAGAAAAGCAGTGAACCGACTCATAACCCGAAGGTCGTAGGTTCGAATCCTGCTCCCGCAACCAAAAACTCAATTAAATGATTCGATTCTTCTCCCTTAATGGTGGAGCGCACCGCACTCAAGCCCTACTGACAGACATATAGAACTCTCAACCGATAATTATAAAAACTCTTATACCCATAAGCCCTCTTCTGGAGCTGCTTACAGACATTGTTGTACCCCTCGGTTCGTGCATTTGTAATACGACTT